>NZ_JADYXN010000008.1:0-172550 GCF_015864285.1 Pseudoalteromonas sp. NZS100_1
CCCGATGGGTTAAGCCAAAACCATCTAAGTATCCCCATAAAAAGAAAAATGCCAGTCAGCTTAACTGACTGGCATTAGGCATTTAGCCGCTTTTTTTGTACCAAAATCAGTACTCGTTTTTAGCCTTTAGCCTTTAGTTTTTATTTAATAAGTGGTGCTGATGAATCGCGCTGCATTAAAGTAGGTTCAAAAAAGCGATTTATAACGAGGTTTTTATTTTGATATACGTCTTTAAGCACTAATTTAGCTGCCATTTCGCCCATTTTCCCGACCGGATTATCTATGGTCGTGAGTGTAGGGTATAGGTAGTTTGCAAAAATAACGTTATCAAATCCAACAATCGATAAATCAATTGGTAAGTTATAACCGTGCTCTCGTGCATACTTCATAGCACCGGAGGCCATTTCGTCATTGGCGCATACCAGTGCAGTAAAGCTAAGTTTTTCATCAATAAAATGTTTTAAGCCTTTACTACCGCCAGTTTCGTTAAAGTCGCCAATATAAAAAAGCGTAGGATCAAATTTAACACCAGCCTCTGTAAGCGCTTGTTTGTGACCTTCAAGTCTATTAAATGCATCGGCTTTAAACTGCGGGCCTGCAATATACGCTATTTGTGTATGGCCTTGATTTAATATAGATTTAGTGGCTAGGTAACCACCTAATTGATTATCTAGACTGATACAGTTGTCTTTTAGTTGCTCTACGTAACGGCTCATTAAATAAACGGGTGTAGAGCCTTGGCTTAGTTTTATTAGGTAGTCGTCTGAGACGGCTTCTACGTGCAAAATAATGGCATCGCAGCGTCTGCTAATTAAAAACTCAATGCCTTCTTGTTCTTTGTCTTCTTCACTGTGTCCGGTAGTAATAATAACGTGTTTACCCGCAGCACGAAGCTCCGACTCAATGCCTGCCATCATTTGGGCAAAGAAAGGACCATGTAACTCAGACACTAAAATACCGACACTGTTAGTACAGTTAGAGGCTAAAGATTGCGCTATTGAATTAGGCTTGTAGCCAAGCTGCGCCATAGCATCAAGCACTTTTTGTTTAGTTTTATCGCTTACACGGGTATTTTTGTTCATCACGCGAGAAACGGTGGCTAACGATACGCCCGCAAGCTCTGAGACTTGATAAATTGTTGCCATGTTATTTGTTCACTCGCTTATCCTTAACTACTTCGGCTAAATAATACCTTAGAGTATATATCTTAACTAGCTGTTAGTTTAGATTGAATATTTTCAACAACCTGATTAGTCAGTGTATATTTTTTCATTATGTAGGCAACAAATAATGAGCCAAAAGCAGGTAGTACAGTGAATGACAGTAAAATACCGTGTTGGGTATCAAGAGTTTGTACTGCATCGGCCTGATAACTGTAAAAAGATAATAACCAGCCTGCAATTGCGCCGCCTACAGCTACGCCCATTTTAATAAAAAATATGACGCCTGAATAAACTAAACCCGTAATGCGTACACCTGTTTTTTCATGCCCGTAATCTATGGTGTCGGCCATTTTTGCCCACAACAACGGGGTTGCCATATCTAAAAAGAATTTCCATAAAATAAAGGCAGTAAATGCGAGTACTAATTGATCTTTACTAATAAAGTAACTAAAACCACAAATAGCGGCGGCAATAACTTGTAAGCTTATATAGGCCTTTATTTTACAAAAGCGCTTTGCGAGTGGTTGAGCTAAAGCACAACCTACCATGCTGGCTGCAACACCTAGCGTCATAAATAAGGTGATTAAATCGTCTCGACCTAAATAGTATTTTACGTAGTAAACAGCAAGCGTAAGCCTTAATACTTGCCCGGTAAGTAAAAAGAATGCAGCTAAGCAAAGTGTTCGCCATTGATCGTTTTTAATTAATGCTTTAACACTTTGGGCAAAAGGAATGTTTTGCTCTTTAGGCTGTTGTATACGCTCTTTTGTGCCTAAAAAACAAAGTAAAAACAGTACAAAGCCTAAAATGCTCATTGCAGTCATTGTGTATTGATAGCCCTTTGCTGCATCGCCTTGGCCAAAATACTCAACCATTGGCATAGTACAACCCGCTACTATAACGCCGCCTAACATACCAAATACAAACCGGTAAGACTGAATAGTCACGCGCTCCTTTACATCAGCCGTAAGTACGCCGCCCAATGCACAATAAGGAATATTGATAGCGGTGTAGACAACCATAAGCAGAGTGTAAGTAGTAAAGGCATAAATTATTTTATCGGTGCCTTCTAAATCGGGCGTAGTGAACGCTAAAATACTAATAATGGCAAAAGGGAGGGCAAGCCAAAGTAAGTAGGGGCGAAAGTGCCCCCAGCGCGTATGTGTTTTGTCAGCAAGGTTACCCATTAATGGGTCGGTTACGGCATCAAAAATACGCACTGCTAAAAACATAGTACCTACAACAGCAGGCGATAAACCCACTACGTCTGTGTAGTACAGCATTAAAAACATCATAACTGTTTGAAAAATAATATTACTGGCGGTGTCGCCTAAGCCATACGCTATTTTTTCTTTTACACTGACCATGATTATTTATCCCGCTTTATACTTGTTTTTAGTTATGGGTATACTTTTATCTTTTAGAGATGAGCTCTTTATAAGCTAAGCCACTATTTTTAATGGTGCGTTGCTGCGTCTTATAATCTACATACACAATACCAAAACGTTTTAAATAACCTTCTGCCCACTCAAAGTTATCCATTAAGCTCCAAGCAAAGTAGCCATGTATAACAACACCTTGTTCAATCGCATTATGAACCGCATTTAAGTGATCATTATAGTAATTTAAACGATCTAAGTCGTTAACTTCACCATTATTATATGTATCGGGCATGGCTGCGCCATTTTCTGTTATATAAATAGGCGGTAGGGTGTATGTTTTGTTAAGCGATACGAGCAGGTCGGTGAACGATTGCGGATAAACTTCCCATCCCATATCAGTCAACGGACCTGTAGGTGCAATGGGTTCATAAATGTCAGTAGGGTGCGCTTTATAAATTTGGCGGGTATAAAAGTTAATGCCTAAGTAATCAATTGGCTGAGAAATTAATTCCATATCACCAGGGTGTATGTCTGGTAAATGATCGCTTGGTAGTTGGTTAATTATATCCGGGTATTTACCATCCATTATTGGTTTCATGTACCACTGATTTAAGTAGTCATCAGCGTATTTGGCACTGTCTATGTCTTGTAGATTATCGGTAAGTGGATATGCGGGTGTAAAGTTAAGCACAATGCCGTTTTTAGTATTAGGCGATGTTTTATTTAGCACGCTCATAGCCAGACCATGAGCGAGTAGTAAGTGATGAGCTGCTTTTTTACCATACTGCTTGCCTACTAGACCTGGGGCATGTATGCCAATTTCGTAACCTAAAAACGCGCTGCAAAAGGGTTCGTTTAATGTAGCGTACGAATACACTCGTGTTCCAAATGCGTTAGTAATTAGTTCTACGTATTGCTCAAATGCATAAGCTGTTTTTCTGTTGAGCCAGCCGCCTTCATCTTCAAGGTGTTGCGGTAAATCCCAGTGGTACAAAGTAACAAAGGCTTTTATATTTTTTCGTTTTAGCTCATCTAAAATATCAGTATAAAACTTAACGCCTACAGGATTTAACTTTCCGTCTTGAGTCATCACGCGAGGCCATGAAATAGAAAGCCTGTATGCATCAACACCTAGAGACTCTATTAAATCTATGTCTTGTTGCCAATTATTGTAATGATCGCAGGCAATATGACCATGTGAATTGTCAGCAATTTTACCTGCAGTACTACAAAAGGTATCCCAAATACACGGTAAGCGATGCTCATATCCGCCCTCTATCTGAAATGATGCTGTAGCTACACCATAAACAAAGTCTTTTGTTAATAGAGGTGAATTAAATGGTAATGATATTTTTGTCATTGGTTACAAACCTTTTTGAGAACTTAATTGCACGCTTAGCGCTTATTTTTACTGACTTTCAGCGGGTACAAAGCATTATTAAAAATAAAAGTTGTTGAAATATGTAACATGTTCGTATTTAATTAGCTGTGAAAGCGCTTACATTTTTAGATTAATGTTAATTAATCTTCAGGTCAACTCTTAAATACTGCGCCTTAGCGGGGTTTGTATTAATTACTTACTGAAGATCAATTTATAATAATAAATTGCGGAGAGCACATGGCTAGTTCAGCACCACTGACATCACACACACAGTCGCAAAACCACCAAGATAAAAACTATGGTTTTGCACTTACATCTTTAACTTCACTGTTTTTTATGTGGGGTTTTATTACTTGCTTAAATGATATTTTGATTCCGCATTTAAAAGCGGTTTTCGATTTAACGTATGTACAAGCAATGCTTGTGCAGTTTTGCTTTTTTGGCGCTTACTTTTTAATGTCACTCCCTAGTGGACACATTGTTAAAAAGCTTGGTTATAAAAAAGGAATCGTGGTTGGGCTTTTAATTGCGGCAGTAGGGTGTGTCTTATTTTACCCAGCAGCGTCTTTACATAGTTATCCTGTATTTTTATTCGCTTTATTTGTACTTGCCAGTGGCATAACGTTATTACAAGTATCTGCAAATCCTTATGTAAGTTTGTTGGGTTCAGCAAAAACAGCGTCGTCTCGTTTAACGCTTACTCAAGCTTTTAACGCGTTAGGTACTACGGTTGCGCCATCATTTGGTGCTCTGTTAATTCTGGACTCAGCGTCAGAAGCCTTTTTAACACCTGCACAAAATGCAGAGTCAGTTCAACTTCCTTACCTCCTTTTAGCTGCAATGCTTATTTTACTAGCCGGTATTTTTGCATGGCTTAAATTACCAGACATTATGAGCGAGCAAAAAGAAGCGGCTAAAAACTCAGAAAAAATTGAAGGCAGTGCATGGCAATACCGTCACCTAACATTAGGTGCTGTGGGTATATTTATGTATGTTGGCGCAGAAGTGGCAATTGGTAGCTTTTTAGTAAGCTTTTTAGCGCAAGAACATATTGCAGGACTAAAAGAGCATGCTGCAGCTCATTACATCACTTATTATTTTGGTGGTGCTAT
Organism: Pseudoalteromonas sp. NZS100_1; assembly: GCF_015864285.1. NCBI lineage: Bacteria > Pseudomonadati > Pseudomonadota > Gammaproteobacteria > Alteromonadales > Pseudoalteromonadaceae > Pseudoalteromonas > Pseudoalteromonas sp. NZS100_1. Next base: position 5,039 of record NZ_JADYXN010000008.1, read on the forward strand.
GGTTGGGCGTTTTATTGGTGCTGCTGTAATGCAAAAATTACCCGCTGGTAAAGTACTTGGCTTTAACGCGACCATGGCTATTATCTTAGTCGTTATTGCCATGAGCACGTCAGGTCAATTAGCAATGTGGTCAATACTATTGGTTGGTTTATTCAATTCTATTATGTTCCCCACTATTTTTAGTTTAGCGTTAAATGGGCTTGGTAAGCATACCGCTCAAGGCTCTGGTATTTTGTGTTTGGCGATTGTAGGTGGTGCAATAGTGCCACTTTTACAAGGTGCACTTGCTGATAGTGTGGGTGTTCAACTTTCGTATGTTTTACCTATTTTATGTTACATATTTATCGTGTTCTATGGTTTAAGCGGTAGCAAACCAGTTCAAGCGCAGGAGACTCTATAATGAAAACCCCTTTTACACTTAATAAAATAGCCTTAGCAACATTAATTGCATCAGTAGGTACTTTATCGGCTTGTTCAAACGACGCAGTGACATCGGTTGAAAGTAATGAAACGTTATCTAAAACAGCGCAAATTTGGCCAAAACTTAATATTGCTGTTAAAAAAGATGCCGATATTGAAGCTAAAATAGTTAACTATTTAAAAGCAATGACACTTGAGCAAAAGGTTGCTCAAATGATTCAGCCAGAAATTCGTGATATTACCGTTGAAGACATGCGTAAATATGGCTTTGGTTCATATCTTAATGGCGGTGGTGCATTCCCTAATGGCGACAAACACGCAACACCAATGGACTGGGTAGCCTTAGCAGAGAGCTTTTATCAAGCTTCTGTTGATGACTCACTTGATGGCAGTAGTATCCCAACTATGTGGGGCACCGATGCAGTACATGGTCATAATAACGTAATTGGCGCGACGCTTTTTCCACATAACATTGGTTTAGGCGCGGCTAATAACCCAGATTTAATAGAGCAAATAGCGTCTATTACCGCAGTAGAAGTAATGGCTACGGGTATTGATTGGGTATTTGCACCCACAGTTGCCGTAGTGCGCGACGATCGCTGGGGCAGAACGTACGAAGGCTACTCTGAAGATCCAAAGATTGTTCACGATTACTCAGCAGCGATTGTAAATGGATTGCAAGGTAAAGCCGATGGCGACTTTTTAAGTGATAAGCGTGTTATTAGCACGGTTAAGCACTTTATTGGCGATGGCGGCACCGTTGATGGGGATGATCAGGGAAATAATATAGATAGCGAACAATCGCTATTTGATATTCATGCCCAAGGTTATGTTGGTGGTTTGTCGGCGGGTAGCCAATCGGTTATGGCGTCTTTTAATAGCTGGAATGGCGTTAAAAATCACGGCAATAAATACTTACTTACAGATGTATTAAAAACACGTATGGGTTTTGATGGTTTTGTAGTGGGCGATTGGAATGGTCATGGGCAAATTGAAGGCTGTACTAACGAAAGTTGTGCACAAGCCGTTAATGCAGGCCTTGATATATTTATGGTGCCAACAGGTGCCTGGAAGCCTCTTTATAACAATACAATTGCGCAAGTTAAGTCAGGCGAAATTAGTATGTCGCGTATTGATGATGCAGTGAGCAGAATATTACGCGTAAAACTTCGCGCTGGTTTATTTGATAAACCAAGCCCGGCTAAGCGTCTTTACTCGGGTAAAACAGAACTTATTGGCGCGCAAGAGCATCGCGAAGTCGCACGTCAAGCTGTGCGCGAATCGCTTGTATTACTTAAAAATAAAAATAACCTATTACCTATCGAAGCTAATCAACGCGTACTTGTTGCAGGTGATGGTGCTGATAATATAGGTAAACAGTCGGGTGGTTGGAGTATTACGTGGCAGGGGACTAATAATAAAAATGCTGATTTCCCTGGAGCAACGTCAATTTACAAAGGGCTTGAAGAACAAATATCTGCAGCAGGTGGAAGTGTTACTTTAAGTGCTGATGGTACGTTTGAACAGCGTCCTGATGTTGCTATTGTTGTATTTGGTGAAGAACCTTACGCAGAAGGGCACGGCGATAAAGATAACCTAGAGTTTGAGCGCGGAAATAAAAAGTCATTAGCACTTTTAAACTCGCTAAAAGAGCAAGGTATTCCTGTTGTATCGGTGTTTATATCAGGTCGACCTATGTGGGTGAACAGTGAACTTAACGCATCTGACGCGTTTGTAGCTGCATGGTTGCCAGGTACAGAAGGCGCAGGTATTGCTGATGTTTTATTAAAAGCGGCAGACGGCACCATTCAAAATAACTTTAAAGGTAAATTATCGTTTTCTTGGCCTAAATCAGCGGTACAAACTGCGGTTAATAAAGGCGATGAAAATTACGACCCATTACTTCCTTATGGTTTTGGTTTAACGTACGGCGATAAAAACGTGCTAGCTGACGACCTTGATGAAGACTCTAAACTTGATAACTCAGGGCTTACGAGTATGGATATACTTGTTGGTGCACCTGTAGCGCCATGGCGCTTATTGTTAAAATCGGGCGATGAGCTTTTAGATGTATCGAGTAGTACACATGAATTTGGTGCAATTAAATACCGAACTGAGGACAAAATAGTACAAGAAGACGCGCGCCAATTTAACTTTAGCGGTGCAGAAAAAGCCAGTGCTGAAATAGTAACAAGCTTTGCAGAAGATACCATTGCCTACGTTGAAGCCGATAGTGTGATTAGTTTTGATATTAAATTAAACGAAGCACTAACGAGCGATATAGCACTTGCTATGACTTGCTCGGGTGAATGTGGTGCAAGCATTGATTTAGCAAACGTAGTGGATAAAACCATTGAGAATAAATGGCAGTCAGTATCAATCGATTTAGGTTGTTTTGCTGATAAGGGTGTTAATTTTGCAAACCTAACAAGCCCATTTAGCTTACGCAGCAATGGTAAAGCATCAATTTCTGTGGCTAATATTCAGTTTGTGCCAAATAAGGCAGGCGAAGCTACACTGTCTTGTAAGTAGTTTATTAACTCTATTGTGTGTATACCAAAGCCCTTCGAATGAAGGGCTTTTTTTATGTAGAGGATTAATACTAACCTGCATAAATACTTGAGCTAATTGATATAACTAAAAAAGAACAAGTCGCTATAAATACAAAGGGTTACCACGTTTTTATAGGAAGAACCTTTTTTATAATAGCTTGTAAAATAATTAACACTGCATTAAGAGGTTTTTTTCGTCAAAGCTAACTACTTTATCTCTGCCGGTTTCTTTAGCAAGATAAAGGCGTTTATCAGCCAACGACAGTAAGTCTTTTACACTCATTTTACCATTTACAGAGTGACTCACTCCCGCGCTCACAGATAGTTTTATATGCGCGTTTTGATAATAAAACGGATGCTTAGAAATATTTTCACGTAAGTGCTCTGCATATTCTTTAGCTGCTCGTAGGGAATAGTCTGGTAGTAATATTGCAAATTCTTCACCGCCTATTCTGGCGCAAATACCCTCATCAATAAATTGCTCTTTTATGTGCTGCGCAATCCATTTAATTGCTTGATCGCCCGTGTCGTGGCCGTACTTATCGTTTACATGCTTAAAAAAGTCGATATCTAGAATAATTATAGATACATTTATATCATTGTTATTAGGTTGTTTAAGGACTGCTTTGGCGTTATTAAAGAAACCTCTGCGATTAAATAACTGTGTAAGAGAGTCGGTATTGGCAAGGTTCGATAGCGTATATTCACTATTAGAAAATAACAAAAATGGCAGTATAAGAGCACTCAGTGTGGCTAATAGTAAATGACTAATAAGCACAATTTGCAAAGGGGTTGCTACATCTTGAATACTCGAACTAAGTACCGGTATTGATAGAAATATAGCATTTAAAAACATAACTCCACTGTGCACTAAAAAGCAGGTAATTAACGCCTTTTTCTGGGCTTTAGCAACAAAGCTCATGCTTTTGATTAAATACGCTGTGTAAATAAATAATCCGGCAATTACTAAACTCGTTAGCATTTTTGCTGCACCGAAAGGATAAATTGCCAATAACAATAAGCTAGAAAAACCAAATATGCAGTAAAGAGGCATTAAGCTAATATTTTGTACGTTTTTGTACTTATATAGTCCAATAACAATTAAGAGTGGGCTAGTTATCATTGAAACACTAGCTAAATAGTGGGTTATTAAAGGTAGATCTATGAATAAGCGCAAACATGCCAGTATTTCGGCTAATGCGAATGTGGCACAGGCTAAACCAAATAATAAAAAAGATGTTTGTTTTTTATATTTATAAATTGAGAGGAAAAATAAGCTTATGAACAAGTTAAGGATAAAAGAGAAGAAGATCACAGTAGGCAAATGAAACATGATTTATTCTCTTTATTATAAAATGATGAAATATATATTTAACTAACTGTTGTAATTATTATGTATTAATAAGAAAAGGTCAATTCAGTTAAAAGGATTGCTTTTTCAATTTTTATATTTTACCTCAAGAATTATTAACGCCCGCTAAACCAAACTCTCTAAAGCTGATTTAATATCAGGATGATGAAAACGATAATTATGAACGAGTGCCTTTTTAGGGACTACAAATTGTCCTGTTGTTAGTAAGTCTGACATTTCACCCATTAATAATTTAAGCACTACGGTTGGCATAGGGATAAATGCAGGTCGCGATAACGCCTCGCCTAAGCTTTTACTAAATTGAGCGTTGCTTACAGGATTTGGCGCAGTTGCGTTAACAGGGCCAGATATTTCTGGATGCTTAATAATAAAGAGTATTAGCTGAATCATATCGTCGATGTGTATCCACGACATTCCTTGCTCGCCATTACCAATTGGGCCGCCTAAACACAATTTAAAGGCAGGGAGCATTTTACTTAATGCTCCACCTTTTTTAGCTAAAACAATACCCGTGCGCAAAAGGCACACTCTGGTGTGTTCTGATTGCGCGAGTAGCGCTGCATTTTCCCAGTCTTTACAAAGCTGGTGGCTAAATTCGTCGTGTGGGTTTTCAAAAGTTTCATCAATAGGGTTACTATTTTGTCGACCATAAAACCCAACGGCGCTTCCAGATATATAAGTATGCGGGGCAGTGCTACAAGCTTTAATAGCTTCACTAATTTGTTGTGTAACACCAATACGGCTGTCGCGTATTATTTGCTTTTGTTTGTCGCTCCAGCGTTTATTTACAATAGGTTCGCCAGCTAAATTAATAACAATATCAACAGTGTTAAAATCTACTGCATTGACATTGCTTACGGCTTTAACTTTATGGCCCAATAATACGTTTGCTTTAGTCGGATTTCGGCTAAGCACAGTAACAGTATTATGATGAAGTAAAAAAGGGCATAAGTGCTTACCAATTAATCCCGTCGCGCCAGTAACAAATATATGCATTATTAATCCTTACAATAAAATAGTAGCAAGTGATTAAAAAACATACTCGCTAGCAAACAGCTTTGCAAATTTATACGTAAAACAGGCTTTTATGATCACTTCGTAATTATTTCATTTAATTACCTTTTGCCTTACACTAAAGCCATATCATTAATAAAAGGATTAATAAATTGGCAAGTTTAACTGGAGTAAATAAAAGCTTAATAGTTTTTGCTTCCTTAGTGGTCGTACTCGCGGGGATAAAAGCGGCAAGTGTAATTATTATTCCGTTTATTTTGGCGGCGTTTATTGCCATTATTTGTAATCCGCTTATCAAGTTTTTTGCGCGCTACCGAATTCCTAAAGGCATTGCTGTTATGTTGGTAGTGCTTATCATAGTTGGCTTAGGTGTAAGCCTTGGCGGGCTTGTAGGGCAATCAATAAACGATTTTTCGCAGCAACTTCCTGAGTATAAAACACAACTCAAAGAAGAATTTGTATGGCTTGTAGATTTAGCATCTCAATACAACATACTGATTAATAAAGAGCAGTTAATCAATATGTTCGACCCAGGTAAAATGGTTGATGTAGCCACTAATATGCTCACCGGTTTAGGTGGCGTAATGGCAAACATGTTTTTAATTATTTTAACCGTTGTTTTTATGTTGTTTGAAGGGCCAATGCTGAGCAAAAAAATACATATGGCACTTGAAGATCCCGATAGCAAAATGAAGCAAATTGACCGCTTTTTAGAGTCTATTAATTCATATCTGGCAATTAAAACGCTAGTAAGTTTAGGTACGGGTATTATTGCTGCGTTTTACTTATGGATTTTAGACGTTGACTACTTTGTGCTGTGGGGGGTATTGGCATTTATGTTCAATTACATTCCTAATATTGGGTCAATTATTGCGGCTGTACCGGCTGTATTACTTGCGCTTATTACTCAAGGTCCGTTAATTGCGGGATTGGTTGCTGCAGGCTATTTAACAATAAATACGGTGATGGGCAATATTGTAGAGCCTAAGTTTTTGGGCAAAGGGCTGGGTCTTTCAACGCTAGTGGTATTTTTATCATTAATATTTTGGGGCTGGTTATTAGGTACTGTGGGTATGCTTTTATCTGTGCCATTAACTATGATTGTAAAAATAGGCTTAGAAGCCAGTGCTGAAGGTAAGTGGGTTGCCACCTTGCTAGGCAGTGGCGAAGACGTTGCTAAAAATAACTAACATCTATAACTATCAAGGGCTGTAAAATTATGGCCTTTGATAGTTAAATACTCGGTTACTAATACTAGTTATTGAGTGTTCGGCTATTGATCAGTAAACGAATTGATAGCTTCATCAACTGCGTTTATTGCGCCTTCTAAATATCCTGCTTCTTGTTTTGCAAACTCACTCGCTACAAAATGAATGTTCAAGTTATTTAATTGCTCATCTAAGCTTGAAAAATCAAATTCTGGGTGCTGCGAAGGTTGAGTTTGATCGTCTCTATTCGCTACAAACTTATCGTCTGCCCAGTCTTTAATAAAGTATCCCGTTGCCTTTTCAGCATCCTTACCATAAAAATAGCTAAGCTGCTGGGCACAGGCTTGAATTAATTGCTCTGTAGTTACTTGGTTTCTTGATAAGTACGGCACACCTATAAAGCCAAATAATGCGGCGTAATTGCCATCTTCAGCACTGGCATCGTGAATTTCGACCATTGGGCCTACGCGACTAAAGCATTGTCCTGATAAGTTTTTATCACGCCAAAATGCATGTTCAAAAGTAGCTATAAATTTGGCTTGTCCTGCCATCCATGTAGGTACACTACTAAGGCGGTTTATGAGCGTTGGAGTAGCCCATAGTTCAGGTGTTAAGTGTGTTGTAACCATACGAGCAGGAATAGCTGAAATTAGTTTTTCAGTAGTAAGGTGCTTTATATTACCTAAGTGATTAACCGTAATTTGCCAGTTATTATCACCTTTTTTAAGCTCAGTGACATTGTGTTCCAATAACACTGAATCAGGATTAAGTTGCTCGTATAAGGCAGTTATTAAGGTATTCATGCCGTGTTTAAGCCTAAATAACTGCATATCTCCAGCACCTGCAATTTGTTGAGGCTTCTTGGCGTTAGGTGCTTGATATAACACATCACCTTTGTTGTATTGCTCAAATATACTTAAGTGGAGTGACTTTACTAAAGCTTGGATTTTTGGTTGGTGAGGAAATATCCACGTAGGACCCAAATCAAAACTAACATCGTTATTTATTGGTGATTGCGCAGCAAAAATTCGGCCGCCTAATTGCGATTTAGCTTCCAGTAATAAGTACTCAATATTAAGCAGTTGTAATTTATACGCACTGTATAAGCCGGCCAGTCCGCCACCTATAATTATTACTGGTTTAGTCATTTGTTTACCTATTAGCTATTTAGCAATCTACTAGTAGGTAGTTTGTTTTGATATGAATAAATTGTCAAGTAGGCTAAAGGGAACGAGTAGATAAACGTAACTAGTTTAGTGTGCTTTAAGTTACGTTAAAATGGGTGTTTTAGTGATTCTGTAAATTGATTTATAAGCTCAATTTCACAGAGTTTATAGCTAATGGCTGCTGTTGTCGCATTAGGAAGTTTTATTAAGTAACGCCATTGGCAGGCACTCTCAAGGTACTTTTCGTTATTTTTAATGCTGCGCATAAATAACGGTAATACTTGCGTATTGCCTGTGCTTTCTTGTGATTTAGTTAGCTCATATTTGCGCTTTTGTATCCAACTGCCTTGTGCTTGCTTTGCTTTATCAATCTGGCTATCTAGGCATTGAATATACCGCTTAGCTTCATCGGTTGTTGCTTTAGCGGCTAAAGTACATGCCTCATCTGCAAAGCTGTACTGGCTTGTAGTTAATAGCACAATGGCAGTAAGTTTTAATAAATAGTTACTTTTTGTCATTGTAATTAAACTCTAAGATAAATTGAGCGCCGGCTAAGTTATCAGCATCGGTAATGGTAAGTGTCCCGTTATACGACTTAACTAAATCAGATACAATCGCCATGCCTACGCCGTGTCCGCTTTCGTATGTATCGAGGCGAGTACCACGTGTAAGTAAAGATTCACGTTTATCCTCTGGCACACCAGGGCCATCATCGCTAATTCCAATACACAGAGTTTTACTTTGGATTACTTGTATTTCTACTTGCGAGCGACACGCTTTACAGGCGTTATCAATCAAGTTACCGAGTAATTCCATTAAATCTGTTTGGTCACCTAGAAAGTAATCTTTTTCGGTTACGGTGCAGGTAAAAATAATATCTTTATCACGGTATACTTTTGCCATAGCACTGAGTATTGAATCAAGTACAGGCTTAATAGGTGTTTGCTTTTTCCACGTGTCTGATGCACCGGTTGCAGCACGCTTTAATTGGTGCTCGATCATCACATTAATTCGGTCGAGTTGTTCTTGTGCATCGGCATCGTTTGCCAATGGACTTGATTTTAGTACTGCAAGCGGTGTTTTAAGTGCATGAGCAAGGTCGCTTAATGAGGCTCTGTAGCGCTCTTTTTGGCGCTGTTGCGACTCAAGTAGCAAGTTTAGGTCTGCTTTTATTGTTTGCAGCTCTACAGGGTAGAGGCCTTTAATTTCTTGAATATCACCCGATTCAATCGCTTTTATCTCTTTATCGAGTCGTTGGAGTGGGCGAGCGCTCCAAATGAAACCAATCGCCATTAGGCCTGCAATTGCAATCCCCATGATAAACATCCAATCTACAAGGGTTTGCTTAAAGCCATCCATTATACGAAGTAGAGCGTCGTTACGTTTGACTAATATAAAGCGAGCTTGTTCTGATTGATCTATGTTGTTTAAAATTACAGTCAGGCTAAGTTGCCAGTACGCGGTATTATTATACTCCACGCGCCTGAAGTCGGCGGCACCGGCTTTGGTTTCTATTTGCTCTGGTACATAGTTTAAATTTACAGCCGATTCTGAGTTCCAAACAGGGTCATCATCGCGGTAAATCATTGCGTAGGTGTCTGAATTTAATCTGTTTAACTCAGGCGCTAAAATAGTGCTGGGCATAATAATACCATGCTCAGTAAAGTCGACTTCAGATATTAGCGAGTAGAGCTGTGCCTCGAGGGTTTTTTCTGTCGCATCAACAAGTGAAGCGTAATACGCTTTGCCAATTGAATAAAATAAGATAGGGAGTGCGACTAATAAAACAAAGACAAGGATAAATCCTTGCCTTATTTTTAACGATATTTGCGGTATTACCACTGGCTTTTAAGCCTGTAACCACGCCCACGTAGTGTCTCTACTGGGTTTAGTACGCCTTCTGGATCAAGCTTTTTACGCAAACGTAGTACAAATACCTCAATTACGTTTGAATCAAGGTCAAAATCTTGGTCGTAAATATGCTCAGTAAGTTCTGATTTAGAAATTACTTTTTGCGGATTTACCATTAAGTATTCAAGTACTTTATATTCGTAAGCTGTAAGGCTAAGTTCTTTATCATCAACCCATACTTGTTGTGAACGTGTATGAATTTTAATTGGACCCGCAGTCATTTCTGGATTTGCTTTACCAGCACTGCGACGAATTAATGCATTACAACGTGCAATAAGTTCTTCAACATGAAATGGTTTTGTAAGGTAGTCATCTGCACCTGCATCTAAACCTTCTACTTTATCCTGCCAGCGATCGCGCGCTGTTAATATTAAAATAGGGATAGTAATGCCTTGTGCTCGTGCTTTATTGATTAGCTCAATACCGTCTATTTTAGGTAAACCTAAATCAACTACGGCCATATCAAGCGGGTATTCTGTAATGTGGAAAAGACCTGCTTCACCATCGTGACATAAATCCACGCTGTAACGTTCTTTTTCTAAAGCATTACGTAGGTTATCTGCTAAATGTAAATCGTCTTCAATAACTAAAATTCGCATTTGTTAATCCTTTTTCACTTCGCCGGTTTTTTTATTTATATGTAAATCAACGACGTGGCCGTCAGATTTGAGTATTCGTACGGTATAAAAATCTGTTTTTTCGGTAATTTTTAAGGTCTTACCGCCTATTGTTTTCTTTGCAAGTATTACGGCTTTCTTTTTGTCCACCTCAGCATGAGATGCTTGGGTGGCCGTCGCTGCTTGAGCAAAGTTAGCTAAGCTAACACAAGCAATAAAACCGAGGCTTAATAATACGCGCATAATGGAAAACTCCTAGACCAGACCCACTTAGTTTAATTAACTAAGTTACTAAAATTCAAGTAAAAACGCTAAATTCGCTTTTATCTCAGTAATTTTAATTAAAATCTTGTGAACAAACCCTGAATTACAGTGCAACACACGCTCTTAGGGTTTAATACACTTTTAAGCAGGGAACACTTTTTTGAAAGGTTTAACAATTGTATTTTCATAGATGCCAGCGGCAACGTAAGGGTCAGCTGCTGCCCACTCTCGAGCTGCTTCTATTGATTCAAACTCAGCAACAACTAATGAACCGGTAAAACCTGCTTCTTGAGGATCTTCACTATCGACTGCCGGAAACGGACCCGCAGTTAATAAACGGTTTTGTGAATCAAGCTCACTAAGGCGTGCTAAATGTGCCGGGCGTGCTGCTTTTCTAAGCTCTAAGCTGTTTTCAACGTCTGTTGAGTGAATCATGTACAACATAAGGAATCTCATAAAAATTGTTAAATTTGATTAACGCAATACTACCACAGCGTTGAAAATTGGTGAATTAAAAGCGTATTTACACAGGTTTACACTTCGATTTTATTTTTAAGCTGTAATTGCTTGAAAATATCTGTGTAACACTGGTAGAGTCGCTGAAATATACAAAATAATAAAAAGGTTTTATGCATGAGCGAAAATAGAGAACGATTTAGTTCCCGTCTCGGATTCATAATGGCAGCGGCAGGTTCGGCTGTTGGTATTGGTAATTTAGTTGGTTTTCCGGTTTCTGCTACCAAAAATGGTGGTGGCGCATTCTTATTAATTTACGCTTTATTTGTCGTGTTCATTTGTTTACCAGTCATGATGGCTGAAATGGCAATGGGTCGTAACGCTCAAAAAGATCCACTTGGTTCGTACAAGCTATTATCTAATAACGATAAAAAATGGAAGCTAGCAGGTTTTTTAGCGGTGCTTACACCATTTATGATTGCTGTGTTTTATATGGTAATTACAGTTTGGATTTTTGGTTACTTAACGCAAACAGGCCTCGGTAATTTAGATTTACTTGCAGATCCTGGCCACTTTGGTGTTTTTATTAATAGTTACACTGTGTTTGGCTATATGGCCGTTGTGGTTATTATTGTTAACTTAATTTTGTTAGGTGGTGTTAAACAAGGCATAGAAAAAGCCGCTAAATTTTTAATGCCAGCCTTACTTTTCATGCTACTTGCCTTAGTTACTTATGTATTAACGCTTGATAATGCAATGGCCGGTGTTAAATACTACATTATTCCTGATTTTTCTAAGATGAGTGCAAGTGTACTTAATGGCGCATTAAGCCAAGCGTTTTTCTCGCTATCGCTGGGTATGGGTATATTAATGACTTACGCGTCATACATTTCTAAAAAAGATGACATTGTAAGTAGCGCTAAAATGGTCGCTATTACGGACTCACTCGTTGCATTTGTAGCGGGCCTAATGGTGCTGCCTGCGATATTTAGCTTTGATCCAAACACAGATCCATCAGCACTTTCTGACTCGTCTGTATCAATGATTTTTGTATACTTACCTAAAATATTATTAGCACTGCAAAATGATATTGGTTATGTAGGTGCCTCTGTTGTTGCGTTCTCATTCTTTTTATTAGTATTTTTTGCAGCGATTACTTCACTTGTTTCAATAGTAGAAGTACCGACAGCAACACTAAGTGATCGTAAAGGTATTAGCCGTAAAAAAGCATTGGGTATTCTTACACTTTCAACCGGTGTGCTTACTATTTTATGTACGATGTCGTTTGGTATGATCGACAGCCTTACATCTTTCACCAGTTATGGCGGCGCGAATAAGAGCTTTTTTGATATTATTGTTGATGTATTTTACGATACAATTTTACCGCTTAATGGCTTAATGGTGTGTTTGTTTGTAATGTACCGCTGGAAAAAAGCACGCTTAACGCAAGAGCTAAGTTTAGGCTCGCCTAATTATGCTGGAAGCTTGATGGAAAAATACGTTAACTTTTCACTTTCAACGTTTATTCCAGTTATTTTAGCTGTGATATTTATAAATACCGTAGCGACTAAGTTTTTTGATTTAAAAATATTTGGTTTTTAAATAGACCTCTTTAAAAGCTTATTGAATAATATAATGCCGCTGAGCTAAGTTCAGCGGCATTTTTTATAGGCATTTGTTACAGGTACCTGGTCTAATTATTAAAAGAGATTTAAAATGAATAAAATTATTATTGGGTTTGCTTTTGCTATTTCATCATTTGGCGCATTTGCACAAAGCGCTGATGGTTGGCCAGAAGGCGGTGCAATGCACACCGGCAATACTTATAATTTAGAGGGTAATAGATACAAAACTAAAATCAGTAAAATGATGGATGAAATTTACGCGCAACTAACTGATGATTACCAAGTTGATGCAGTTAAAGCGCAAATATCAGCATGGGAGCAGTATATAGATGCTACATGTAATGTTGTTGGAGTAGCAACAGGTGCTGGTGGCTCTTGGCCCTCAACATATAGTGTTAAATGCGAAAGAAGCCTAAGTTATGATAGATACTTTGCGACTAAAAATGCGCTAAAGTGTGTTAATAAATTGAGCAAAGAAGAGTTTGTAGGGCGTAGCGAAAAGTTAAATTGTTTAATTCAAACATTAAATATAAAAATATTTTAAGACCTACATAGCGCTACAGCTAAATTATACAGTTAGCTGTAGCATTTTAGGCTTATAGCAACTCAATACTTACTGTTGCGCCTTTTTCGATATTGCCGCTTTGTGCTGGCACTACAATTAAGCAGTTAGCTTTACTAAGCGACGAAAGTACACCCGAGCCCTGTTTATTAAACGGGGCAACCATCAAGTCACCTTGCTTGTTAATTGTTGCTGTACCGCGTTGAAAGTCGGCTCTTCCTGGGCGCTTTTTAATAACGGATGTAGTAACAGCGTTAAAACGCATTTTAGGGTTTACTTCACCAAGACCCGACAGCTTTTGCAGTGCCGGCTCTACTAACTGATTAAACGTAACTGCAGCCGACACAGGGTTACCTGGCAAGCCAAAAAAGTAACTGTTAGCTAGTTTACCAAAGGCAAAAGGTTTGCCTGGTTTCATGGCTATTTTCCAAAAGTGAATTTCGCCAATTTCGTTGAGCACTTCTTTAGTAAAGTCAGCTTCACCAACCGATACACCGCCTGAGCTTATTACGGCATCGGCAAGTTCGTTCGCTTTTAAAAATGCATTAGTGATGAGTTCTTTGTCATCAGGAATAATTCCTAAATCAATCACGTCTATATTTTTTTGTTGCAGCGCACTAATAATAACAGCGCGGTTGCTTTCAAAAATAGCGCCTTGCTTAAGAGGCTGACCAGGTTCTATTAGCTCATCGCCTGTAGAAAGTACGGCTATTTTTAAGTTTCTTACTACGTCTATATTGGCAATTCCCAAAGATGCAAGTAACCCCACATCAACGGCTTTTAATTTATCGCCTGCTTTTAAAATAACATCGTCGATTGCAATGTCTTCACCAGCAAAACGCACGTTTTCATTTAGCTCAGGTTGCGCAGTAAACGTAATTTTATCGCCATCAACCGAGGCGTTTTCTTGCATTACAACCCCGTTAGCTCCGGGTGCAATGGCTGCGCCGGTCATTATTCTTACGCATTGCCCTGGGGTAAGCGTTTTTTCAAAAACTTGCCCCGCAAACACGCTACCTACTTGTGTATAGGTTAAGCTTTTATCTGAAATACATAGCGCATAGCCATCCATTGCGGAGTTGTTATGCGCTGGTACGTTTATAGTTGATTTAACATCGCTTGCTAAAACGCGATCAACGCTTTGCATTATAGTGATGGTTTCAACGTCTTTAACTGGCGTTATTGAGCCAAGTATATTTTGTATTGCAGTTTCAATTGGCAATAAACCGGGTGCATTGCAAACATCGTTCATATATATTGCTTACTTAAATCATTTTATTTTGAAACAATACTTATAATGTCAAAGCTTTACAATACATGGTTGGGTTATTTTTTGCTTATCGCATGCATGCTTTCGTGCGGCGTAAACGCAAAAGAAACGCTGCAAGTAGCCGTAGCGAGTAATTTTAAAACTGTATTGCAAACCCTACTAAAAAAATCCCCATTACCTAATGTTGACGTGAAAATATCAGCCGCTTCTAGCGGTGTTTTATATTCGCAAATAGTGCATGGCGCGCCATTTGATGTGTTTTTATCGGCTGACGATTTTCGACCGCAATCACTTATTAAAGAAGGCTATGCCGAGCAAAGTAGTTTAATCACTTACGCGTTAGGCGAACTTGCTTTGTGGCAACCAAAAGCTGAAAAAGTAAATGATAAAGTAGCCATTGCTAATCCGCGCTTTTCACCATACGGGCGTGCCTCAGAGCACTACGCTAATAACCATTTTAAAAAGCCAGTAAATTATGTGTACGGTAATAATATTACGCATGCTTTTCAGTTTGTTGAAAGCGGTAATGTAGGAGTAGGGCTGGTGGCTGTTTCATCACTAAAGGCAGCTTACAGTAACACGCAAGATCAAAAATATTTAGATTACACCGTGCTGCCTACCAATCAATATCCCGATATAATTCAACAAGGCGTTATTATTAGCTCGACTAAAAAGCATGCTAGCGCTAAGCAACTTATGCAATTTTTAATGACGCAGGCTACGCAGCAACAGTTAATTGAATTAGGTTACAGAATAAAGGACAACAATGCTTCAAAGTGATTTAACCGCGCTGTGGTTAACTATAAAACTTGCCTTTATAACCGCAGTGCTCCTTCTTGTTTTTTGCATTCCACTGGCTTACAAGCTCGCTGGCTATAACGGTAAATTTAAACCATTTTTAGAGGCATTAATTGCAATGCCTTTAGTGCTGCCGCCTACGTTATTAGGGTTTTACTTACTTGTTTTGTTTTCGCCTGATCACGCTTTTGGGCAGTTTTGGTTTTGGCTAACGGGTACTCAGCTTGCGTTTAGTTTTCAGGGCGTGGTTATTGGCTCGCTTTTTTATTCGCTGCCTTTTGTAATGCAGCCTCTTGTGGCTGGGTTTAAGCATATTAATCAAACCTATAACGAAGCTGCCATTGCGCTTGGGTTAAGCCCGTTTAAACGCTTTGTGCATTTAATTATTCCGCTTTTAAAACCCAGTATTGGTAGCGCATTTGCTTTAGGCTTTGCGCATACATTGGGTGAGTTTGGTTTGGTATTAATGATTGGCGGTAATATTCAGGGGCAAACACAGGTGGTGTCTATTGCGCTTTATGACCATGTTGAATCGTTAAATTATACGGCGGCGCATCAGCTTTCACTTATTTTACTGGCTATTTCGTTTGCCTGTTTAGTGCTGTTATTTAAGTTTAATAAAAGCATTGTAGGGGTTAAGCAATAACATGATTAAGTTAAGCCTTTTTAAAGCACTCAATAATTTTGATTTAGATATAAACCTTGAGCTTGAGTCGTTTAATGTACTCGGTGTTTACGGGCCTTCTGGCTCGGGTAAGTCAACATTGCTGCGTTGTATTAGCGGTTTAGAGCCGGCAAAAAATGTTTATGTAAACAATCAGCCAGTGCATGAGCTGCCAAGCGATAAACGCGGTATAACGCTTCAGTTGCAATCGTGCCCGTTGTTTCCTCATTTAGATGTGGCAGGTAATTTAGCGTTTACAGAAAAACACTGCGGGAATAAACAAACCAGCTTAACGTCAGAATACGTTGTTAAAGCGCTTAAATTACAAGACTTACTAAACCGTGACGTACAAAGCTTATCGGGCGGCGAACGCCAACGTGTAGTATTTGCGCGCACTTTGCTTGCCGGTCAAAAATTTATAATGCTTGATGAGCCTTTTAGTGCGCTTGATTGGTCATTGCGTTTTAAAACGCTCACTAAACTTAGCGAGTTTGCAGTTAAGTTTAATATTAAATTTATAATAGTAAGTCACTCATTAAAAGAGCTGCTATTTTGCTGCGATACCCTTATTCAGCTTGATAAAGGTAAGGTGATAAACCAAGGTGCAAGTGCACACGTTGCAAAAGCTATTTATGCAAACGATAGACAAACACCGCTGAGCTTAATTAATTACAATGTGGTTAAATTTGATGAAGACTACGGGCTATATCAACTGCAATTACAGCAAAGTGAGCAGCCGCTTTTTGTGCTTCCTGCACTTGTAGATAGCAGTAATAAGCTAATTATAGAAAGTGAGCAAATGTCGTTTAGTGCGTTAAAGCCTGAGCAAACAACGCACAGTAATGTTTTAAAGTCGGTATTAACTCAGGCTGAGCTTATTAATAATAAGTGGCAGCTAACGCTTAATGTAGATGGGCAAACATTGTATTGCTTGGCATCAAGACGAGTGTGGGACAAAAACGACTTTAAAGTGGGCGATGTGCTTTATACAACAATCAGTAATCTAGAATAACTAAATGCTGCACACCGCACATTGACTGTTTTTAGCTATTTTAAAACGATTAAACTCCATGCTTAAACCATCTACCAGCAATAAGTGTTCGCTTAAGCTGCAGGGTAAACCAGCAAGCATTTTTAGCGCTTCAGTAGCCTGAATACTGCCTATTAGCCCCACAATTGGGGAAAGCACACCGGATTCTGAGCAGCTTTGTGTTTGTTCACTAAAAAATTGCGATAAACAGCCATAACAATGGCTGTTTTCATCCATAGTAAAACACGCGACTTGTCCTTCCATACGTATTGCAGAGCCTGACACTAGCGGAACTTTAGCTTTAAAACAGGCGCTATTAAGTGCATTGCGCGTTGCTAGGTTATCTGAGCAATCAATCACTATATCAATGTTATTAAATAATTGTTCTGTAGAGGTACTTGCATCAAAAAATGCCTCAATGGTGTTTATGTCTATTTCACTATTAAGCGCGTTAAGCTGTTTTTTAGCAGCACTGCATTTTGAACTACCAATATCACTTTCTTTATACAGTATTTGTCTTTGCAGGTTGGTCACGTCTATTTCATCGTTATCAACTAAGGTAAGCGTCCCAACGCCAGATGCCGCTAAGTATTGACCTACCGCACACCCAAGCCCACCCACACCAATAATTAAAGCATGCGATTGCCATAGTCGCTCTTGTCCGTCTATATCAAGCTGCGGCAGCATAATGTGCCGAGAATAGCGCAGTTGCTGCTGGTAAGTTAATGGTGTTTTTTGCATTTTCAAACTTCTCATACTTTTTTTGAACAATACCAAGTTGTTAAATCCAAGAGCAAGTAGTAACGCTTTTTATTTGCACTCTAACAACCCAGAGCCCTTCACTCATATAGTGCAACTATAACGTATAAAAACAACTGTTGCATGTAACCATATGAAATTTATGGTTTTTAATTAGTGGCTCAGTAATTGCTATATCGGGTTAACTTAAATTTAACAAACATTGGGCTGCTACTCATATAAAAGGGTGGGGCATTAATAAAACAATAATACGTTTACGAGGAAAATAAACATGCAACCGAGTTCTGGGTTTAACCTAATATCGTTTAGCGGAAAAATGAAAGTATTGCATCTGAGTTGGATGGTCTTTTTTGTGTCATTTTTTGTATGGTTTAACCATGCTCCTTTATTAGGTGCCATAGCGGGTTCACTTGGGATCACCATGGCACAAGTTAAAACATTACTAATTTTAAATGTAGCGTTAACTATTCCAGCGCGTGTTGTGGTGGGTATGCTAACCGATAAATTTGGTCCCCGTATTGTTTATGCGGCACTACTTATTAGCTGTAGTATTCCATGTTTTATGTTTGCTATGGCAACCACATTTGAGCAAGCCGCAATAGCGCGTTTTGCTTTAGGCTTTATTGGTGCTGGCTTTGTTGTGGGCATTCGTATGGTGAGTGAATGGTTTCCTGCTAATGAGTTGGGTATAGCGGAAGGTATTTATGGCGGTTGGGGTAACTTTGGTTCAGCAGCAGCGGCTATGTTATTGCCAATTATTGCACTAATGTTTGGTGGCGAAGACGGTTGGCGTTATGCAGTAGGTTTAACCGGTGTATTAAGCGTTATATTTGGTGTTATTTGGTATTTAAATGTAACCGATACGCCAAAAGGCGGTACTTACTTTAAACCTAAAAAAGTAGGCGCAATGGAAGTTACCAGTAAAGGCGACTTTGTATTACTGCTTATTATGAAAATCCCTATGTACGGCGCATTAGCACTACTTACTTGGAAGCTTTCGCCAACTGGAGCTAACCTAATTTCGGCTAATTTTGTACTTGCTGTGTATGCTTTTTTAGTCCTACTTTATATTTACGAAGTGTATAAAACCTTTGACGTAAATGGTCATATTTTTAAAGAGCCAGTACCTGAGTCGCATCGTTATGAGTTTAAGCAAGTGGCTGTTTTAAATATTTTATATTTTACAACTTTTGGTTCTGAGCTTGCGGTTGTCTCTATGTTGCCGCTGTTTTTTATGGATGTGTTTGCGCTTGATATGGTGTATGCCGGTATTCTAGCCTCTGCTTATGCATTCATGAACTTAGCATCTCGCCCTGGTGGCGGTTGGATTTCAGATAAATTAGGTCGTCGTATAACACTTATTGTACTTACGATGGGTCTTGCTGTTGGTTATTTTGTAATGGGCTTGGTTGATGCATCGTGGCCTTTATGGCTTGCTGTAGTAGCTGCTATGGCATGTTCGTTCTTTGTGCAAGCTGGTGAAGGCGCTGTATTTGCCGCAGTACCACTAATTAAGCGTCGTTTAACAGGGCAAATTGCAGGTATGACAGGCGCATACGGTAATGTTGGTGCAGTAGTTTACTTAACGGCATTGTCACTTGTTGATTATCAAACCTTCTTTTTCATTATTGCGGGTAGTGCATTACTTGGCTTGGGCGCACTGTTTTTTATGAAAGAACCTGATGGCCATATTACCGAAGTAAATGAAGACGGCACCGTTGAACTTATTTCAGTGACTTAAGGCATTATTGACTATGTTTGATGAAACACTCCACGCTAAAGCGCTAAAAAATGAACTCAACGTTTCATTTGGCGGGCACAGTGCTAAAGGGTTAAAAGCAGAAAACCAAGATGCGTTTGCTGCTCTTAATACCAAAGCGCAAGAAAAAGAGTCTAAAGGCGTTATTGCCTGCTTAGCCGATGGGTGTTCATCAGCAAAAAATGCGAAACAAGCGTCTCAACTTTCGGTTACTCATTTTATAAATGAGTATTTAAATACCCCCGAAAGTTGGGCGGTTAAAAAGTCAGTGTCGAAGGTGTTAGCAAGTTTAAATCAGTGGCTTTATTCGCAATCAGTTAATTACAATCACCTTGGTCAACGCCAAGCCGATTGGATGACCACTTTTACAGCACTTATTTTAAAGTCGGCAACGGGTTATATATTTCACTTAGGTGATACGCGTATTACCCGCCTACGAGGAAATAAAATAGAGGCAATAACACGGGATCACAAAGTAAATGATACGCTAACACGTGCACTTGGCGCACAACTTCATCAAGAAATAGATGTATACGAAGTTGACCTAAAAGCAGACGATATTTATATATTAACCTGCGATGGTGTACACGATGTGCTCCCAAGTAGTGATATAGCTAAATTAATTAATGAACACGTTAATTTAGATCACACTAATTTAGAAAATGCAGCTAAAGCAATTACCGAACTTGCATTAGCGCGAGGTAGTGACGACAACGTAAGTTGTTTGCTTGTAAAAGTAGAAAATATTGCCGAGCAAAAGTTAGATGAGCTTTATCATTCGCTAACACGACGAAAAATTCCACCTGCGCTTAATGTTGGACAAAAAATTGATGACTACACGGTTATCCGTAAATTGCATGCCAGTAGTCGCTCGCATATTTATTTAGTGCAACAAGCGCCCGATATACCGCCAGTGGTTTTAAAAGCACCTTCGGTTAATTTTGAAGACGATGTGCACTATCTTCAAGGCTTTATAAGAGAAGGCTGGGTAGGGCAACGCATAAACCATTTAAATGTGATGAAAGTACTGAGTACGCAATCGCAAAGTCGTTTTTTGTATCATATTTGTGAGTACATGGACGGGCAAACACTCAGTGATTGGAAGCACGACGTCCCGCACCCAGAAATAACCCAAGTACGCAGTATTATTGAACAAATAGTACATGCACTAAGGGCGTTTCAGCGACTCGATATGGTGCATCGCGATTTAAAACTTGATAACGTAATGATAGATGCGCACGGTAAAGTAACGCTCATTGATTACGGCACCGTAAGTGTTGCGGCTATGGACGAGTCGGTTAAACAAATTGCGGATGATTGCCCGCAAGGCACTGCCGACTACACCGCACCCGAAACACTTATTACTATGCACGCCGATTTTAAAAGTGATTTGTTTTCACTTGGCGTTATTGCATACGAGTTATTGTGCTCAAAATTGCCTTATAAACCACTGCCACTTAACCACGTAGCGCCAAAAGATTACAGCCATTGGCACTACACAAGTATTCGTAAATACAGAGCCGATATTCCGTTTTGGTTAGATCAAGCCCTTATGAAGGCGCTTGCCCCTAAACCAGAGCTCAGATACCAAGCTTTTTCTGAGTTTATAAACGATATCAACAAACCTAATCCTTATTTAGAAAGTACCGCTAATAAAAGTTCAATAATGAAACGCGATCCAGTTATGGTGTGGAAATGTATTTCGCTGTGTTTATTTATTGCTTTGGTATGTGTATTAATAATTAAAACTTAGAGAACCAAAATGCTTAACTATAAGAACAGCTTACCTATTATTTTTATACTGGGTTGCTTCACTGCGCCTTCAATAAGCCAAGCTTCGCAAACTGATCTTGATTTTAGACTGCGTTTTGAAAGCGTTGATCAAGATAATGCTTTAAAAGATGCAAGCGGCTTAACACTTAGAACTCGCTTAATGCATCAAACAGATGAGGTTAATGGTTTTTCAGCCGTTATTGAAGTAGAAGACACTCGCAGCCTATTGGGCGTAGATGATTACAACAATACGGTGGGGAAAAACACTAATTATTCTGTTATTGCAGACCCAGAAAGCACTGAGATAGACCAAGGTTTTGTTAAATATGCCCGCGATGGTCTATCGCTAAAAGTAGGACGCCAAGTAATAGCCCTTGATGGGCAGCGTTTTGTTGGGCACGTAGGTTGGCGCCAAGACAGACAAACCTTTGATGCAGCAACCATTAATTACGCATTTAATAACATAGATTTACAATACAGTTATTTAAATAAGCGTAACCGCATATTTGCTGACGATAAAGACATTAAATCGTCCGATCATCTTATTAATGCAAGCTTTAAAACAGACTACGGTAAAGTGGTTTTATACAGTTACTTATTAAGTGACGATGCACTACAAGACGACAGTTTAGACACTTATGGCGTCTCTTTTAACGGTAATAAAACCCTAAACGACATAAAATTTTATTACAAAGCGGAGTATGCAACGCAGTCTGCCTCAACAAGCGTGAGTGATTTTGATGCCGATTACTATGCACTTGAAGGCGCTGTTGATTTAAATGGTTTGGGTATAAAAACAGTAACATTAAAAGTTGGCATAGAGTCACTTGGCTCTGATAATGGCGATTACGGGTTTGAAACACCGCTTGCCACGTTACATAAATTTAATGGTTGGGCAGATACATTTTTAAATACACCCGCACAAGGCTTGGACGACACTTACATAAGCTTAAATGGTAAAGCGTTTGACGGAAAATGGCTGGTGGCTTATCACAGTTTTGATGCTAATGAGCAATCAAATGGGGTTGACGATTTAGGTACTGAACTAAACGTACAATACGTTAAACCTATTAATAAACAATACGCAGTGGGTGTTAAATACGCTGATTACTCAGCGGGCGATACCGCTGCTAATAAAGTCGATACTCAAAAATTGTGGGTATGGATGAGCGCTAAATTTTAATCCTCTTTATCTTCTAATATTCACTTGTAATTTATAGCGACACAAGATGGTGCAATTGCACCATCTTGTTGAGCTTTATGCTTTTCACCCCTGCACCAATTTAGGCAACTTGCTGATTTTAAATGCTTATATATTTGGCTTACATATTGCTATAACAATCCTATAACAAATCATTCGATTTCAATTTTAGTCAATTACTAAAGTAGATATCATTTTAAGGTGAGTAAATGCTAAGCAAGCAGCGTGTTGTAGTGGTAGGAAACGGAATGGTGGGGCACCATTTTGTGCAGCAGCTGGTTTCTCAAAATCAAGCTGATGAGCAATTTGAAATTACCGTATTGAGCGGTGAAGACCGTTTAGCGTATGACCGCGTGCAACTATCCTCTTTTTTTAAAGGCAAAACCGCAGACGACCTCGCACTTACATGCAATAAAACCTATGACGATTGGCAAGTACGCTTTCATACTCATTCTAAAGTGGTTGACATAAATCGTGATGCGCAAACTGTAACGACCGCTAAAGGGGAGTCGTTTGAATACGACAAGCTTGTGCTTGCTACAGGTTCATTTCCATTTGTACCTCCTATACCGGGTAAAGATCGTGAGCATTGCCTTGTTTATCGAACCATTAACGATTTACACGCAATAAAAAACTCAGCCCACGGTAGTAAAGTAGGCGTGGTAATTGGTGGCGGTTTACTGGGTCTTGAGGCTGCAAACGCATTAAAGCAATTGGGTTTACAGACTCACGTAATAGAATTTGCACCGCAACTTATGGGTGTACAAGTTGATGCGGGGGGCGGTCGGTTACTAAAAAACAAAATTACAGATTTGGGCGTTACTGTACATACGTCAGTGGCGACTGAGGAAATAGTAGAAGGTGAAAGTTGCCGTTACAAAATGTGTTTTAAAGGCGGCAAAACCCTTGAAACCGATATGATTGTATTCTCAGCAGGTATTCGCCCTTATGATAATTTAGCCCGCGAGTTTAATTTAGAGTTAGGCGAGCGCGGCGGTATTGTAATTAATAACCACTGCCAAACGAGCGATAAAAACATATACGCAATTGGTGAATGTGCACTGTGGAATAATTTTATTTTTGGCTTAGTGGCACCCGGTTACGCCATGGCTAAAATTGCAGTTGGGCATATTTTACAACAGACCCAGCAAGGTTCCTTGCAAAGTAATGGCTTAGACAATAAAGCCGATGAGTTCAGTGGTGCCGATATGAGCACCAAGCTTAAATTAATGGGTGTTGAAGTAGGCTCTATTGGCGATGCACATGCACGCAGCGAAGGTGCAATAAGCTATTATTTTGAAGATCAACCCAATGGTATTTATAAAAAAGTAGTCACTAATTCACAAAGTAATAAGCTGATTGGCGCCGTGCTTGTTGGCGATACCAGCGATTACGATAATTTACTGCAATATCATTTAAACGACATTGAACTTACCACCGCCCCAGAAGCGCTCATTATGCCCCTTGCTGGCGACATAGCAGAGCTAAGCGCCGATGACTTGCCTGATGACGCCATTATTTGCGCTTGTCATAAAGTAACTAAACACACCATTGAACAAACAGTCGCTAAAGGCTGCATAGATTTGGCAAGTGTGCAGCAAAGCACCAAAGCCAGTACAGGCTGTGGTGGTTGTGAAAAACTCGTTCAAAACGTAATAAGCAGCGCACTCGCTAAAGCAAGTAACACTATTAACGTAGTTACCCTTAATGAGCCTGTAAAACAGCCCGCATAAATTAAAGCACACTAAAAGAGAGCAGTATGGCAACCGCAAACACGTCACCAACTATAAATAAAACGAGTTTAAAACAAACAACATGTGCTTACTGTGGTGTAGGGTGTGGTGTTGATATTTCACTTTTTAATAATGTGCCAACCAAGCTTGAAGGCATGCGAGAGCATCCCGCAAACTTTGGTCGTTTATGTGTAAAAGGCACGCATTTGCTTGACACAACAGGCAGTGATAATCGCTTAACGTCGCCTCTTATTAATAACCAATCCGTTACGTGGGATGAAGCAACCGACCACGTTGCCAATAAATTTAACGACATAATACAAAAGCACGGACCCGATGCGGTGGCTTTTTATGTATCGGGGCAGTTACTTACTGAAGATTACTACATCGCTAATAAATTAATGAAAGGCTACATAGGCTCAGGCAATATTGATACAAATTCGCGCCTGTGTATGTCATCTGCTGTGGCTGGTTATAAACGCGCTTTTGGTGAAGACGTAGTGCCGTGTACCTACGAGGATTTAGAGCAAACTGAGTTACTTATTTTAATTGGCTCTAATGCCGCATGGACTCATCCTGTTTTGTATCAGCGAATGGAGCGTGCAAAGCAACTTAACCCAAATATGAAAGTGGTGGTTATTGATCCGCGTAAAACCGACACCGCTGAGCTTGCCGACACATTTTTAAATATAAAACCAGGTAGTGACGCTGCGCTTTATAACGGTTTGCTTAATTATTTAAATGAGTATAACCACCTCGACACGCAATTTATTGCTCAGCACACAAACGGCTTTGAAAGCGCACTGCAAGAGGCAACAAAATGGAGCTGTGAGGCAGTTAGCGACTTTTGCGATATAGCAATTGAGCAAGTCACTGAGTTTTACGCGCTATTTGCTAACAGCCCAAGTGCGATTAGCTTTTATTCAATGGGTATAAATCAGTCAAGTTCGGGTGTAGATAAATGCAACGCCATTATTAATGCGCATTTAGCCTCAGGTAAATTACTTAAGCCAGGTAGCGGTCCGTTTTCGATTACTGGGCAACCCAATGCGATGGGCGGGCGCGAAGTAGGTGGTTTGGCTAATCAGTTAGCGGCGCATTTAGATATTGAAAACGCAGAGCATCAATCACTTGTGCAACGTTTTTGGCTCTCGCCAACTATTGCTAAAAAAGCAGGCAGCAATGCCATCGATATGTTTGATCAAATAGCCGCAGGCAAAATAAAAGCAGTGTGGATAATGGCAACAAACCCAATGGTGAGCTTGCCCAACAACGCCGCAATTAAAAAAGCATTAGAGAACTGCGAGCTGGTGGTTGTATCTGACTGTATTGCAAAAAGTGATACGTTAAAGTTTGCCAATGTTGCTTTTCCATCAACCGGATGGGGCGAAAAAAACGGTACAGTAACTAACTCAGAGCGCAGAATATCAAGGCAGCGCCCTTTATTAGCACCTTATTCGGGAGCTAAAAACGATTGGCAAATTATGTGCGAAGTCGCTAAAAAAATGGGCTTTGAAGGGTTTGATTTTACAGACCCAAGTGGCATTTTTGAAGAATGGGCACAATTAACCGACTTTGAAAATAACGGCAGCCGATTATTAAATCTCTCTGGTTTAGTTGGGCTCACACAAAATCAGTATGATAATTTAAAACCCATTATGTGGCCTGTTGTTAAAAATCAGCCTTATAAAAATGGTCAGGTTTTTACAGATAACCAATTTAGCACCGCTGATAAAAAAGCGCGCTTTATACCCATAACGCCACAATTACCGGTACAAAAAACATCAAGCGATTATCCGTTTGTAATGAACTCAGGGCGTATACGAGACCAATGGCATACCATGAGCCGCACGGGTAAAAGCACTGCGCTTTCATCGCATATTACACGCCCGTACATTGAAATTAATCCGCTTGATGCCAGTAAATTAGCAATTAAACAAAACGATTTAATAAGTGCGATTGCCCAAACTGGGCAGGTTACCGCGCATGCAAAAGTAACCGATGCCGTGCGAAAAGGTGAATGCTTTATGCCTATTCATTGGAACAAGCAATTTGCATCATCAGCAACAGTAAGTGGGTTGTATCAATCGGTAGTTGACCCTCTATCTGGTCAGGCTGAGTGCAAACACGGCGCTGTTAATATAGTTAAAGCACCCTTTGTGCAATATATGCAGCTGTTTGCTAAAAACGAACTTGTTATAGACAGTGATTTTTGGCTCAAAGTTAATGCAAGTAATTGCTTTAATTACCAATTGGCGCTTAATGAACCAAAAAGTGATTTACTGTATTACTGCCAAACCTTAACCGGTTTACAAGGGCAGTGGTCGGCTATGAATACGGCAAAAGCCATACATGTGCAGTGTATTCAAAACGATCAATTAGCGTTTGTTGGTGTTATTTCTAATGAACAAAAAGAAATATCACTTGAGTGGATAAACCATTTATTTGCAGAGCCATTACTGACTTTTACACAGTTACAGTCTTTGCTTTATGCAACCCCCGATGAAGAATTTACCCAAGGCGCGCAAGTGTGTAGCTGCTTTAAAGTAAGAGAGCAGCCAATTATAAACGCCATTAAAAACGGTGCAAACACAGTCGAGCAATTGGGGTCTGAACTTAAATGTGGGACGAACTGCGGTTCGTGTAAAACACAATTAAGCCAATTAATAAAACAACATTACAAAGCAGGTTCTAGCAGCATTGATGTTGCGGTTGTAATGTAAAGAAAAAAGGAAGCATATGCTTAATGATCAATTTGGTCGGCAGTTTAACTATTTGCGCCTCTCAATAACCGATGTATGTAATTTTAGTTGTAGTTATTGTTTACCAAACGGGTATCAGTGCGATACGCCGCGTAATTTTTTAAATAAAAACGAAATTAGCACGTTAGTAAATGCGTTTGCAGAGCTTGGTACTAAAAAAGTGCGTATTACAGGTGGCGAACCATGCTTGCGAAACGACGTAACCGATATTATAAAGCTTTGTAAAAACACGCCCGGCATAGAAAAAGTAGCTATTACTACAAACGGATTTAATTTATTAAAGAAAATTGATGAATTTGCTGAAGCAGGGCTTGATGCGCTTAATGTCAGTATTGATAGTTTAAATCCGAGTATGTTTAAACTCATAACAGGGCACGACAAACTTAACCTTATTTTAAAAGGGATTGAACGCGCGGTAGAGCTGGGCATAAAAGACATAAAAATAAATGCAGTGCTTGCGAAGCAGTTTAATAAAAACCAATTGAAGGATTTTTTAGCGTGGGTAAAGCACCACAAAGTTACGGTACGCTTTATAGAATTAATGGAAACCGGTGACGGCGCCACCTTTTTTGAAGAAAACCACTTAAGTGGGCAAACGGTTAAAGCCCAATTACTCGACCAAGGTTGGTTACAAGTAGTTAGGGGTAAATTAAACGGACCCGCTGAGGAATTTTGTCATCCTGATTACGATGGTCGTATTGGTTTAATAATGCCGTACAGTAAAGACTTTTGTAAAAGCTGTAATCGCTTAAGGGTGTCGGCGCTGGGTAAATTACACTTATGCTTGTTTGCCGAGCAAGGTATAGATTTACGCGAACTGCTAAACGAGGATGATACTGCAGCGACCGTAAAGGCAATTCGAGCCGCTATGGGCAATAAAGAAATAAGCCATGAGCTAGATAAGCGTCTAACAGGTGCGACAACTCACTTAGCCATGTTAGGCGGCTAATATGGGAGCTGATGTGAATACTCATATAAAAGCTAATATAAAAGCTAATATAAAAGTTAAGCGAGATTTTACAGGTGTTGTGCTTGCTGGTGGTAAGTCATCAAGAATGGGCACAGACAAAGCCGATTTAGTTTTAAAAAATAAAACGCTATTGCAAAATGCGTGTGATTTATTAAAAGAGGTAGGCGCTAAAAACATATTGGTAAGCCGCAACGTTACAAATCCAGTCAAGTCATTGAACCATTATTCACCGAGTGATTATCCCTCAGAAAAGTACGTTAAAGATATATACCCAAATAGTGGACCCCTTGGCGGAATTTACTCAACATTAATAGCCACCGAGCACGATTTACTTATTACTGCGGTAGATATGCCTCTACTTACGAGGAGTTTGTTAAGCACAATAGTGCTGGCTTCTCAGTCAAATAACGTACAAAGTGTGAGCAATCAATTAAATCAGTCACAAATACATGCTTGGCACTTTGAAAATGAACCGCTACCGCTGTATATTCGTAATACAAGCAGTGTAAAAAATCATTTAAAACACATACTCACAAACGCAAACAGTCATAAATCAATAAAACAGTTTACCCAAAGCATTGGTGTGCAAACGCTTTTATGTAATAAAGCGCATGCATTAATAAACACCAATACACCGGCGCAATTTAAAGCTGTAAATGAGCATTTTGACCTAAGCATTAACCAATTGAGAAGAACATTATGAGCCACACAAGCGATACACAAATACCTTTAAACATTGCCGTACTTACAGTAAGCGACACGCGCGATGCGATTACCGATACTTCTGGTCATTACTTAATTAAAGCGCTAACTGAGGCGGGTCATCACTTAGCAGATAAAGAAATTGTAAAAGATGATGTTTACCAAATGCGCGCTATTGCATCGCAGTGGATAGCCGACGACACCATTCACGCTATTTTAGTGACTGGTGGTACAGGATTTACCGAACGTGATTCAACACCTGAGGCATTTGCGCCGCTGTTTGATAAAAGCGTAGACGGCTTTGGCGAGTTATTTAGACATATATCGTACGGTGAAATTGGTAACTCAACTATTCAATCACGTGCACTGGCAGGACTTGCTAACAACACGGTTATTTTTTGTATGCCAGGCTCTACAGGCGCATGTAAAACAGCGTGGACAGGCATTATAAAAGATCAACTTAACTCAATGCATAAACCGTGTAACTTTGCACCGCACATTACCATTGGTAAAAAGTGTGAATCGCGTGAGCAATAGTATGTTAAGCCACGTTGACGAAAACGGCCAAGCGAATATGGTTGATGTATCGCTCAAAGACGTAACCCTGCGCGATGCCTCAGCTGAAGCTTTTATTAGCATGAGTAAGCTTGCCTTTGAGCAAGTAATGCTTAATCAAAACAAAAAAGGCGATGTGTTAGGAGTGGCACGTATTGCGGGTATTCAAGGCGCTAAAAAGTGCGCCGATTTAATTCCGCTTTGTCATCCGCTTGCACTTACTAAAGTCGCTGTTGATTTTGAACTTGATGAAGCAAACAGCCAAATTAAAATAACCAGCTACTGCAAACTTGCCGGTAAAACCGGGGTCGAAATGGAAGCGCTAACGGCGGTATCTGTTGCTGCGCTTACTTTGTTTGATATGTGTAAAGCAGCCGACCCACTAATGGAAATTAGCGGCATGCGCGTTACTCAAAAAGCTGGGGGCAAAAATGGCAGTTGGCAACGCGATTAATCCAAACGATGCTATATCTAGCGCCGGAAAAGTAGAGTTATTGTTTTTTGGGCAACTAAAAGAGCGGTTAAAGTGCAGTAAATTAAGCCTTGAGATTACGCAGCCGCTTAGTATTTCAGAGCTTAAATTAAGATTAGTTAGCCAATACCCGCATTGGCAACCGTGGCTTGAAGAGCGTGAGCTACTTGCAGCGCTTAACCAAACTATGTCATCAAGCAACGAAATAGTGAAAGCAGGGGATGAGCTTGCCTTTTTCCCGCCGGTTACAGGTGGCTAATGAGCATACATATTCAAGTACAAACCGATGATTTTAATGTAGGTGACGAGCACAATACGCTTTGTAGTAATAATAAAAGCGATGGCGCTGTTGTCACCTTTACAGGATTGGTAAGAGAGTTCAGCAGTGGCGATAACGTTACTGCACTTGAGCTTGAGCACTACCCTGGTATGACCGAGCAACTGCTTCAATCTATTGCAGAGCAAGCACAAACTCGCTGGCAACTGGCGAGAATATGTATTATTCATCGCGTTGGTTACTTAGCACTTGGCGAGCAAATTGTATTTGTTGGCGTAACGTCCCGCCATCGCCAAGCCGCGTTCGAAGGCGCACAATTTATAATGGATTATTTAAAAAACCACGCCACGTTTTGGAAAAAAGAGCACTTTAAAGACTCATCAAACTGGGTTGAGTTTAAACAAAGTGACAAACAAGCGCTGGGTAAATGGGAAAAGTGATGCAGATATTTCATTACTTGTGCTCTACAGAGGTTATATAGCTCTCAGTTTGCGTGTGAAGTCTGCGTTTTTCGTGTTATAAATCAGCAATATTAGATTGTTATCTCGACCCAAGTTTGGAAGACATATGCGCACATCAAAAATGTTATATTTTACAATATTATTACTTGTTCTACTTTCAGCTTTTCTTGCTGTATGGGTATATGATTTAAAAGAAGGTAAAGATTTACTAAGCTTTACTATATCAACAGTAAGCTTTTGTATAGCCGTATTAGCTTTATTTATTACTGTTAGAACATATACATCAATTGATAGTGTAAATAACATTAGTAAAATGGAAGGTAACATTTTAGATAATGAAAATTACGTAACCTCACTTCCAGAGTTAATTAATCAGTTTAAATCCCAAGATGAAAATACACTAGAGAAAGAAATTTTTGACTCTATTGAGCATAAACTAAAAAAAGAGTCAGAAACCGCCGTTCTTTTTGCCGATACCCTTCAGTATATAATTGACCTAATTGTTTTATTTCCAGCTGTTTTTAATGCATCAGAAACTAACAAAGTGCTTTATAAAAAGCGTATGGATACAATTTTGTCAGAAGTTGATAGGCGCTGTGAAATATTGCACTCGGTGAGTAAAGGTAATTCAATTCAAATAACGGAAACAATAAAGCTATTTAAAGCTGTTGTGTCTTACCAAAGTTTTGTAGCTGATGATAATTTTAATATTCATGCAGACTTACTTCATGTGAGAGGTCCAATTCTTCGTAATCCAGTTACAAAAACCATTTACCATAATTACCTAGGTTTGTATTACAACAAAAAAGGCATGCATTTATTACGAGAGTCGCTAAATATGAACTCTGTAGATATTTTGTCGATTGATGGTTTAGAGCTGGCTCAAAAAAATATTAATACCATAGAGCCATCAATACTTGAAGAAGTAAGTATGTATCTTAAATCTGCCGCTGAGCAGTTCGATAAAGCACTTAAAGTATCTAGCGAAGATGTTATGTGGCCTGGTTTTATTAATTACAATAAAGCACGTACGGTATACTTTTTATCTTTACTATCAAATAGCGAACTTAATTGGTTAGATATTCTCGACGAAGCAATAGAGTCTCGCAGCAGGTTAAATCGACTAATTGACGAAATTTTAATGATAGACAGATCAAAATCAGCCAATATTGTTAGCACACATTTAAGAGAATTTTTTCTATATCAAGAAGAGTTAGCACGTACAGTAAAATTGAATATTTTACTGTCGAATAATCTAACCAGACAAAATAATGCACCTATTATATATAAAGGGATTAATATCTCTGATATATCAAACGAAAAACTAACTGACTTATTTGTTTCAATACAAAAGTTTTCTACAGTTAGTATTTACCAAGAAAAAATCATAAGTCGACTTAAGAATAACCTCGCTGTGACAAACTAACAAAGCTTCAGCGAGAAAGTAGGGGATATACTATTTTTACGGCTTTTTTCTCATCATAAAAAAGCCACCTACCTATGCATGAAAAGTCATAGCAAGAATAAATGGCTCTTTATTAAAATGTTTTTTGGACTGAGCTTATTTTATTACACTTTTCCAATGCTCACATCAGGCATTAAATTGAGCCTGTTATGGATAGCATGATGGATGAAAGATAACTTAGTTCGCACCGCTTGAGTTAGTACAAATGGGTAGGCATCGGCAAGTCCCATGCTGCGATTTAGTGAATTTAGAATAATCGAAAATTCCATCCAAGTATCTAAAATAGCATCAATCGATGTTTGTGAATTAAAGTAATAAGCACTTTGTGGCAATCTAAGCTCGTCTGCTTCATCTAATTCAAACTCATTACCTGTTGTTGAGCCTGTAATTGAAAAGTTTTTGGCTGTTTCTAGCGTATCGATAATATGCATGTAATGCGCCCATGTTTCTGCCCAGTCTTCATAAGGGTGCATAGTAGCGTATTCACTAATAAAGGTTTCATGCCAGTTAGCTGGCGCACCTTGCTTGTAGTGAGTGTCGAGCGCTTGCTGGTAATCTAATTCGTCATCACCAAAATATTGCTTACATAAAGCATGTTTTTTTGGTGAATTTGCAATTAGTTGATCAAAATAATAATGACCAAGTTCATGGCGAAAATGACCAAGTAAGGTACGATAACGCTCACCCATTGCTATTTTAGCTTGTGAGCGTGCTACGTCGTCTGCCTCGGCTAGGTTTATAGTGATATGTCCGCAATCGTGTCCTGTAAATACAACGTCTTGACCTATAATAGGGCTTACAAAGTGATCGCTTACGTTACGGTCTGCTATAAAATCGAAGCTTAATCCGCTTTCAGGTTCTTGAATCGTTGTATTTAAAGGGAGTGATAATGACTTTAATGTATACAAAGCGCGACGTTTTGCTGTCTCCATTTTTTTCCATAATGGAATATGTTCAACAATACTTAAATCGGGCACAGTTTCATTAAAGCGACACGAAAAACACAGCACTTCGTCTTTATCGGCAACGGGTATAAATGTATCTAAATTAACCATGCCATTGCATACGTGATACTGAGCGTTGTTATCACATTTTTTATAAAAAACTTCAGGCGCTTCTGCTTTGTAAAATAGCCCCGATTGTTCATCAATTTCATAGGGTTCAACTTGGTCGAACTCATCATCAATACCCACGGTTCTGCCACAAGCCAAACAATGGCTGCTTTCAAAAAATAAAATAAGTTGATCTGTGCAATTACATTTAAATGTTTTCATATGTTACCGAATAAAAAGAGACTGTATAAACCACTTTTAGTTAGCGTTATGCTATTTGAGGATAGTAGTTAAATCCTTTTTAATAGTTCAGACTTTTTAATATTAAATTCATCATCACTAAGCGCATTAGAGTCGCGAAGTTGTGCTAGCTTCTCTATAATCTGAAGCGTTTCGTCTACCGAATATTGCGCTATTGTATTATTAACAGGTGCTTCAACTTGGTTTGGTGTTAACGATGCAAAATTCGGCTGCGTTACTTGCTGCGTAAAGTCTTTTTGAGGAGCCGGTGGCGTTTGTCCTGAAATTAATGGCAGAGTATTAACATTAATTGTTCCCCACTGACTGTTAAATGTAAGAGAGGTATTATTGCCTTGCTGTTGGCTCACTCCACCAATATTGTGATCTAGCGTGTCGTATACGCTCACTTGTCCATTTAATTCAACGGCTAAGCGATTAGGGAAAATAGCGTAGCGAATATTATTTTGCGCTCCACTACTAAATGGGCTGCCTAAATTACCTGGCCACCATTGATTGCTGCCAGGCGTTCCTGCGGGAATAACCGGAAATATTTGATTATTATTTAATACATTAGCGAGTTCGTTGCATAAGTTATCAACGGTTGATTTTAAGCCGTTGTTAAACATATCGCCAACCATAGTCATTCCGCCGCGCATCCATTGACCAGAACCACCAAGCTCTGGGCAATTAAACTGAGCCATAGAGCCACCGCCGTTATTAACGCTTACTAACATATGTAGTACTGCATCGTGGCTGAGGTTATAACGAGATGCTATACCATTAACTAAGTTTTCACCGACATCCGTTAGCTTTTGCATAAGAAAATATCCTATTAGGTAGATTGGGTTGATTTAAAAAATCTGAAAATACGCTAGTGCTGCATTACCTTTAGCATTGATGATAATGAAAAATTAACAGGTTAGTGAGATGTGTTGGTTTTTCAAATTGGACGTGTTCTGTTTTGTCTGAAATTAAAACACACCGCTGCAAAACTAATCTTTAAAACAAGCATCTTTGTATTAAAAGTTACTTGTTTTATCTCATCGAGATTGTTAGTTTCGCTGTAACGTAAGCGGTTAAAAATCGATCTAGTATAGCACCGTTACTTACTTTAACAGCAGCTTTATTGTGAACTATTTCTTTCTATTTAATGATTATTTTTAATGATTTTTAAACTCTAAATAAATACTTTTAATTATACCCGTTTAGCGTTATAAATAACGGAGTAAGTATTTTGAAAAATTAATTTTATTTGTTTTATTTCAATATTTTAAATTAATTAGCTTTAATTGTAAGTTATTTTAAAGCACTGTTTTGGTGCATTTTCTGCACCATTAAAAATCTAAAATTGATGGTTTAAATTACACTAAGTTTACTATTTATTTAATTGGTGTGTTTTTCCTATTAATTAGGTCAAAACCTTTATGCATAACGTTGCTTTGTGCAAGAGCCGCGAGTGGATGAACAGTACTACTTAAGCAAGTCTTTTGGTATAAAAATTGCACAGGTGAATTAGTCCAAATAATATTTTCAGCGTTATATTGTGGCTATACATTATTAAAGGGGAATTAATAGATGACAATTACAGTTGGAATTTCGCACCATACTCAGTATAAATACGATCGGTCAGTTAATATGGGGCCGCATATATTCCGATTACGTCCAGCGCCACATAGCCGTACAAAAATTAAAAGTTATTCTTTAAAAATAGTTCCAGAAGATCACTATATAAATTGGCAACAAGACCCTTTTGGTAATTACCAAGCGAGGGTGGTGTTTAACAAGCCAACTACCGAATTTAGTTTTACAGTTGATTTGGTCGCCGAACTAACGGTTATTAATCCTTTTGATTTCTTTTTAGAAGATTACGCCGAAAACTTCCCATTTGTTTACGATACTATTTCAAAGTCAGAACTCACTCCTTATTTAAAAAAACGCAAAGCCAGTCCAAAATTTAAAGAATTAATTGAATCTTTAAACCCTAAAGAGCCGCTTAGAAGCGTTGATTTTTTAGTGGCTGTTAATCAAGCTATTTATGAATTAGTAGGTTATGGCATTCGGCTAGAACCCGGTGTGCAAACGGCAAACGAAACAATAAGTAAAAAAACAGGTTCGTGTCGTGATTCTGCTTGGTTGTTAGTACAATTGTTTCGTCATTTAGGGTTGGCATCTCGATTTGTATCGGGTTACCTAGTACAGCTAACGTCTGATCAAAAATCACTAGATGGTCCAAGCGGTCCAGAAGAAGACTTTACCGATTTGCATGCATGGACCGAGGTGTATATTCCGGGTGCAGGTTGGATAGGGCTTGATCCTACCTCGGGTTTATTTGCTGGTGAAGGTCATATTCCATTGGCGTGTACGCCAGAGCCAAGCTCGGCAGCGCCGGTAACCGGCGGTATAGACGACTGTAAATCTGAGTTTAGCTTTTATAATAAAGTAACGCGTGTACACGAAGACCCACGTGTTACTAAGCCGTATTCTGAGGCGCAGTGGGCGGCAATTAACCGCTTAGGTCAGCACGTTGACAATGTTTACAATGAAGAAAACATACATTTAACTATGGGTGGCGAGCCTACGTTTATTTCTATTGACGATATGGAACATTCTCAGTGGAATACTGATGCCGATGGTAAAGAAAAAAGAATATTAGCTCAAAATTTATTTGTAGAAATGAATAAAGTATACACAAAAGGTGGCTTTACTCATTACGGACAAGGTAAATGGTATCCGGGTGAGCCATTACCACGTTGGCAATATGCGTGCTATTGGCGCAAAGACGGCGAGCCTTTATGGCAAGATGCTGCACTATTAGCCGATCCTAATAAAGATTATAAATTTGATCATACCGATACTAAAAAGTTTGCTGATAAACTGTGTGACTCACTTGGTCTTGAAACCAAGGCACTTACTACGGCTTATGAAGATATTTTATATCACATGTGGCAAGAAGCTTCATTACCTACCGAAATAAAGCCTGATCAACCAGAACTTCTTCATGCAATGAGCCGAAAAGGCTTTTTAGCTAAAATGGATAAAGGCATAGAAAAGCCTGTTGGCTATGTTCTACCTTTAAAATGGAACGATAGTAAAAACTGTTGGCAGTCGTGTACGTGGGAGTTTAAACGGGGTCATTGTTTTTTATTGCCGGGTGAATCACCACTTGGTTATCGCCTACCTTTAGACAGCCTTGAGTGGAGCGGCAATATTATTGACCGCGACCCGTTTGATATTCCAGAAAATTTTACCAAAGCTAAAAAGCTTAAAAAGGGCTTTATTGGTAAAGAAATGGTTAAAACTGCGCTTGTAATGGAAGTGAGAGAGGGGCGTTTATATATATTTATGCCACCAACAAGTCATTTTGAACATTACATGGGTTTAATAAGTAGTATAGAGAGTGTAGCAAAAGAACTTAAAATGCCGCTTGTTATTGAAGGCTATAGCCCACCTAAAGATAGCCGCGTAGAAAAATACGCTGTAACGCCAGATCCAGGTGTTATTGAAGTAAACATTCATCCTTCAACATCGTGGGATCAATTAGTCAGTCGAACTACAACGTTATACGGTTTAGCAAAAGAATGCCGATTAGGTACTGATAAGTTTATGGCAGATGGTCGCCATACTGGTACTGGTGGTGGTAACCACGTAACGCTTGGTGGCGAAACACCTGAGCAAAGCCCATTTTTACGCAGACCTGATATTTTAAGAAGTTTTATTACCTATTGGCAGCATCATCCTGGTTTGTCGTATTTATTTTCGGGGCTTTTTATTGGTCCTACAAGCCAAGCGCCGCGAGTGGATGAAGCCCGTGATGAAGTTTTATACGAGCTAGAAATTGCCTTTTCGCATATGCCCGAAGGTGAGGTGCCTGAACCTTGGTTAGTTGATAGGTTACTGCGTAATTTATTAGTGGATTTAACGGGTAATACACACAGAGCAGAATTTTGTATTGATAAGCTCTATTCACCCGACTCAGCCACAGGTCGTTTAGGGATTGTAGAATTTAGAGGCTTTGAAATGCCTCCACATTCACAAATGAGTTTAGTGCAAATGCTACTGTTGCGTACTTTACTTGCTTGGTTTTGGAAAAAACCTTACCACAAGCCATTAATACGTTGGGGTACAGAGTTACACGACAAATTTTTATTACCACAATATGTAGAAAACGATTTAGCTGAAGTAAGCCGCGATTTACAACAAGCAGGTTTTCAATTTCAGTTAAGTTGGTTAAATCCATTTTTTGAATTTAGGTTTCCGGTATGTGGAACGCGAGAACTTGATAACGTTACACTTGAGCTTAGAACCGCAATCGAGCCTTGGCATGTACTAGGCGAAGAGGCAAGTGCGTCGGGTACGGCGCGCTATGTAGATTCGTCATTAGAAAGAGTGCAAATAAAAGTACAAGGAACAATGAGCGATCGCTATGTTGTAACGTGTAATGGTCGAAGAGTGCCGCTTAAACCGGTTAAAGGTAAAGCAAAAGATGAAATGGTCGCGGGTATACGATACAGAGCTTGGCAACCACCTACAGCGCTTCACCCAACTATTGGCGTACATGCTCCATTAGTTTTTGATTTAATCGATACGTGGGAAGGTCGTTCAGTTGGAGGCTTTGTATATCATGTGAGCCATGCTGGGGGTCGTAATCCTGAAACGCTACCGGTTAATGCATTTGAAGCTGAAGGGCGCAGAGTTGCAAGATTTTGGGAGCATGGGCATACACCATCGTTACTTGCATCAGCAGAACCAAGCTGGAGCCCATCGGCGGTTACGCATAGTTTTCAATCGGCGCAAAGCGCAAGTGAATACGTGGTACCTGATGAAGAAAGTAGTAATCCTGATTATCCAAATACCTTGGATTTACGCAGGCAGCCTAACTTTAAATAATAATTGATAGTTGTGTCATTCCACTTTGAAATTATTTAAAGTGGAATGACTAAATATTTTTAAAGCATCATTATGAACACGGCTATTTACTATAAATTGGAGCGCTTTCAGCTTGTATATTAACAATAACGCGATGCCGGAATTGCCTGAGTGGTTGTCTTTATACCTTGATAAATCACATGGACATGATGAACTAGCAAACCACAGTGGTTTAAACCCAGACCATTGGGATACTTTATTTAAGCGTTTAGCTAGTCTAACAGCAGATGATGTTAGTAGCCGCGCTACAGAAATAAGCCAATTGCTACAAAATGGCAATATTAAAAATGAAAGCAATAAGCAGTGGCACTTCGACCCGTTGCCATTTATGTTATCTAAAGCTGATTGGGCGTTGCTCGAAGAGGGAATAAAACAGAGAACCCTTTTATTAAATAAAATTCAGCAAGATATTTACGGTGACCAAACATTATTAGTTGATGGTCATATTCCTGCAAAGCAGCTTTTTCAAGACCCTAATTACTTACGCGAAGGTTTTAGCTTACCTAGTAACGAATTAACACTATTTTTTACTGCATTAGATGTTTACCGCACGCCAACAGGCGAATTTAAAGTATTAAGCGATCATTGTCAGTGCCCGTTAGGCTTAGGGCTATTAATTAAAAGCCGTATTATTGCAAGGCGTGTAATGGCTGAAGAATTTGCCGAATGTAATGTTCAGCAAATTAAAGAATTTTTAAACCTATTCCAAGAGGGTATTAATGAATATACCCACTATATGGATGACCCACGAATTGTAATTCTAACCCAAGGAATTGATGACCCTAACTACAACGAGCATGCATTCCTATCTACCTACTTTGGCTACACATTAGTACAAAGCGCCGACTTAACCGTACGTGGTGGTGACGTTTGTTTAAAATCGTTACAAGGCTTGGGTAAAATTAATGTCATTTTACGCTGGGTTTCTGATCGTTGTATTGACTCTTTAGAGCAAACTGAATATTCACTTCATGGTATTCCGGGCTTATTACAATCGGTACGACAAGGGTCGGTTAAGGTTTTAAACCCGTTTGGTAGTGGTGTGCTCTCGTCACCTTCAATAAAATGCAACTTAGAAAAGTTATCGCAGCAAATTTTAAAACAACCGCTGTTGTTAGGTGAGCCAAATTACTTAAGTGTAAAAGAAGCGCAAGCCATTGATTGGAATAACCTCGAACTACTATCTGCTATAGACCCTACACTTAAGTTAGATGGAGTGTTAGACGAGCAAGAAATAAAGCTACTTATTAGCAAAGAACCCGATAATTACTTTTTCCAAGAAAAACCTTCTTTTAGTAGTGCACCATTTTGGCATGACGGGCAATTAATCTCCAAGCCAGTGGTGTTTAGGTGTTATGCATTAACCACAGAAAATGGCGTAGAAGTACTTCCTTCAGCACTGTGTTTTTCGAACGAAAAAAGTAACAACCCGAGAATATCTGGTTGGATCAAAGATACATGGATAAATACAGCCGATAGAGTTGATTTAGGCGAGCATAATCCACCGGTGCCAATTAGAAAAAGAATGGATGTAACGCTACTTGAAGGGGTTATTTCGAGCCGTACGGCTGAGCACCTTTTTTGGTTGGGTCGATACTTAGAACGCTGCGAAAACACCATACGTATATTGCGTAT
This sequence comes from Pseudoalteromonas sp. NZS100_1, assembly GCF_015864285.1. Taxonomy (NCBI): domain Bacteria; kingdom Pseudomonadati; phylum Pseudomonadota; class Gammaproteobacteria; order Alteromonadales; family Pseudoalteromonadaceae; genus Pseudoalteromonas; species Pseudoalteromonas sp. NZS100_1. The sequence continues at coordinate 44,710 of NZ_JADYXN010000008.1, forward strand.
TTTTATAGACAAGTACACCGAATTTTCTGTTTACCCAGATTCAATACGAAAAAGTATAGTTGCACGGCTTTCTAATGCCATTAGGTCGCAATATATTGTTTATCCCTATATAGAACCTGATTTAAAACTAGATGGAATTGATGTAAATCTGTCTAAAGAAACTGCCTTTCAACTCCTTGCAGACGAGCAATGCGCTGGCAGTATTATTAATACATTAAAGTACATTGCTAATGCGTCGGTGCAAATTCAAGAATTACTATCTCATGATAGCCGCCGAATAATTGATGATATTAATGAGCAAATTAAAGTATTTAAAAATGTAAATATTAATATTCCAACGCGTGCAATGCAAAGCAGCCTAGATAGAGTTATAGGCTCAATTATGGCTTTTAATGGCTCGATTACAGATTGTATGCCAAATAGTAACGGCTGGTTTTTACTCGAAATGGGCAGAAGAGTAGAGCGTAGCTTACAAATAACATCACTAAGTGCGGCTTTATTAACCAAAGAGTTAGACGAGCCCGAAGAGCTTGGCTTACTTGAAGCAGTGCTAAGTTGCCAAGTTAGTTTAGTTACGCATAAGCGCCGATACAGAATGTATCAAACCATTGGTACAGGGCTTGAGTTATTACTTTTAGATGCTGAATACCCACGTTCTTTATTATTTCAGTTAGAGGAAATTAATAAGTTGTGTAAGCATTTACCCACAAAACGCAGACAAGGCGTAATTGCGGCACACGAAAAAGCAATTTTACTGTCTAAAACAAGTTGTTATGTAACTGAGAAAGATTACCTACAAAAAAGTGAAAATGGACAACGTAACCAGTTAATCGAATTTAACCATAATACGCGTATGAACTTAGATACATTTTGTGATGTATTATTACTACAGTATTTTTCTCATACCCAAACGGCAAATAAATTGAACTGGACTAATATTGAGCAAGCTCAATCGTGAAATATAAAATAAAGCACTCGACTACATACAACTATTCAGACTTTGTTAGTTTGTGTCAAAACCAAGCGCGATTAACGCCAAAAACGAATCGCGGGCAAATATGCCACAGTAGTCGTGTAGAAATTGAACCTACACCGACTTACTTACAAACATTTACTGATTATTTTAATAATCAGGTAACAGCGTTTGAAATAGCAATACAGCATAAAAAACTTAAAGTAACGATGATCAGCGAGGTAGAACTGTTAGTCGGCGCTAATAGCAATTTAGAGAGTGTTGATATTGCTTGGCGAAAAGTACGTGATTTATTGGTTAAACCAAATACGGCGGAATTATTAAAAACGTCTGAATTTGTACTACCTTCACAGCTTATTCCAATAGATAAAGGAATTAAGGAATACGCATTAATTTCGTTTGATGCACACAAAAATATAATTTCTGCATGCAAAGATTTAATGGCACGGATTTTTCATGAATTTCATTATGATCCTGGTTTTACAACAATTAGTACGCCTTTGAGCACTGTTTTTGCACAAAAAAGGGGCGTTTGCCAAGACTTTGCACACTTTGCGCTTGCATGCTTACGCAGCGTAGGGTTAGCAGGTCGATACGTAAGTGGGTACATAGAAACCATGCCGCCAGAAGGCGAAGAAAAGCTCGAAGGTGCAGATGCAACTCATGCATGGTTTGCGGTATTTGTGCCAAACTTTGGTTGGGTTGATTTTGATCCAACAAATAATGTTTTACCACGCGATCAGCATATTACTCTAGCCGTAGGGCGAGACTTTTCTGACGTAACTCCTTTAAAAGGAGTGGTATTTGGTGGCGGTAGTCAATTGCTTGATGTAGCGGTTGATATGATTCGAATGGAATAGCAGTTTAACTACGTCATATATGATGATGGATAAGGTGAAAGAGTGTATGAAAATTGATTGGAAAGCGTACCAAACAAAAGGTTTCTTTGATGAATTAATTGATGCACAAGGAAACGTTAGATCGCATGGAACACAATTAGCACAATTTTTTGCTAATTTATCAGCAGAAGAATTAGTAAAAGCCAGAGCGGTTGCTGATTTAGCAATTAAAGAAATGGGTATTACTTTCACGGTTTACAACGAAGGTAATATGATTGATAGAGCCTGGCCGTTTGATATTATACCGCGTACCATTGGCAAAAAAGAATGGCAAAGCGTAGAGGTTGGTTTAAAGCAACGTGTTGAAGCGCTTAACCTTTTTATAGATGATTTATACCACGACCAAAAAATAATAAAAGATGGTGTTTTTCCAAAAGGGTTACTAGAAAAATCAGTTAACTTTCGCCAGCAATGCGTGGGAATAAACCCGCCAAATAAGATATGGGCGCATATTTGTGGCTCAGATTTAGTACGCGATGGTAGCGGTACAATGTATGTGCTTGAGGATAACCTGCGTGTTCCTTCTGGTGTATCTTATATGCTTGAAAATCGCTCTGTAATGAAGCGTGTATTCCCTGAATTATTTGAGCAAGTATCGATTTTACCTGTTGATGATTACCCTTCACAATTATTTGATATGCTAGCGGCAATGTCACCTCGCCCACAAGATAAACCAGAAGTTGTGGTACTTACTCCTGGGGTATTTAACTCCGCTTATTTTGAGCATTGTTACCTTGCCCAAGAAATGGGTTGCGAACTGGTAGAAGGGCGCGATTTAGTTGTTGAAAAAGATGACTGTGTATACATGAGAACAATCACAGGGCTACAACGAGTTGATGTTATTTATCGTCGTATAGATGATTTGTATTTAGACCCAGAAGCCTTTTTACCAGAATCCCAACTTGGCGTTCCTGGATTAATGCGTGCTTGGTCTAAAGGTAATGTGGCTTTAGTTAATGCACCAGGCGCAGGTGTTGCTGACGATAAAGTAGTTTACGCCTATGTACCTGAGATGATTAAGTACTACTTAGGCGAGGAAGCTAAACTTGCTAATGTCCCAACGTTCAAATGTTTAGACCCGAAAGAATGCGACCATGTGATTAAAAATATCGATAAGCTTGTTGTTAAACCAGCAAATGAATCTGGCGGATATGGATTATTAATTGGTCCTAAATCGACTAAAAAAGAACAAGAAGCGTGTATTGCTCAAATTAAAGCGGACCCACGAAACTGGGTAGCTCAACCAACATTAGATTTATCAACAGTACCAACATTTGATGGTAATAAACCAGATGGTCGACATACCGATTTAAGACCGTTTATTTTATCATCAGGTAAAGATACGCAAGTTACCACTGGCGGATTAACGCGTGTTGCTATGGTTAAAGGCTCTTTGGTGGTTAATTCATCACAAGGTGGTGGCAGTAAAGATACTTGGATTGTTGACGAAGAGGCTAAATAATATGTTATCAAGAGTAGGCGAAACTTTATATTGGGTATCTCGATACATTGAGCGTGCGGAAAATGTAGCTCGTTTAATCAACGTTAACAATTTACTGATGATGGACTTACCCAAAGGCGTATGTACTGGCTGGGAGCCATTAATTGATATTATTGGTGTGCGTAAAGCGTATTCAGAAAACCATACTGATTTTACTGAACAAAAAGCATTAAGGTATTTACTTGTTGGTAGTGATAACAGCTCGTCAATTTTAAACTCTATTACCTCGGCACGAGAAAGCGCGCGTACAATCCGCGATGTAATACCTCGAGATGTATGGGAAGAAATTAACTCTCTTTATTATTATGTAAAAGATAATCAAAAAGAAGGGATAACAAAGCGCGGACGTTTTGATTATTTAAAAAAGATTATAGATTCAGCCCATCAAATATTTGGGGCGTTAGATGCCACAATTAATCATGATCAGGGCTACGTTTTTATCCGCTTTGGTTCGATTATAGAGCGCGCAGATATGACATCGCGAATTTTAGATATTCGCTCTGCTACGTTAATTACTAATGAAGAAGAAGTGAAGCCGTTTGATAATATTCAGTGGATCAGTTTATTGCGTTCGTTAAGTGCTTATCAAATGTATCGCCAAGAAATGGGCGTTAGAGTACAGCGTGCTGATGTAATAGAATTTGTGATGCACAGCAAAGTATTCCCACGATCTATTTTATTTTGTATGAATGAATTAAAAGCATTGGTTTTACCTTTGCCAAACTCAACAGAAATTATTAAATCAATTGATAATGCAATTGTTGAGTTAGAAAATAAAGACGTACGAGTACTTAAAAATGGTCTGTTGCATGACTTTATCGATGAAATACAAATAGACTTAGCTGGAATACATAACGGACTAGCCGAAACGTATTTTTTAAAACAAGCAGAATAATAAAAACTGTATATTGTGAAATGACTGCTTAGGGCGTGTTGAACTTTGGTGGTTGAATTTACAGCAGTATGTTTGGTTTTTAGGCAAGGCAGAGCCTATGTAGTGTGGTTATTCCCCATTAATGGGCGATAACGCAGCATAAATACCAAACATGCGCTGCCCTCTGGGTTCTTTCTAGGGACGATTAACTCTTTGTTGCTCGGTTTTTACTTAGCCCACTAGGTTACAAACCTCGCGCCGCGATTTAATCGCCCCTAGATTGAATAAATTTCAATCCACAAAGATAAACACGCCCTAGTCTTGAGCGGTCATTTTTTGCTTAAATTTATTTATAATAATTTTAAAACCTGCATAATTAATCTTTACTTCCTCATCCGTTGGTATTGCAATGAAAATCATCTCGACTAATATCTCTAAAATTAAAACTCTTATTCATAATGGTAAAGAGGTGAAAACGGGAATATTCAAAACCCCAACTAACGAACCTGTAGTGATTGAAAAGCTAAACATTATAGGTGACGAGCAAGCTGATTTAGTTAATCACGGCGGGGTAGATAAAGCGGTATATGCTTTTTCTCACAATCATTATGAGTATTGGAAACAAACCCTCGAGAATGATGATTTGGCAGTAGGTGCCTTTGGCGAAAACTTCACGATTTCTGACCTTGATGAAGCGAATATACACATAGGTGACCATATTCGAATTGGTACTGCACTGCTTGAAGTAAGCCAGCCTCGTGTACCCTGTTTTAAACTCGCTATCGCCCTTAATAATAAAAACAGTCTTAAACTGTTTACGCAGCATTACTGCACTGGCGTTTATTTTAGGGTACTAGAGCAAGGCGTTGCAAAAACGGGTGATAGTGTTGTTATCGAGAAGAAAGCCTCGCACGACATATCAGTTAAAAAACTGTTCCAGGCATTTTTTGATAAAAAATACGTAGGTTATGAAGACATACTTTTAGAAGCATTAACTTTGCCAGAGCTTGCTGTAGAGTGGCAAGAAAAGCTAAAGAAGAAGCTTGCTATTAAAAGTGAATAAAGCAGTTTAAAACTGTTTTATTCCCGCGCTATCACTCTTTAAAAAGTGTTGCTGCAACCTATTTATTAAACTTTGAAGAACAGGTCCTGTTGATTGGCTTCTTGAAACAACGCATCCCACAGGAGTAAGCCAACCGCCTTGTTCATGAGTAACGGGTAGCGTTACCACTTCAGCTTGGTTTATATACCTCTTAATAGCAAACTCGGGTACAAGCGCCCAACCAATACCCTGAACTACTAAGTCGATAAGGGTTTGATGTGTATTTGCGTACCAAATTCTAGAGCTAATTGCGTAGCTAAACCATAACTCTTTTTGGCTAAGGCTGCGATGAACACATTGCCTATGGGCTTTTAAATCATTGCTTGTTACAGCCTTTAGCTTTGCAAGCGGGTGTTCTGGTGATGAAATCGTTAAAAATCGAGCTTGACCTAATAGAAAAAAATCCATATCAACTTTTAGTTCCCCATCACTATAAATGATACCTACTTGTGCTTTTCCTATTTTTACTAAGTTTTCTACATCGTCAGTTGTTGTCGATATTATTTCGAAATTAGTAATCGGGAACTGATCAGCAAGTGGGGCAATCACTTTTAAAATATCTTGATTATTTAGGCTTTCATCAATAGCTATAATTACCTCATGCTCATAATTTTTTGCTAATGCATCCACTTTTTGGTCAAAATACTTTTGCTGATGAAGTATAGAGTATGCGACAGGTAACAATGCCTTACCACTGATCGTTAAGCTGGGTATATTTTTATTACGCGTAAACAATGTTTGATTAATCGCTATTTCAAGATTAGAAATAGCTTGGCTAATTCCCGATTGTGCACGGTTAAGCTTTCGGGCTGTTGCCGAAAAAGATCCTGTTTCTACCACGGTTACAAAAATTTTTAGTTGCTCAAAACTATACATATCATTCAACTTAAAGGTGAGTACTTATTTGCTCATCTTATCACTAAAGGTGATGGCTACTAACTTTGCAAATAATTAAATTATGTCACTATTATTTTCTTTAATTATTTGGCGTAAAAGGGGTTAATTATGGATGCAAAAATGGGGTCGCTAGAGAGGATGTTTCAGGCTGTTTTGTTTGAAGTATTAGCGGTAACGCTGTCGATTATTGGTTTGGCTGTATTTACAGAGCATGCAATATCGGCTTTATCAGGCACTATGATTATAATTGCAACGATTGCGATGTGTTGGAATTTTGTTTTTAATTGGTTTTTTGACAAAGTAGCTACCGGTGCAAAAGAGCAACGTTCTGTATTATTCCGTATTTTTCACGTGATTTTATTTCAAGGCGGGTTACTTGTTTTTACTATTCCCGTAATGGCGAGCATTTTAAACGTAGGCTTATGGGAAGCATTAATAATGGATATCGGCGTAACTTTTTTTATAACCCTTTACGCTTTTACTTTTAACCTAGTGTACGACCACACACGAGCCTATATTTTTCATTCAAAAAATGCTGCATGTTAATACACTTTTTAAATATGGGATGACTTAACAAAGTTTTGTATTTAGCTACTGGTGTATTTGCCAATGCACCAGTACTTTTAGAGGCGTAATATTACCCAAGTTTGCTTTATAGTGGCAAAAAACTAATAAAGGATCTTTTTATTAAAAGTGAATAAAGCTAAATATCAACTGTTATTCATAGAGGAGCTAGTAAAAAAGATAAAATCTGCTATACCTAAGGTTATAAATACTATAATTATTATAGTGTTATTTAAAGATTTTTGGGTTAGTAGCTAAAATAGGTGTCGTATATGAATATCTCAAGAAAACTGATGCTTATTGTAATATTAACTGCAGCAGAGATAAGTATTACTGTCTACTCAGCTTTTGAAATAGCTAAAGGGGCTAAGTTTCATCAACTTAACTTTCTTCATTTAAAGTATACACATCAACTTACCAAGTCAGTTAAAAAAATAGAAAATGATATCCCCATAGATATAAATGCCATTGAGTCGGATATATTGTTAATTAGGCAGCAACCTATTGAATGTATTGAACAAATAAACCCGTTAAATTATGCTGTTATGAAAGTTATTAACACAGATCATACATTAACAATCTGTGAAAACGATATTGAAATTGCTGATAAAGCCTTATTGTCGGTTAATCAGTATAAAAAGGGGGAACTTAGTAGAGACGCTTTTTTACTAAATCTTAATACTTCGCTAAGTGGCTTTAATAAAAATACGGAGCTGTTTGAGGAACCAATTAGAAAAACAGTATCGTTTATACTAATGACGTTAATTCCACTTGTTATAATCATATCTTTTTTTAATATTCTTTTTATAAGTTATCTTTCTCGCACAATATCGAGCTCTATTCGAAATCTAACTCTACTTTTATCAAGTAAGCCCGAAAACAATATTAATCTGGACGATGAACTTGATATAAAAACGTCGGGTGAATTAAAAGCACTCGTTATCGCGGCCAGACAGCGAATTAAAAATGATCTTTTAAATATTGAAAACAGTATTGAACTCAAAGAGATTATAAACAGCCAAACAGCTTCCCTGCAGCAAGCAAATGATGAGCTTGCCCAGTTTGCTTATCGGGCTTCCCATGACCTGAAGTCACCGCTGTCAGGGGCTAAATCCTTAGCGCATTTTGTTATCGAAGATATAAAAGCGGGAGACACAGAGGAGGCAAGCCGAAATGCACTGGTTATTTATCAACAAATGGAAAAGTTAGAAACACTTGTTGTTGATATTTTATTGTTAGCCAAAGCTGAAATTGGTAATGAAGATAAAGATGTAATTGACTTTAATCAGTTAATTACTGATATGAAAGAACGACTGTCTTGGCTCATGAAAGATAATCCTTGTACGCTCGAAACAACAATTAATCTATCAGTACCTATAAGGTCGGAAAAAGCGCGTTTTGCTCAAATTATTGAAAATTTGATATCAAATGGGTTGAAGTATTACGACAGAAATAAAGACTCGCCTTATGTCCGCTGTGACATTTTTAATGAGCAAGAGACGTTTTTTATTACTGTTACAGATAACGGAATGGGAATACCACAAAAGCATCAAAGTGAAGTGTTTGATATGTTTAAGCGATTTCATGCACAGGCGAGCACAGGCTCTGGTTTAGGGATGGCGCTGGTTAAAAAACATATTGAGTATTTAAATGGTGAAGTATCACTGCAAAGCTCTGATGAAGGTACGACGTTTAAAATAATAATACCAATGGATAAGCTAACATGACAAAAATTAAACCCCCTATATTAATTGTCGATGACAATGAAGTTGACCGGTATATTCTTAAAAGATTAATTAAAGAGGCTGAATTAGATCTTACAATTTTTGAAAAAAAAGATGGCCAGGAAGCATTAGAATTTCTAGAAAATTATGAAGCTAACAGAAAAGAGTACCCTGATGGATTTCCTCCAATACTCATATTTTTGGACATCAATATGCCAAGAGTCAATGGTATTCAGTTTTTAGAAGAGTTTTCTAAACTGAGGAAGATGATAGAAATCAGCTCTTGTGTGGTTATGATGTTTAGCTCATCAGAAAGAGAAGAAGAAAAAAAGATTATAATGTCACACGATTTTGTTAAAGGTTACCTTGTAAAAGGAAGCTTTCAGGCAGCAGAGTTAAAAGAAAAAGTATTGGCTGTCATCGGTCAGCATTTGGAAAAACACAGCTGATTTGCATGTGTTTTAAGTTTTAACCCACTAGGCTGTGCCAATTGGAGAACCTTTAGTTTGAGTATGTGGCACAAACCAAAGGTTTTTAGCTTAAGGTTATAAAGGTGTTTGATTTAAGTTTCAATTTTACAAAGGCTCAAAATAACCTATTTATTAAAGGCTTATTTTTTACTATAGTCATCGAGCAGCAAATTAATTTCGTTTACAGGCATAGGCTTTGAAAAGAGAAAACCTTGTAAGTAGTCTATATTTAATTTTTTACACAGCTGATGCTGGGTTTCAGTTTCGATTCCTTCAGCTACCACAGAAAAATCTAGTTTTTTCAGCATTAAAGATAAGCTCTCGATTATTTTTAATCGCTTATTATTTTCTCCACCTAACGATTGCATGCTTTTGTCTAATTTTACTATATCAATAGGGTAGGAAATAAGGTGAGATATGGATGAATAACCCATACCAAAATCGTCCAAAGCAATCCTAAACCCTTTATTAGACAAAGAAGTTAATATTTCAATCACTTCTTTACTGTTTTCCATAAAAGCTGTTTCTGTTATTTCCAGAATAATACTACTGGTTTTTAAATTGTATTTTTCGACCGTCTCTAATAGATACGTTTGTAAAACTTCTCTTTGCAGCTGTATCGGTGAAATATTAATAGATAGAGTTAACGGCGTTTGATAGTCTTTCTGCCACAAAGATAACTGCTTTAAAGCACTCGCAATTATCCATTTTCCAAGAGGGGCTATTAATCGGCACTCTTCAGCAATAGGAATAAACTCATCGGGGGTATAATTAACGGTTGTATCTGGCCAACGGATAAGGGCTTCGACACCTGTCATTATTTGTGTTTTTGAACAATAAACAGGTTGATAAAATAGCCTAAAGTTTTTTTCCTCTATATGCTCTTTTATACTATTTTGAATATCTACCCGACGACTAAATTCATATTGATATTGCTCTTTGTAAAAGCTTATTCTACTTTTACCACTTTGCTTTGAGCGATACATTGCAATATCAGCACATTTTAGCAGTTCATGAGATTCAGTAGCATCATTTGGGTATATGGCGCTTCCAATGCTAACACTGCAATTTAAAGTTCTGCCTTCATGCAAAAAGGGTTTAGAAACTTCAGCTAAAATTCTATTTGCTATCATACCTATTTGATTAATATTGCAAATTCCACCTATTATAACTGCAAATTCATCGCCTCCTAAGCGTGCAAATCCTTCGTTTTGCCTCAGGCAACTATGAATCCTTTCTACTGTTTGTATTAAAATTTCGTCGCCAACACTATGCCCAAGCGTATCATTAATATTTTTGAAGTTATCTAAATCTAAAGCAAGTAACGCCACGCAGTTTTTAGCACGTTTATTGTTAGCTATCATTACTTTTAGTATTTCTTCAAAATGATATCGATTAGACAAACCAGTAAGCTGATCCCGTTCTGCCATATGCTTTACAGCAAGATAACTGTTGTGCATACGTTGTTCTGCCTCGAAGCGTTTTTTGGCATATATAAGCGCTTTATTTAAACTATCCCTCGTTATATCACCTTTTGGTAAAAAGTCTTGAGCGCCTGCTTCTATACACTCAATAGCCAAAGCTGAGTTCTCTGAGGAGCTAATCATGATAATTGCGGTGTTACCGAGTTTAGGCTTTGCACGCATTTCAATTAGCATTTCAATGCCATCTTCTTTAGGCATATTATAATCGAGTAGTATTATATCAAAGTGCGTGTCTTCAATGGCTTTCAAGCCTTCGGATACGCACGTTACCTCGGTAATGTCATGATGATGAGAGCCATCAGAAATAAGCATTTTTTTAATTAATTTGCGATCAACTAAGTCATCATCAACAATTAAAATATTCATAAGTTCCTTCTAAGAGCAGCATCTACATGATGCTCGTTTATAATTGATAATTTCATAGTTAAACTTTGGGCCAAAAAATAGTGAATGTACTGCCAAGTTCCCCATCGGAGGCTACTTCAATTTTGCCCCCATAATTAATAATGAGCTTATTGGCAATACAGAGTCCAATGCCGCTCCCTTCAACATCATCTCGAGATTGCAATGTCTGAAATAACTTAAATATGAGTGAAAAATATTTAGGGTCAATTCCAGGGCCATTATCTGTTATCTCAATAATGTAATATTGATTAGAGGGGATAAGTGAAATATCGATAACCGGGTGCTCTTTATTGTTATGTTTTATTGCATTACTAATAAGATTTTGAAAAACAATTTTAAAAGGGATCAGCGGTATATCGAGTACTTCGTTATTGGCGTGTATATCAACAGTGACAGCTTGTGAAACTTCTAAAATTTGTTCTATATCTTGGTAAATACTTTCTAAAGATATGTTTGCATGAGTTGAATCACAGCTATTTATTCTCGAGTAGCTTAGTAAATCTTCTAGCAGTACTTGCATTCTATTAGCCCGGCTGAGCACAAGCTGAAAGTTTTCTAGGTGCTCTTGAGGGAGTAAATCTTTGCAATCATCATAAATCCACTCTAATAAACGTTTTATAGCATTTAATGGTGACTTGAGATCGTGTGAAGCAATACTGGTAAATTCATCTAGTTCATCGCTCATTTTTTGTAATTTTTTGATTAGGCGATCTTTTTCAGTTTCGTCTTCTTTTAGCTCGCTAATTGTTGAGTGAAACTTAGAACTGTTTATTTTATCTAATGAATTTTTAGGTTGGACTAACTGATTAACAAAGTTTTTTTGTAAACTATTTAAGATTAATTTTTCTTTTTCGGTAAGTAGTGAATCACTTGCTCGCTCGAATACCAACCATCCAAATTTAAGGTTTGAGGGCAAAATAATAGGTGATACCACTCTAAATATTTTAGGAGCATGCTCGATAATCGATTCATTAAAAACGTCATCAGATAGTTGCTCTTTAGCTACTGTTATTTTTGAACCTGATTTATATAGCTCGACAGCACGTTGAGGCAGGTTAGCAACAATAGAGAATGAGCTTGCATCAAAAATGTTTAAAATTAGCTCAGCAAAGCTTTTTAAGCTTGTTTGAATGTCATTATCAAGAGAAGTCGTTAATTGCTGCTCATCTATTAATGATACACCTTCTAAATAACTCTCTACATTGGGCATTCAAACTCCTACAACAGTATTAAATAAATATGCCTCATTAAAATGAGATGCAACAAATGATTAACTTATTGTAGTTGATTATTTTGAATGTGTTGAATTATTCACTTTATAAATTAACGCCAAATTAAAGCCTTACCTTATTATAGTCAGTAGCTTATGAATCTATTTTCTAATAAGGTAAAACTAAGTCTGATCGTGAAATTTATAACTGAATAAATAAGTATTATGTTGGGTAGTGTTCTTACCAAAGATCAACATGCCCAAGTAAAAACAGCATATTTAATCGCTCATTTGTATAATTGTTTGCGCTACGCTAAATAAGGTTTTATGCGTATCCATTGCTTGTTTTTGTAGCTGTTTATGGGCTTGCTCTTCAGTGAGCTTTAACTGCTCAATAAGTATGTACTTGGCTTGGTGAATTACCTTTTGCTCACTAATTACTTTTTTAGCGTCAAGTAACGCTTGGTTTATTTGTTTAATATGTTGGCTTTGCTCGATAATTAAATCGTACATACTTTTATTACTATTGAGCTTATCGGCTGCTATGTTTTGGCTCACTTCTGGCTCTGGTTGCTTAACGGCTAATTGGCCAAAAGTAGGGACTATGTGTTGCTCTACCATATTGTTAAGTACCTGCTTATTTGTATTTAAGCTACGTTGAGCACAGGCTATTTGCATAGCTGCGGTATCAATTAACTGATCTGCTATATTTTGTTCAATTTTGTGCATTATATCTATGCGCGTAGTGGTTACTTCGTACCATACTTCGCTTAGTTGCGAGAGCGGTTGAGCGTTCTCGTCATCGAGCTTTTGCAGTAAACTTCTAAGTTGCTCTACCTGATTATTAACCTGATGCGTTGTTAGTGTGCCAAAACATTTTAAAAGGTGCGCATCGGCGTACTCATTAAAAAAGTCAAAGCTGTGGTTTTGCTCTTGTACAAAATGCGCGAGTTGTTGTTTTTGTTCTGTGGTAAATTTACTCGCTGCAAATGCTTGTGCACCACAGGCACGCTCTTGTCCTGCGTATTCTTTACCTTGCATAAAATTAAAAAATGCGACTAATAAGCGCGTTATTTTGGGATCGCTTGCGCCATCAGCTGCCTCTAAAATAATATTGAGTAAACTAGCAATTAACTGAGTGAATGACTGCGTAGCATGTACCGCACTAATGTTTTGTTGTGCTATTTGCTTGCGCAATACCGGTAATGCATCGAGTGCTTGTAAGCTATAGGTAATTAAATTAAATAACCGAGTATGGCCAGTATCGGCGTTGTCGTTTATAAATGTTTGTTTAAGAGAATCATAAAATGCAGTTTGTGCGCTGTCGCTTAAAGGGATTTGTTCTTGTAATTGGGTTTTAAATCGCTCTCGATTTGAGGCCAAAAATATATTACTCATTGCGCGTTCTTTTTGTAACTGATGTACAAAATCGCCTAATTTAGTAAGCGAGGCACAACTGTTTTGTAATTGCTTTAGCGCGTGTATTTCTTGATACTTTGCTGCTAATAAAAACTGTTTTGTGAGAGGATTGCTTGTCGCCATTGGTATTATTCCACACTTTTTTGTTTTTAAAGTGCAACCACTGTTCCAATCATTAATAAATTTCATCATTGAATTTAAAATCAAGCTAATACAATTACTTAAAGTGTTGTTTTTGTTTGTCACTGTGTTTCTATAATTTAAATTACCATTACTTTTAACTTATTTGGTGCATTTAAACATGTTATTGCACACAACTTGAACCCAAATTAAAAACAAAAAAAGCGCCTACTCCTGGGGAGGTAGTAAGCGCGAAAAGTGCATTATTCATTTTGTATCATGCGTTAACATTTATACTGTTTAATAACTCAGGGCTAATTGCCATTTTATGATTTATTACTTCACCAATCATAATAAGGGTAGGACCTTGGAAGTTATGTTTAGCATGCTCACTTACTATTTGCTCAAGCGTACTGGTAATTACTTTTTGCTTAGTGGTAGTGGCATTCTCTATTAGTGCAATGGGTGTATTACTTGGCCAGCCCACTGATTGCAAACCGTTGCTTAGCGTTTGTAAGCGCGAAAGCCCCATATAAACCACTAAAGTGGGGTTGTTGTTTGCAGGCATAAACGCGTAATTTTGCCAATGAGGTTGCTTGTTAGGATCGGCAAACTGCGCCGTTAAAAATGTAACACTACGCGCTACATCGCGTGCAGTGAGCGGAATACCCGTATAAGCAGAAGTAGCACAAGCCGTTGTAACACCCGGAATAATAGCAAAATTAATATTATGCTTGGTAAGCGCATCGGCTTCTTCGTTAATACGTGCAAATATACTCGGATCACCGCCTTTTAAACGCACTACGTTTAAGCCTTGTTGCGCGTATTTAACCAGTAGTTCGCAAATGTTAGCTTGGGTCATCGAATGCTTACCAGCACGTTTACCTACAAATACACGCTGCGCTTTTTTAGGAAGCGTTTTTAATAAATCATCGCTTACTAACCAATCGTATAAAATAACATCGGCGGTATTAATTAAACGCTGCGCTTTTACCGTAATTAGCTCTGCGTCTCCTGGGCCCGCACCAATTATATAAACGTTGCCGCTTTTAGCACTGCGATCATTTGAGCTTGTTAGCTTAGTAACAAGCTTATTTAGCCACACGTTTTCAATACCCGAAAAATAAGACAGTACACTCATAATATTCCCCTAAGCCACAGCTGTTGTAACTTTTGGTTCAGAGCTTATAAATACACTGCCGTCTTCAATTTTTGCATTAAAAACCGGTAAGTGTATTGCTTCTGCTTCTAAACATTCGCCTGTTTCTAGGCAAAAGTGTTGCTTATATAAAGGCGATGCGACAACTAATTTATTGTCGATTGAGCCAATAATGCCACGCGATAATACGTTGGCTTTGCCAATCGGGTCGTAGTTGCTAATGGCAAACACAGCCGTTGGATTTTGTGGAATGTAAAAAATAGCCACTTGCTGATTATTAACTAATGCGCATACGCCGCTATTAGCCACTAAGTTGTCGATTGTTCCAATATTATGCCAAGACATCAGCTTGCTCCTCTTCAACTTCCATTACTGGAATACGGTTTTGTGTATTACGTTGCTCACGTTTTTCGGCTTCTGTAGCAGGGCGGATTTGGTTACGCTCTTGCACAAATAAAATGTTGTCGTCGGTTTCGGGGCTATTAACAAACTGGCGGAATCGTTTGGCAGCATCTGGGCTTTCAATCGCTTTTTTCCACTCACAGGCATAGGTTTGTGTAATTAATTCCATTTGCGCTTCTAGCTCGTCGCAAATGCCTAAGCTGTCGTCAATGACTACGCTTTTAAGGTAGTCTAAACCGCCTTCAAGATTTTCCATCCATACCGATGTACGCTGTAATTTGTCAGCCGTTTTAATGTAAAACATAATTACGCGGTCAATGTATTTAATAAGTGTTGGCGTGTCTAAATCGGTCGCAAATAAATCAGCATGGCGAGGGCGCATACCGCCATTACCACACACGTATAAGTTCCAGCCATTTTCGGTGGCTATAATGCCAATATCTTTACTTTGTGCTTCGGCGCATTCGCGAGTACAACCCGATACCGCCATTTTAAATTTATGCGGCGCACGTAACCCTTTGTAGCGGTTTTCTATTTCTATTGCGTGTCCAACGCTGTCTTGCACACCATAACGACACCACGTACTACCCACGCACGATTTAACGGTTCTAAGAGATTTACCATAGGCATGACCGGTCTCAAATCCAGCTTCTATAAGTCGCTCCCAAATAACAGGAAGCTCTTCTAAGCGCGCACCAAATAAATCAATACGCTGACCGCCAGTAACTTTGCAGTACAGGTTAAAGTCTTTTGCTACTTGTCCAATTACAATGAGTTTGTCGGGCGTTATTTCGCCACCAGCAATACGGGGTACTACAGAGTACGAACCATCCTTTTGCATATTTGCTAGGTACGTATCGTTAGTGTCTTGTAAGCCAACATGAGCGGGTTCTAAAATGAAGTCGTTCCATGTTGAGGCTAAAATAGAGCCAATGGCAGGTTTACATATTTCACAGCCATGACCGCTGCCGTGTTTAGTTAGTAAGTCATCAAAGCTTTTAATGCTTTCTACTTTTACCATGTGCAGTAGTTCTTGGCGTGAATACGCAAAGTGCTCACATACATGGTTGTTAACTTCAACACCGCGGTTCGCTAATTCGTTATCAACAACTGACTTTAATAACGCGGCACAACCACCACAGCCGCTTGCTGCTTTAGTGCATGATTTTACCGATGCTAAATCGCATGAGCCGCCATCAATTGCACCTACAATGTCACCTTTACTCACATTGTGACACGAACAAATAGTGGCTGTGTCGGGTAGGGCACTGCCCGATAACGACGGCGCGCCACCGCTGTCTGGCAAAATTAAGCACTCAGGATTTTCGGGTAAGTCCATGTCGTTAAGCATGTACTGTAATAAAGTATCGTAATCGCTGGTGTCGCCAACAAGTACAGCGCCCAGTAATTTATCGCCTTTTTCACTTAGTATGATTTTTTTATAACAGCCGCGAATAGCGTCTTGGTATATAAGTTCTTTACAGTCTGGCGTTTTTGCGTGAGCGTCGCCAATTGAGCCTACTTCTACGCCTAATAACTTAAGTTTTGTGCTCATGTCGGCACCTAAAAACTCAAGCTCGCCACCACTTAATTGGCTCGCTGCAACGCGCGCCATATTGTAACCTGGTGCTACTAAGCCAAATAGTTTTTTGTCCCACAGGGCACATTCACCAATGGCTAAAATATCAGGATCTGACGTTTGGCATTGGTTATTAATAATAATACCGCCGCGTTCACCCAGCTCTAAGTCGGCAATTTTGCCGAGTTGGTCATACGGGCGAATACCGGCAGAAAACAAAATCAAGTCTGTTTCTAAAAATGTCTCGTCCGAAAAATTTAACCTAAAGCGGCTCGTTTCGCCTTTGACTATTTCGCTGGTCGCTTTTGATGTATGTACAGTTACGCCAAGTTTTTCTATTTTATTTTTTAGTAGCGTACCGCCTTGTCCATCAAGTTGAACAGCCATAAGCTGCGGTGCAAATTCAACTACGTGGGTATCAAGCCCCAGTTGCTTAATGGCGTTTGCGGCTTCAAGCCCCAACAAACCACCGCCAATAACAACACCGCTTTTACTTACAGCGGCACTGGCTTTTATTTGTTCTAAATCTTCTAATGTGCGATACACCAAGCAATGGGGTTGGTCGTTACCTTTTATAGGCGGCACAAATGGAAACGAACCGGTTGCAAGTATAAGTTTGTCGTACGGGTATTGCTCACCCGTTAGCGTTGTCACTACTTTTGCAGCTCTATCAATACCTTCAACCCACTGGCTGGTATGCACATTAATATTGAGCTGTTTATAGTTGTCGTGAGTGGTAAGTGCTAAATCGGCAGCGGTTTTGCCATCAAATACACTTGATAAGTACACGCGATCGTATGCAAGATTAGCTTCTCCGCAAAGTACAGTAATGTCTGCGTTGGCATCGCTTTGGCGCATTTGCTCAACAAAGTGGTGTCCGACCATACCATTACCAATAATGAGTATTTTTTGCGAGGTTTGCATAGGGCATTCCTTAAAGTGACGGTTTAAATACAATTAACAAAAAAGCCCGCCACAAATACGCATTATGCATAACTGTGTGCGGGCTTCTTTGCCGATGGTTGCTAATAGCTATTGTGCTCACAACCTAAATTTTTGCCGTAAGTAAAACGGGCTTGTTAATAGAATGTTTGCAAAAATACAGCCAGTTTTTTAAGTTGTTGTTTAAATAGCATTTAATGTGTTTTTAGAGTGAAGATAAAACCTATTTTGTTATATGTTGGTGCGCGCCCGGCACTAAGAGGGTGCAAGTATTGTCATTATTTTGTGCATTATCAGTCAATAAAACACTCATTATCATTCATTGTGTATTGCGTTAAATTTAACCCATGAAATACGCAGATGAATTACGAGCAAAATGATAAACACAAACTCAATAGATGCTTCACCTTTTCATGAAGGCGAGCTGGCAATACAAGACAAACTCGGTAAACGAGAAATAATGGCAACATTTGGCAAACGTGCCGTGCGCTCATTTATGCCAGAGCAGCATCAAGCATTTTTTGAGCAGTTACCGTTTGTGGTTGCAGGCAGTGTTGATGAAAATGCCGATGTGTGGGTATCTATTGTTTCAGGGCAGTCAGGCTTTTTAAGCGCCCCAACTTCCACGTCGTTATTAATGACCCACGCGGTTGATAAAAACGACCCTCTACATAACACGTTAAATATTGCCGGCTCACCAATTGGTTTATTAGGCATTGAGCTAAGCACGCGTAGGCGTAACCGTTTAAATGTGCGCGTAGGTGAGGTAATTAGCGATAATCAGGTGAGTTTTAATGTTGATCAATCTTTTGGAAATTGCCCGCAGTATATTCAAACGCGCGACTTAACGTTTAATAGAGATCCTTTACTTAAAAGTAATACTGTACAAAAAGTTGAATTTAATACACTTGATAACGCAGCCAGTGCGTTAATTGACACCACCGATACGTTTTTTGTATCAAGCTTTATAACCGCAAAAAACAATCCAAAAATTGAAGGTGTTGATGTTTCTCACCGTGGTGGGTTGCCGGGCTTTGTAAAGCGAGAGGGCAACACATTAACGATACCTGATTACGCAGGTAACAATTTTTTTAATACCTTGGGTAACTTTTTATTAAACCCAAAAGCGGGTTTGTTATTTCCTGATTTTGACACGGGTAATGTATTAATGCTTACCGGCAGCGTTGAGATTTTATGGGACGGGCACGCAGAGCTTAAAGGTTTTATTGGCGCAGACCGGGGCTGGAAATTAACCCTCACTAAAGGAATATGGCTTAAAAACTTACTCCCGTTTAGTGCTAAATTTGATGCTTACTCACCTAACACTAAAATGACAGGCACGTGGCTTGAGGCTGATAAAAACAAACAAGCCGAAAAACTAAAACATGCTTGGCAGCCTTTAAAAGTAACTAAAATAATTAAAGAAAGTGATGTAATTACCTCCTTTTATTTAGAGGGCAATAACAATACAACTTTGTTACCGTTTAAAGCTGGGCAGCATTTAACCGTACAAATACCAAGTGAAAATTGTAGCAATAGCAATAGCAATAACAGTAATAGCAAACCTGTTATTAGAACCTACACCGTTTCATCAAGCCCGCATGAACTCTTTTATCGGTTATCGATTAAAAAAGAGCTCAGTGGCGAGGTATCACACTACTTTCATAATAACGTAAAAGTAGGCGACGTTATTTTAGCTAAGTACCCACAAGGGCAGTTTTTTATTGACCCAACTAGTACCAAACCAGCGGTACTCATTGGTGGTGGAATAGGGATTACACCTATGATCTCAATGGCTAAACACATTGCCAATGAAGGGTTAAGAACCCGCTATACACGCCCTTTGCATATTTTTCACAGTGCTAAAAATAAACAACAGCGTGCGTTTTATAACGAGCTAAAAACACTTGCAGACACGAGTGGCGGCGCAATTGATTACTACTCACTTTTATCTCAGCCTGAGCTTGATGAAAAACAAGGCGATGGCTTTAACGTAAAAGATGAGAGCTTTAATTTAAAAGACGAAAGCTTTGATTTAAAAGGGCGCATAAATGCTGATGTGTTTAGATCTTATTTACCACTTGATGATTACGAATTCTTTTTATGCGGACCTGAAGCGTTTATGCAACACGTATATAACGAGTTATTAATGCTCGGTGTGCAGGATAAAAACATATTTGCAGAAGCATTTGGACCCTCCGCTATTAAGCGCAAAGTACTTAAAACAAACGAAGCGCCTAACAAAAGGAAAGAGATTAGGGTAGAAGAAGCAGACAACACCGTAATTAAATTTAGTAAATCGGGTTTTGAACAACGCTGGAATAAAGGCGATAACACTATACTTAATGTAGCCGAAGCTCATGGTTTAGAACCTGAATTTAGCTGTCGAAACGGCAGTTGTGGCAGTTGCGCAGTAAAAATAAATACAGGCGCTGTGGTTTATCGCAATAACGTAAGTTATCCAGTAGATGCAGGGCAGGCGCTAATTTGCTGCGCCGTACCCGCTAAAGGTGTTGATGAGCTTGATTTAGTGCTGTAGTTATTAATATAGAGCTATGGGGTGAAATTGCACTTAGGTGTAGAAATCCTCCAGCCTATAATCAAAATCATATTTCTTAATTTATGAAGGCAAAAGTTAGTGGTTGCAAGTAATTCTTTTGATCTTAACCTCCTTTTTTGATCGGTACTCATACCCTCATAGTAAGACAGCGTATTTACAACAGGTGAACGAAAAGAGATCTACATTAAGAGGTTTTTAAATGTTTATGATCTTGTTATGTCTTTAATTTTTTCTAATTCGCCAGGATCTTTTAGGTATAGCTTTACTGTTTCTAAATTTTCTAACCCTTCGTTTGATAGACCAATATCTTCGCGTATAGCTCGATATAACACATCAACAGATTCAAAGAGCTTACCATGCCCACTCTCTGCCTCTAGCCTGTAATTCAAATACGCTTTTATAACTTTAGGCCCACCCCATAGTAAAATACCATTTTGAAATTTCTCTATTTTGTCTAATATTTGTTGTTGTGTTAGAGGCTTTTTTTTATTCTCTGTATTAGATGCCTGCATAAAATGTGAGACCATTCCCACAAACTCAAGGTACATATCGACTTTTCGACCTCTATGAGACTCTTCTATTTCTCTTTCTCGTATCTGTTTTTGAACTTCAAGTTCGCGCTCAGATATTTTCCTTTGAGCTTCAATTTCACGTGTTTTTGATTTCGAGTGGTTTAATAACGCAAGTACGACACCTGTCATAAGTGTTCCAACCACGGTGACGATTGCAGCAAGAACCTTAGCGTCGTACGCACCAATCTGTGGTAGAAAATTAATTGATGCTATCCATGCAGCCGCGCCAGCAAAAGCACTAAATAGATAAGCCAATAACTTCTTCAATAACTCCATGCTAATTCCTTGCAATTAATATAACAACATTATCAAGGAACACTCCCTTATTCTCATAAGGTAATGTTCCTATATTGTGAATATGTATTATAAGCAAATAGTTTAAGTTATTGCCAATTATAAATATTATGCACTAGCTTTTCAGATTTCACTTTAACAAAAACAAAAAAGAGGCTTAATAGCCTCTTTTAAAACACTCTTAAATACTTGGACTACTAAGCCAGTAAACCTGCTTTTGTTTCAGGCATTGCTATAAAACCATCAAGTTTACGAATGTTGCTTAACCATCTTAAAATATTTGGGTATTCACTAAGTGATACGCCGCCCTCTGGTGCGTGTGCTATGTACGAAAAGTTGGCAATGTCGGCAATAGTAGGTTGAGTGCCTACTAAGTATTCACGGTTTTGTAAGTACGCATCCATAGTTTTAAATAATGTATGGGCAATGTTTATAGCGTTTTGATGATCAAGCTGCGCGCCAAATACTGTTACTAAACGCGCTGAACAGGGACCTGAAGCCACAAGCCCCGCTGCAACACTCAACCAACGCTGAATGTGTGCCTGAATAGTTACATCTTCAGGGTACCAGGTTCTGTTAGCATCAAATTTTTGTGCCAAGTACACTAAAATAGCGTTTGAATCGTTAATAATGTCATCGTTATTTTTAAGTACCGGTACTTGTCCAAAAATATTCATTTTTAGAAAGTTAGCTTGCTTTTGTGCGCCGTTTTGCAGTGCCACATCAACCATATTTACATCAAGCTTTAAAAGCGATGTAAATAGCTCTGCGCGGTGTGAATGACCAGATAAAGTAAAACGGTATAGCGTTAGGTTGTTCATGGGTAGTCCTGTTTTTAATTTTGAATAGTGATTTTTAGTAACGCTATTCTTTCATTATTATTAGTTTTGAAAAACCGAGCTAGCAAGGAATTAATGTCAATGCTATATTGACAATCATGGATACTATTATTGGCATTAAAACAATCATCGCGGTTGTTGAAACAGGCTCTTTTACAGCCGCAGGCGACAGACTAGGGCTTTCAAAGGCGTTGGTCAGTAAATACGTGGGCATTGTAGAACAAGACTTAGGGGTTAGATTATTTAACCGCTCCACGCGCAGAATTTCGATTACCGAGGCGGGGCAAAGTTATTACGCAAGCGTAGTGCCTGTAATTGAAAGCTACAGCGAAATGCTCGATAACTTATCGGGTCAAACAGCGCTTGCTAGCGGCAAGCTTAGGGTGAGTGCGCCGGTGTCGTTTGGCGAATCAAATCTTGCGCCGTTAATGCCTGAGTTACTGAGCCGCTACCCTGATTTAAGTATTGATTTAGTGCTTTCAGACAAAACAATCGATTTGCTAGAAGAGGGGGTTGATTTAGCAATAAGAATTGGCAGTGTGTCTGACTCTAATTTAATTGCGCGGCAAATTACCAGTTACCCTTTAATTTTATGTGCATCAGCCGAATACATTCAGCGCTTTGGCGCACCAGCGAGTGTTGATGAGCTTGAACAACACGCCACAGTGATTGATAGCAACTTTAAAATAGGTCGCCATTGGCCACTTGTTTCACCTACTGGTGAGGCATTAACGGCAAACGTAAACTCGCGTGTTTCGGTTAATAATCCGCAAGCAGTAAAAGAGGTGGTTGTAGCGGGTGGCGGTATTGGCTTAATCCCTGAAATAGTGGTGAGAGACGATATTGCATCGGGTAAGCTTGTACAGGTTATGCAAGGTTATAAAACCTTTGAGTTTGGCTTATTTGCTATTTATCCGCATAGAAAGTTTGTGGCTCAAAAGGTTACGTCGTTTATTCAGTTTTTATTTGAAAAGTTTGAAGCTAAGCCAAAAACAAAAAAGCCTAAAATCAGTTAAGTGATTTTAGGCTTTTTAAAATGGGTCATTAAAATATAATTTAAAACAGTTGCTTACTTAAAAGTTGCGCTTACTTAAAACAACCACTTACTTTAATATAATAACTGGCACATCGTTGTTTTCGAGCATTTTAATGGTATTACTGCCCACAAAAAACTGCCTTAACTTCGAATGCCCAAAAGCCCCCATAACAATCAAATCAATGTTATTTTGCTCTTTGTATTGCATTAACGAGTCAAAAATATTGCCCTCTAAAAAGCTTGCAGACACTTCAAAACCCATACTACTAAGTTTAAATTGAGCGTTAAGAAACTTCTCTTCTAAGTTCTTCTCATTATTATTAATACTCACTAAATGACAATGAAGCCCATGTAATAAACCGCCATCAATAACTTGTTGCAGTGCTTTGTCGGCTGTTTCGCGGCCGTCGTACGCAATCATAAATGATTTAGGCTGCTTAAACTTTCTAGAAATAAGCAATATTGGTTGCGAGGCGCTACGCACGAGCGTTTCGATGTGTGAACCAAGTGCATTTAAATCAACACGATGATCAACACCATTTCGACCAATAACGATTAAGCGAGTATCATCTTTAAAATCAATAATAGCGTCGATTACATCACCGTGACGTTTAATTAATTCATAGTTTTGAATATGAGCAATTTTTGCTTGTACAGCAACCGAGTCGAGTAATTCATCTGCTAGTTTTAAAGAAACTTTACTACGGTGTTCATCGAGTTTTGTCATTTCTTCAAGCAAATCCGATTGGGCACCTAAACCAATTGTACCGGTGTAGTTACCTACATTAGTTTGTTGTATTTTTTCAAGCATATGTATAAATCTAATTGATTTATCTAGCTTTTTTGAAGCCCAAATAGCAGCTTCGGTTACAGCGTGTGTAATGACAGAGCCATCGATACAGGTAATTATTTTTTCCATTACATTCTCCTTAATGACCGCCAAGTAGTTTATCGACTTCTTTAGGGTCGTTATGTACGCCAAACTTATCAACAACTGTTTCGGTTGCGCTATTCATACCAACAATATTAACTGTTGCACCTTCGCGTCTAAATTTAATAACCACCTTATCGAGTGACGATACACCGGTTATATCCCAAAAGTGGGCATGGGTTAAATCTATAACAACATTTGTTACCGCACTTTTAAAATCGAACGAAGCAATAAATTGCTCTGCTGAGGCAAAAAATACCTGACCTACAACTTCATAAGTTACTAGGTTTTTAGTTTCATCGTGCTTAGTTGTAACAACCATAAAGCGACCAATTTTGTTTGCAAAAAACAACGTAGCTAACAACACGCCAACTAAAACGCCAATGGCTAGATTATGCGTGGCAACTACTACAATAACGGTGGAAATCATCACTACGTTTGACGAAAGCGGGTTCTTTTTTAAATCCTTAACTGATGCCCACGAAAACGTACCAATCGATACCATAATCATTACTGCAACTAATGCCGCCATAGGAATTAAACGCAGCCACTCATCTAAAAACACCACCATGATGATTAAAAATAAACCAGCAATAAAGGTTGAAAGTCGTCCACGACCGCCCGATTTAACGTTAATGATTGACTGTCCAATCATGGCGCAACCCGCCATACCACCAAATAAACCTGCGCCAATATTGGCAATACCTTGACCTTTACACTCTTTATTACGATCGCTCGTTGTATCGGTTAAGTCATCAACAATAGTGGCGGTCATCATTGATTCAAGTAAGCCCACAACCGCAAGACCAATTGAATAGGGTAATACAATTTGCAGCGTTTCGAGTGTTAGCGGTACATCTGGCCATAAAAATATAGGCAGGGTGTCTGGCAGTTCGCCCATGTCACCAACGGTTCTTATATCAAGCCCTAAAAACAGTGAAACCAGCGTAATAACAACAATACACACTAAAGGAGAGGGGAGTATTTTGCCAATAGTTGGAATATACGGAAATAAGTAAATAATACCTAGGCCCGCTGCGGTCATCGCATAAACATGCCAAGTAACATTAGTCAGCTCAGGTAATTGCGCCATAAATATTAAAATCGCCAGCGCGTTTACAAACCCTGTTACAACAGAGCGCGATACAAACCGCATTAACTCACCAAGCTTTAAAAAGCCTGCAAATATTTGCAGTACACCGGTAAGTAAGGTAGCAACCAGTAAGTATTCCAGACCATGATCTTTAACCAGCGTTACCATTAACAGCGCCATTGCACCGGTAGCAGCCGATATCATGCCAGGGCGTCCGCCTACAAAGGCAATAATAACCGCAATACAAAATGAGGCGTATAAACCCACTTTAGGATCAACACCCGCAATAATAGAAAAGGCAATAGCTTCCGGTATTAGGGCAAGCGCCACAACAATACCAGCAAGCACATCGCCACGAACATTAGAGAGCCAATCTCTTTTTACGTGATCAAACATGTAATAAACCTAATTAGTTAGTTTCCCAGAGTATAGGGGAGTATTTTATTTAAATAACAATGATTCTCGCACAGATGGCGATTAAGGTTGCACGTAACGTGCTGATGAAAAAGGGAGTGGTTGCCTAGGGCGGCGTAAGTTTCAAGTAAAAAGCTCCTTTTTGATTAATTAATTTACTAGCTACGTGAAAATAACATAAGAAAAAGTTTGTTTCTAGCGAATAGAAAAATAGAAGGTTACGGCTGATGAATAAAATCCTAGTTACATTTTAGAAACATATACAATAAATAAGTTATTAATTATATAAAATAACTTAGTATATTAACAGTGAGCTATTAAGGTAATTATAATACTATGTTATTTAAAACACTCGTTATTTGCACTGTTTTAGTGCACTCAAACGTTTTTTTATTTAATCTGGTGCGTAACTGGAGTTAAATAAATGCTTCTGTATATTCTAACGTTATATTGTTGACAAGATGTAACTTGTCGCTATTATACATTCTTCAAAAAACTCCAAATTACTTTTTATTTTACGTAAAAATAAAATATGTTTGATATAAATAATGGAAATTAAATAAGTGAAAACGGAGCAATTAAGGATACCTTACGGTTTTACCCTTATTGAATTAATGATAGTAATTGCTATTATCGGGATTTTATATGCAATTGCACTTCCAAGTTATACGAGTTACATACAACAAAGTCGAAGAGCTGATATCCAACAGGTTTTACTACAGCAAACAGCTGTTTTAGAAAGGCAATACACTCGTGTTGGTGGTTACCCAAATACATTTACTTTTCCTACCTCAGATTATTACTCCTTTAGCTATACAACCGATGCAACTACAGGCGCTTCAAATGGGTCTGAATTTACAATACAAGTTACACCTAAAGGTGCTCAGAAAAGTGATGAGTGTGGCAAGTTGTCTGTAAATCAAAGTGGTACTAAGTCAGCAGATAAATCTAAATGCTGGTAAAAAAAAGCCTTGGTTTTACTTTACTCGAAGTTTTAATCACGATGACCATTATTGGTATTTTAACTGCAGTTGCGACTCCTTCGTTTATTACTTTTATAAAGCGGGATAGATTAGTTACAAATTCGAATCAACTGCACAGTGTTTTTAAATTTGCGCGTAGTGAAGCCATTAAAAGAGATCAAAGTGTTTCTATCAAAACGTTGAATAAACAATGGCTAGTAAAAACTGCTATTAATTCGACGCAAACCACGTTAAATATTTTTGAAACTACACATAGCAGCATTTCTGTAGATTTAAAGAATATTAATATTTCAAGTACGGGTGAATTAGGCCAAATGTATCAAATCTTGGTGAGCGATAAGGACAGTACAACTGGCGACTTTACTTTATGTATTTTACAAAGTGGACAAAGTTGGTTAGTTGAGGCCCCAGAGACATGCTAATAAATTACAGCAAAGGATTTTCTCTTTTAGAAGTTATGGTTGCTTTAATTGTCGCGACGGTTGCATTGTTAGGGCTTGCTTCAGGTCAACTAAAATCATTGCAATATATTACAAACAGCTTTAATTATACGGTGTCAATAATTGAGGCTAATAATGTTTTAGAGCGTATTTGGCCTCATTTATGCGAGCTACAACAAACAGATCCAAGTTTGTACAACGATACTGACTTTAGAAATTATTTATCCCCACAAATTGATGCATATACACTCACTCTACCTGCTAACTTTTCAAATGATTTATCGGTTGAAGTAACCTGGCAAGATAAGCGTTTGACTGACAATTTAGAAAATCGCGTTGTAATTACAGGAAGCTTCCCAACACTACCTGATGGTTGCACGCCATGAAACATCTAATAAATAAACATAAAGGCTTTACTTTAATAGAGCTTATGGTTGCACTTGCTGCAGGTATGTTTCTATTAGGCGGTGTGAGTCTGGCTTATTCTTCAATTAATAGCAGTACCAGCACAGCAAAAGATTTAGAAAATGCATTAGATGTAATCCGATTTAGCAGTAAAGTATTTACACGAAGTCTAAAACAAACCAACTCAGTCCCTACTTACACAAATAATATTCTAAGTGTTGAGCAAGAGATGGGGTCATCTGCTTGTACTGGCTTAACTATTAGTGCGCCATTTATCGAAAAATATAGCCATGAAGATGACTCATTATTTTGTGATGTAGGGAATGGAAAAGTAAAAATATTAAAAGGTGTTAATGCAATTAGCTACGTAATTGATAACAACGTAGTGAGTGTCCTTGTAGAACCTACAAACTTACCAAGCCAATTCAATAACAGCTTAGTGATTGATATATCTTTGTCGCAAATGGTAATGAATAAGGCATTTCAATAAATGAAAAATACATCTGGTTTTACACTTGTTACTGTACTTATTTTAACATCTATGGCTTCAATTGTTGTACTTAGTACTCTTAGAGATAGTGTGATCCAGGAGCGCTTGAGTGGTAATTTTCAGAAAAAATTGAACGCAAGGTTGATGTCTGAGAAAGGGGTATTTTCAAGTATTGAAAAACTAGAAACAGCAATGCTTGCAGATCCGACTATAAATATTAACGATTTAATAGCCCATAATAGTGAAGTTTCTGGTACAAGTTCGCTTGAATCTAGTATATACAATGCAACCATTGAGATTGACAGTAATGGCGATATTTTAATTTCTAGCGAAGGTACTCGCTTTGAAGGTGAGAACCAAATGCAAGCTATATTCGAATATGTAGCTGGTGGGGGCGGAACGACCAGCAGTGCCTCAGTTTTTTCTAATGGAATTACAGGGTGTTCTGGTGTTGCAATTAGTGGAAGTGGCTTAATTGATAGCTATGATTCGTCTTTAGGGGATTATAACGACACACTAGCTGATGGTAACAAAAATACATCAGAAGAATCTTTTGTTAATACAGTTAACGACTCTGGTGATATTACGCTCAATGGTAGCGGTACAATTGAAGGTAATGTTCTATCCTCTAGTAATTTATCAATTATTCAAGGCGCTGATATTAAAGGCAATATTCATAGTAATGGAAATTTAATACTCTCTGGTGGCGTGGTCGTTGGAGGGGATGCATCGGCATATCTAAGTTTCACACAAAGTAGTGGTACTGTTTCAGGTAGTATTTCAGCAAACCAATCTATATCAGTAAAGCAAACTCCAGTTGGTGGTGATATTAGTTCATCAGGTCCAATTTCTATTACAGGTAATGCAGTCCAAGGAACAATTCGTTCATATGATTTAGTCGCTCTTAATCAAACAACAATACGGCACGGCGTTTATACCTCCGGGAATTATGAGCAAACAGGGGGAAGTGTATACGGTGGAGTGCGTGTTCAAGGTAATGTGACGCTTAAACAGTGGGGCAGTACTATTGATAGTAAAGACCTTAGATACGCAGGTAATGGCTCTTTTAAGGGCGACACACCAGAGTATGCTTTTTCACCTTATAAAGTATCAAGTCCAGACATATCAATACCAACTATAGAGCCAGTTGAAAAAATAACACCAGAAAGTGAAAATAATAGAGGGTTAACTGCGTGTGATCCACTTGATATTGCAACAGCAATTGATGGTGTGTCAGTCAATACGGCAAGCCCTGATCTTTTTATAAATAATAATAGCAGTGCAGGTGACTTACTCGAATTAGAAACTAATGAGGCTAACTTTTTAGTAGATTTTGGAAGTACTCCAGATGGTGCCATCACTGCTAAAGCTGCAGCTTTTCTTGATTCAGCAACTCAAATATTTTATTTTGATGACGTGAAAATTAAGGGGCGAATGCAGGTAAAAAGCAACCACAATGCGGTTATGTTTGTAGATGGTGATTTTACAATGAATGGCGCAAGTTCGCTAACGATCCCTGATAACAGCAGTTTAACTATAATAATTAAAGGAAAACTTAAGATAGGAAATGGGGCACAAGTTTACGCACCAGATAATGGAGTTACAAATGAAGGCCGACCCGTTTTTAGTATTTATAGTTCATACAGTGGAAGTGACACTGGGATAGAGTTTTCAGGTGGTACACGAGAGCTTTACGCTGTTATATACGCACCACTTACACAAGTTAAAGTTACTTCAGCTGTCGGTTTTAAAGGTTCTATTTTAGGAGATACCGTTATTGTAAGCGGCGCCGGTGGTATTCACTTTGACACGGCATTAAATGAAGCAAGTTTTGGTGGCTCTTCATCTGGTGGTAATGGATCAACAAGCAAATTAGTTTTTAAAGGGTGGCGCTTTACACCCATTGAACAAAGTAATGAATAAAAAATACTGCTAATAAGCTTATTTATATAAGAGAAGCTATTAGGCTTGCTAAATTAATTGCTCTTATTAATATTCTAAAATTTAAAACTCGAACGTAAAACCAAACGCTCTTAATTTTTCATATACGTTTATGTCAAAACGGTAAAAATAGGAGCTCGGGAGCCACGTTTGTTTTTCTTTGCAGTTTCTTAGCAATTTCATGGTGGCAGTGGTGCTACATTTTGGAGCGAATTTGAAACCTACTATACTAGTGGATAGCTAACTTTTTAATTACCGGATTGTTCAATGTAATGCTTATAGACATTAGTTTAGCTGCTTTTGCCGGGTTTGTTTCAGTGATATTTTTATTAAATTTTTTATATGAAACAAAAAGCTTGTACCAATAACAGAGTAAATACTATCCTTTTTAATAAGTGCAAAAACCATAGTAACGGGTTTGGCGCATATTATTAATTTCAAGTCCAATAATATAAATTTAAGATCATTCTCCTTCAATACTTTCATTTTTAAATCCTTATAGTTTTTATCAATTAGGATCGCCATCATAAAGACTAAAAAGCATTCACATTTAAGTTAGATAAGTATGTGGTGCCATCATGAAATATTTCACTTTCCAGAAAGAAAAGGAATTACAAATATAAACATATGATGTATGTTGTCGATATTAAATAATAACAGCAGTGCAAAAACCTGTTAACACATAACGACCTCAACGGGAGAAAATATGAGACAACATCTATTAGGCTTCACACTAGCCCCCTTATTTCTACTTACAACAGCATGCTCGCAGCAAGAAAGCGTAGCTAAAGTTAATAGCACAGAAACACTAAGCGCTTCTCAAAATAGTTACGAGCAATCTGCTCTTTTAAAAATCAGTAAACTTAAAAAGCTGATGGAACAAGCTCAAACAAAACAGATTGATGTGACTCGTGAAGAAAGCGTAGTTTGGTTTGCAGAGCAGTTTTTAAAATTTGCTAACTGGGATGAAAATAATTACGACGCGGTTGTAAAGCTTTTTGGTTACGAGCGCCACTATGCAGCGGACAAGGAAAGGTTAGCAAAAGAGTTACCAAATTTTGAACGCGAAAAAGTAATTCAAATTTTAGATAAAGGTATTGATGACTTGTCTAAAGAGCTTGCAGGCGAAATCAAACGCCGCCCTGTAAATAAGGTTGATTGGCAAAATACTAAAGCACAAGACAATATGTTTGTTAGTAATGGCAAGCCTATTTTTTTATATGACTATTTTTCAAAGAGTGTTGGTCAGCCACTTACAAATAAAGATGTTTAT
Organism: Pseudoalteromonas sp. NZS100_1; assembly: GCF_015864285.1. Classification (NCBI taxonomy): domain Bacteria; kingdom Pseudomonadati; phylum Pseudomonadota; class Gammaproteobacteria; order Alteromonadales; family Pseudoalteromonadaceae; genus Pseudoalteromonas; species Pseudoalteromonas sp. NZS100_1. The sequence continues at coordinate 75,705 of NZ_JADYXN010000008.1, forward strand.
AACGATCATTTAGGCGCGCTCTATCATGGCGGTGAAGATCTATACCCGGTAGATCACGACCGTGCCATTAATTCATTTTTAGTGCGTGAAGATGGCACTTTTGACGAAGAGTTAATGAAAGAGCTAACGCGTATCCCTGATACCAACATTGGTTTTTTAGTTTACTGGTTAATGGGTATTCCAAAGTGGGTTGAAGAGCAAGAGCCAGAAGTTAGAAAAGGCCGTTCGTTATTTACAGGATTCGATATTGATAACCCATTAGCGCGAGATCTTTGGGGTAAAATAATTCGTAAAACGGGTGAGCTTACTAAAGGCAAAAAAGTAACTGAAGTTGGGTTTGTGTTAGCTAACGAGCCGCATTGGTACGCCGAAAAAGGCCATTGGACACAAAAATATGAAGAAATGACCAGCATCTCTTCATACACACTAAATAAGTTTAGAAGTTGGTTAGATAAAAAATACCAAGGTGATATTAACGAGCTAAATGAAAACTGGGGAACGCATTTTAGCCAGTTTACAGATGTAGCTATTGAGATACCTATTGATCCTGCGATTAAAGGCGAGCCTAAGTGGTACGACTGGACGCGTTACAATATGGACAGAAGTACTGACTGGTTTACTTACGTTCAAAACGAACTGCATTCTGTAAATGAAGACGCTGATACCCATATAAAAATTATGCCGCGCATGTTTATGGACGATTCACGCTCTGGCGGTATTGATACCGAAGCATTAGCTGAGTTAACAACCATGGTAGGGCACGATGCTAAGTCGTTTGGTAGCGAAAATATTCGTCCTGGTAAGTCATCTAAGTGGATTGAAAAATACGCGTATAACTGGGGCATAGTTACTATGTTTCATGACTTTATGGAATCAGTTGCGCCTAATAAAATTAATGTAAATTCAGAGTCTCATTTTTTATCATCTGGTCAGTGGCGAGATTTAGACACACGTACAAGTTATGTACGTAGTGTTTATTGGCTTGCAACTTTACTTGGTATGGATGCCAATATGGGCTGGTTTTGGGCGCGTGATCCAGATGGTTCACCAGAAGATCGTTTAGAAGGCGAACTGGACTTTTTTGACCCAGGTCTTGGCGGTGCATTTGCGGGTTCTAACAATATGCAGCCACATGTAACTAACGAAGTTACCCAAGTAATGTTTGATCTTAATAGTTTTTCTGAGGAAATTGTTGAGCTTAGAGAGCAGCGTCGTCCACTTCGTTTGTTTTACTCTGAAACAACAGCAATTAATACAAACGACTATATGACAAAGGGCTACACACTTTACGAAAATTTATTTTTTGAAGGCTTCCCGCTTGGTTTTGCAACTAAAGATGTAATCGAAAAGCAAGACAATAGCAACTGGGATGCAATACTGGTTTATCGCAATAACTTTGTTACAGATGAAGAGTTTAAAGCGCTTCAAGGGTATTTAAACAAAGGCGGTACCGTTATTTTAGATTCAGCGCAAAGCTTGTCTTTAGACGAGTATGGGCATCCGCGTAAGGCTAAGTTAGTTGCCAGTAAAGGTAAGCTTATTGTTATGCCAAAAGGCGCAGACGTTGAAGCTATTAAACAAACTGCACTTGCAGAGGTTTCGGGTAGTACGCCTGATGTTGTTGTAAAAGTAGATAATGGTGAGTCATTTAAAACCACAACATGGCGTACTGTTAAGCAAGACAATGGTAGTTACCTGGTTAATATTTTAAATTTAGGCCACACAACAGCAACCGTTGATCTGTCGCTTAAAAATGGTAAATCTATTCATGTTAAAAACTTAATGACGAGCAATAAAATGAACACCAGCTTTGATATTCCTTCTGAGGGTGTCTTGCTTGTTGAAGTTGCAGCTCAATAAATAGTTTTTTAGCGAGTACATACCTATGTGCTCGCTTTTCAATTAACACGATACATTAAGTTGTGGATAGCAAATGAAAACAAATAATAAGGTTAAACTAATAGCAATATCGTTGAGCTTAATCCTTGGTAGTGCAGGGGTTAATGCTCAGCCGATGCCTCATATTGCGCAACCAGGCGAAAATTGGGTTTTACAAACCGATCGCTCAGATGAGTTTGATATTAAAGATGCTGAAAAATGGAATTTTCAAACAGAAAACTACGGTGTTTGGTCTTGGAAAGATGAAAATGCCAGTGTTTCTGAAGGCATATTAAAACTAACCACTAAACGAGAAACGCATTTAAGAACGTTTTGGGATGGCTGTAATAAAACAAAAGTGCCTAATTATAGGTTGTTTTACACTTCGGGAGTTGCTAAATCTAGAGCAACAGGGAGTTACGGATATTATGAGGCACGTATAAAGGGTGCGGATAAATTTCCGGGAGTGTCACCTGCATTTTGGATGTACAGCAAAATAGATCGTACTTTAACGAATGAAGGCGATGTGCAATATAGTGAAATAGACGTAGTTGAGTTAACTCAAAAACAGACGCTTCAGGAGTCGGACCACGACCTACATAATATTGTTATAAAAGATGGCGCACCAAAGTGGATGCGACCTGGTAGCTCGCCAGAAACAAATCATAATGGCTATCACTTACCATTTGATCCCAGTGAAGACTTTCATACTTATGGGGTTAATGTAACCAAAGACGACATTACATGGTATGTAGATAACGTTCAGGTTGGCTATAAAAAGAATTTGTACTGGCACCGCGAGATGAACTTAACATTGTCGCAGGGCTTACGCGCACCGCATACACAATGGAAATGTAATCAATTTTATCCTTCAGATAATCAGTCAGCACAAGGTTTTCCAACATCAATGGAAATTGATTACGTGAGAACGTGGTTAAAGCAATAAAAACCTTAAAACCCATTCTAATAAAGTGTAAATATTAGCCAAATTAAATTTATTTGTTGTCAACTTAAACATCATATGTTTATATTATTAAAATCAATTTTATACTTTTATAATAAAGTACAGGCAGATTGCTAAAACACTGACGTAGCAATTTTTAGTTGTTTAAAAGGACACACACATGAACTTATTTAAAATAAAAATGGTGATGCTGTTAGGGTGCTGCACATTATTTGCTCCCAATTTATATGCAAAAGATGCCGAGCTGAAAAACTCTGAAGCCAAAAAGCCAAATGTGCTTATTTTACTGTTTGATGATATGCGCTTTGATACGTTTTCTTATCGTAATGGTCCAGTTTCAACGCCAAATATTGACGCATTAGCAAACGAAGGTACACGTTTTGATCAAGCGATGACATCTACTGGCTTATGTTCTCCTTCGCGCGCGGCTATGTTTACTGGGCGGTGGGGACATAAAACAGGGCTTGACGATAACGTGGGGCTTTATCATTCTCGCCTTTCGGAGTTATCACTTAGTGAAGGCAGCGTAATTAAACGTGCAACAAGCGTAGGTTACGATGTTAGTTATGTAGGTAAATGGCACTTAGGCGCACAAGGCCCAGCACTGCGCGGTGCAAACTTTATGTGGGGGCACGATAAAGATGAAGAGCGTAATGGCCGTCCTTTTACGCCTTATGGAACACAAAAAAATGTTGCCCGTATGAATGCAGGTGAACGCGATAAAAACGGCGAAAAGCACGATTACTACAAAACACTTCCGGGTACATACGCAGATACAGTAACAGCTAAAGAAGTAAACGAAGGCAAATTAATGCTGCAAAATGCGGCCAAATCAGACAAACCATTTTTTGGTATTGTTAGTTTTGAGCAACCTCATCCGCCGTACCGCGTACCAGAACCTTACGCCAGCATGTACGACTACAAAGATATAAAACTTCCTAAAAACTTTGGTATAGAACGTAAACATAAACCAATGGCGCAAGATGATATTTGGTGGCCTTGGCACGATGTAAGCCACATGACTGAAACCGATTGGCGCAAAGCGCATAGTTTTTACTATGGTGCCATTGCCATGATTGACCACGCAGTTGGCGAGCTTATTAATACCGCCAAAGAAGAAGGTTTATACGACGACCTACACATTATTTTAGTAGGCGACCAAGGTAGTATGCTAGGCGAGCATAACCTTTATGACAAAGGCCCATATGCGTATGACGAATTAATGCGTATGCCACTTATTATTCGTGACCCTAGCCTTGAGCCTAAAATAATTAACCGCCAAGTGTCTATGCTAGACATAGCACCAACACTTCGCCAGTGGATGACACTCCCCCTTGATGGCGATGAAGATGGACGTTCACTTTTACCATTGATGAAACAAGGCGATAGTGCCGATGCTGATAAAGATGATATTTCGTTATATGCCTACGAATGGTACAACGGTGGATGGTTTGGTATTAGAGCTATACGTACCCCTGAAATGAAATTTGTATGGAATCCAGGCGACAGCCGCGATGAATTATACGACTTAAAAAATGATCCGTACGAAATCACAAACCAAATAGATAATCCTAAATACAAAAAACAGCTTACTTATTTAGTGCATAAAATGGCAGGAGAGCTTAAGCGTATTGAAGACCCATCATTAACTAAATTTAATCACCACATGAAAGCTTTTTTATAGCCGAGTAATGCCCTTTGGTGGGCCTTAATTGGCCTGCTATTTTTTATTATCAAAATTGAGATTGGCACTATGAAAACACACACAAAATTATTGAGCGCTTTATCATCGCTTGCCTTATTAATTGGCTCTGCGGGCATACACGCAAGTGAACAAAAACCCAATATTATTCTTATTGTTGCAGATGACCTAGGTTATGCAGATGTTGGTTTTAATGGCTCTAAGGATATTATTACCCCAAATATTGATGATCTTGCTAAATCGGGTACTTCCTTTTCAGACGCTTACGTAGCGCACCCGTTTTGTGGCCCAAGCCGAGCGGCATTAATGACCGGTCGATATCCACATAAGATTGGCTCACAATTTAATTTACCGACACGCGGCTCAAACGTAGGCGTGCCTACTGACGCTAAGTTTATTAGTAAACTATTAAACGAAAATAACTACTTTACTGGCGCTCTCGGTAAGTGGCACTTAGGTGATGCGCCGCAGTATCATCCAAATAAACGTGGTTTTGATGAATACTATGGATTTTTAGGCGGTGGGCACAATTATTTTCCTGACCAATATCAACTTCAGTATAAAAAGCAAAAGGCACAAGGCTTAAAAAATATTTTTGAGTACATAACTCCGCTAGAGCACAACGGCAAAGAAGTAAAAGAAACGCAGTACATTACTGATGCACTTTCGCGCGAAGCCGTTAATTTTGTAGACAAAGCAGCGGATAAAAAAAATCCATTCTTTTTATATTTAGCTTACAACGCACCGCATGTGCCATTGCAAGCTAAAGACGAAGATATGGCGATGTTTCCTGATATAAAAAATAAAGACCGTAAAACATACGCAGGTATGGTTTACGCAGTTGACCGCGGCGTGGGCAAACTAGTAGAAACCCTGAAAAAAAATAATCAGTATGATAATACGCTTATCGTATTTATGAGTGATAACGGTGGCAAATTAAGTAAAGGCGCTAATAACTTCCCACTTAAAGCAGGTAAGGGCAGTACACAAGAAGGCGGTTTTAGAGTTCCTATGTTGTTTCATTGGCCTAAACATGTACCTGCGGGCAAGCGTTTTTCGCATCCTGTATCGGCACTTGACTTATACCCAACATTTGCAGCTTTAGCGGGCGCTAAAGTTGAAGAAAACCAACATTTAGATGGTACAAATATGTGGCCTGCATTTATTAAAAATGAAAACCCACATAAAGATGAGCCTATTTATGCACTTCGCCATCGTAAAGGTTATAGCGATGCTGCAATTCGTATGAACCAATGGAAAGCATTAAAAGTTAACCAGCAACCATGGCAGTTATTTAATATCGAAAACGATATTTCTGAAAAACACGATGTAAGTAAATCTAACAAAGCACTGTTAACCGACATGGTTCGCGAAATGGAAAAATGGAGCTGGGATAATCAACAACCAAAATGGTTTCACGAAACGGCTGAAGGTGCGAACTGGCGATTAGATGCCATGCCACGATTCGATAAAACGTTTAAAACAACTAAGTAAGTTTTATCAAATTCATGGAGGCTTTATGAAAGTAAAAACTATTGTATGGCATGTTTCTTTGTTATGCATGGGCGCAAGCTTACTAGGTTGTCAACAAGCGAGTGCTCTAGCGGGTGCTCAGCTAACACCGGGCAAAACATTATTTACTGAGCAGCACCAAGCAATTAAATTAGAAAACAAAAATCGCCGTAAATGGGATAACGCATTAATAAGCGATTTAGACCAAGATGGTTACCCAGATTTATTACTTACCGATCATGGTTATACCATTCGTTTGTATTGGAACAATAAAGGTGTTTACGACAAAGGGCGCGACCTGATTGTGGGTGATATGCACGGTATTGGCGTAGGCGATTACGACAAAGATGGCAAAATGGATATTTTGCTTTCGCGTGGTGGTGGCTCTGGCGATAACGCGCGTAATGCTAAGTTATTTCACTTTAACAAAAGAGAAATTGTTGAAGGCGGTGAGTTTTTACCCAAACTGCCAACGTTGCGTGGGCGCACTAGTAAGTTTTTTGATGCCAATAACAACGGTCATTTAGATTTATTACTAATGGGATTCCCGCAGGCTAATAGCGGTAAACAAACCAGTAATTTTATTTATAAAAACGATGGTAGCGGCAATATAACTCACGCAAGTGATTTACCAAAAACTAATCGAGATGGTCAAAAAGTCCTTATTACAGATTTTAATAACGATAAAATTGACGATTTAGTGATTTACGGCGACGGTGCTTTACGTGTTTTAAAAGGCAATGGCGACTTTACCTTTAGTGACGTAACCGCCAATGTTTTACCTAATAAAATAATGGATGCGACGGGTGTTAGCGAAATCGATTTTGATAATGATGGTGACTTTGATTTATATATAAGTCGTGCTAACCCATTACAAGCAGGCGATACGTTTTTTGATGCTAAAAGCCACACATTTGGTTTTTACACCAAGCGTGGACCATTTAAATATGATGACTTACTTATTGGCGATACGCTTAATTTAGTTAACTACCAGTCACCTTATCCAAACCAAGATGTATTTGTAGGCGAAGGCACTTATAAATATAAATTTGAAGGTGAAAGGCACAGTGGTCAAAACGTCAATATTGTTAGCAGTAATGGCCTAGGCTGGGCCGATACCCAACCTAATAAAGGCTTATATGTTGGTTATATAGGCAATGATAAATGGCGTATGGCGGGTAATACTTTTTCACCTACAACGGGTGTTGTAACCGGTGTTAAACATTATACGGTAAATAAAAAACCAATAGCTCCATCAGATTTGTTACTTAAAAATGAAAGTGGAAAATTTGTAGATGTGAGTGCTAAAGCTGGCATTAAAACAAATTTAAATACGACCGGCGTAAGTGTGGGAGATTTTAACAACAACGGCTACCAAGATTTGTTTGTTGTTAAACAAGGCAACTTGGTAACGCCTACATCGCAAATACTGTATTTAAATAATGGCGATAACACATTTAGCCAAGCGACTCATTCGGGATTAATAACAAACACCTTAGGTACCATTGGCTCAGGCGCAAATGTATTTGATTACAACTTAGACGGCCAGGTCGATATTATTATGAATAACGACAGAGGTCAGTGGCACTTATTTAGTAATCAAGCCAATAACAGTAATCACTATGCATTACTGCGTATAAGTAATTCACTTAAGCATAATGCAAGCCCCATTGGCGCTATAGCGACACTTAAAGGCTGTGGTAAAACCCTTACAAGGCGCGTGTCGCCTGATGCCGCACCTTATACACAATCATTTGATAACGTGGTTCATTTTGGTTTAGGCCAGTGCAACGAAATAGATAACGTAAGTGTGCGTTACAGCAATGGCGAAGTAATCAATAAATCTAAGGTTGGGACAGATCAAGTAATCAATTTTTAATTACAACGTTTGATTACGACAAAGTTAACTATGAGAGGTAAAAAGCAAGGTTTGGTAACAAGCCTTGCTTTTTTTTCGCAAAAAATTAAGAGTAAAAGAGAGCAATAATGAATAAAAATAACATCACTCATCTTAAAAATAAATTAGCGGGTTTAGTGTGCTTATTTACTGTGTTTGGTTGCAGTACCCACACGGCTCAAAGCAATAATAAAAATATAAATAAAGGGGGCGAAAGTGCATCTTTAGCGTCTGTTAAAACGTCTAATACACTGCTTGAGAGTGCGAGTTTATTTGCATCACTCCCTGATTATTGCCCAACCCCAGACGCTTTTGCTGTCTCTCCTTCAGGAGAGCTTACTTTATCGTGTGTTAACTATGCCAATAAAGGGCTACAAGCGGGTGTGCTGGTTAATATTAATAATGATAAAACGTTTACTAAAATAGCCCAGTTATCGGGGCCAAACAATAAAGGGAAGGGCCGTCCTATGGGGCTTGCCTATGCCCCCGATGGTGCGTTATTTATAGCCGATAACCAAGGTGCTGGCAAAGCTCGATTACTTAAACTCACCTTAAAAAATAACAAAGTCATCAATACTCAAATAGTAGCAAAAGGCATGAGTTCGCCAAACGGTGTGCGCTATCAAAATGGCTATATTTACGTAACTCAACTGCGTGTGCCAAGTAAAAATAAGGCCGAGACTCTCAGCGGGATATATCGTTTTAAGGCCACAGATACCAATATATTAGTGACTAACAGTACAGATGATCCGCATTTATTGTTTTTGGCTAAAACAGCTAATAAGCAACGTAAATTTGGACTTGATGGCTTAGTGTTTGATTCACAGGGCAACTTGTTTGTAACCAACCTAGGTGACGACTTAATTTATAAATTAACGTTTGATACAAACAACAACCTGCTTAGCCAAAGTACCTATGCAACACTTACAAAAGGAAGTGGACCTGATGGCTTAACTATAGACCCTCAAGGTAATTTATACGCCGCAGGTTTTTTAAATAATCAAGTTATAAAAATTGATACAAACCAAAATGTAACCGTTATTGCATCGTACCCCGATAACAATTCAGAAAATGGTGAATTAGACCAACCCGCCGATATTATTTATTATAAAGGCTCTTTGCTTATGTCGAATTTTGACTTGCTTACAGGCCCAGGCATTACCAATACTGGGCATGGCAAACCTTATACGGTAAGTGAAATTAAGTTACATAATAAGTAAGGTTTTAATTTAAGTTAAGCGCTTAAATTAGGTTCTTAAATTAAAATCGTGTGTATTGCCGTGTATGTTTGAGCTTTAGATTTATGGGCAATACATTTGGTTTACCGCTTTCAAAACTGCTGATTGGCAGCTTTTGATCGCTGTAAATATTCTAATGAGCATAAGTTAATATTATAAACCCTCGTAAATTTCTTTCTGAACAACTCAATTTTGATCATTTTCAACAACATATTTTATTTATTAATGGGGATTTTGAGTCTCTTTTTTTGTTTTGTATAAAAAATAAAAATATCTACATCACTTTCACTTAAATATTAATGAATTTAAATTGTTTAAAAACAGCGATTTAAATTACTTCGTTTAAAAAATAAACAAAAATGTAAAAATCAAAGTAAACGACTTGTAAATATAAACATCATATGTTTAACTTGATCGCAAGTTAAGCAACGCTCTGAAACGAAATTAGGATACCAGGACGTTCATTCATTTTATCTGTGGCGCTTAACTAACAATAAAAACAGACGACATCATCACACACTGGCATTGAGAAAAACGATGCCGATAAACAGGAGAGCACACAATGCAGCATAACTTTAGGTTATCAGCAGTCTCTGCAGCTATTATTGCTTCGCTTATTTCATCATCTGCTTTTGCACAAGAAGATGAAGAAAAAGAGAAAATAAAACTACAAAAAGATATCGAAATAATTGAAGTCCAAGGAATCAAAAGTAGCTTACGAAAAGCGGTAAACGCAAAGCGCTTTTCCGACAACGTAAGTGACTCAATTCATGCTGAAGATGTAGGTAAATCAACAGATCAAAACATCGCTGATGCACTATCTAGAGTAACCGGGGTGAGTATTCAAGAAGAGGGCGGTGAAGGAACACGTATATCAATTCGTGGTGCCGGACCTTCTTTAAATCAAATATCAATGAATGGTGTAGCACTTACCGGCGGACTAAGTACCGATGGCTCTAGTGCGGGTGCTACTAACGATAACAGTGTTGATTTAAGCTCTTTTTCGTCAGATATATTGTCATCTATCGATGTAATTAAAACATCTTCTGCTGATAACGATGAAGGCTCACTCGGCGCAAGTGTTGTGCTTAGAACTGTAAAACCGTTAAATTTAAATAAACCACGTCGCTCTTTTACGGTTGAAGGGCGCTACAACGAGTTTTCTGATGAAAGTGACTCACGCATTAATTTTAGCTTTTCTGATAAATACTTCGACGACACCTTTGGCTTTATTATAACGGCCTCTAAAGATACCCAAAAAACACGACAAGATCGTATCAATACCGATTGGGCTAACGGCGCAATTCCTATTGTTGATTTAGATGATGCAACTGGTCGTACAGCACATGACACCGTTACAGGCAAAGCAATCAGGGTACTTGGCAATCAACGTGATGCTGATGGAAATAAGCTTTTTGGTGAAAATGGAGAAGCATTATTAAATCCACTGAGTTCACTTAATAATTACGACCCTGAAACGCAAATATTACATGAAGGTGATTTATTTGTTTTAGCGCGTGAGGTTATTGATTTTACATTGAATAATGACCAACGAGATCGCTTGTCAGTGTCTACAGGTTTTCAATACCAACCAACAGAGTCACTCGATATTCAGCTAGATGTAACTCATACAGAGCAAGATGTGTTAACCGACAGTCAACGACTGCGTTTGAACATGGGGCCTGTAACACCTTTAATTTATGCCGGTGACGATAATACAGCACTAAACGGGGTTGATTTATCGACCAATACCTTGCAGCAATCAAGTAGCCGCTCTACAGGTGGTAACTTTGTTCGCTCCTACGGACTTAGAGAAATTGATACTAATGTAGCGTCACTCGATATTGATTATCAGGTAACCGATTCATTAAATATGAATGTAAGAGCTGGTTTTTCTAAAACGACAGATGAAACACCAAATGATGATGAGAAAGACCGTTACATCTCTATTAGTACAGCTACATGGGGCACGGCAGGTCGTCAAATAGTTGAATCAATGCCCGATGGCAGCCACGAAATGGTTGGCTACGACTGTGGCGGCAATGGAGAATGTAGTTACTCAACAGGTGTTACTCCAGGGGAGTTTGACGCCTTTGATGGTACGTCTAATGCGGTATACAGCCGTTTTAATCCGTATGACTTGCAGCACAATCACTTAGGTAGTTTAGTGCTTCGTAAAAATAAATTAGCGGATACAAACAAGTCGCTTTTTGTTGATTTTGACTATGCGCTTGATGGCGACTTTCTTAGATCGCTTGAATTTGGAGTTAAGTGGTCAAATCGTAAAAAAGATGTCTCTATTCAAAATAGAGCAACCACAAATGGCAGTGACTTAATAGATTTAGAAGACCCTGATCAAGCGTTTGAAGTACGTGGGCTTGGTACAATTCGCTTAGCCGATATAGTGGCTGATAGCGCCTATCCTTACGATAATTTTGGTGAAGATATTCAATCAGACCGCTCTGCACCGTTTTTTAATGGCTGGCCGTTACTAGATGCCGAAAAAGCGCTTGAAATTGTTTCAGGTAAAGATGCAGGCGAAGTAGGTATACGCGAAACCATTACAGGCAGTCGTAATATTGAAACCGAAACAAAAGCCGCTTATTTTAAAGCAAACTTTGAGCTGATGGATGGCAAGCTAACAGGTAACTTAGGCCTTAGGTATGTAAAAGATGACACAACAGCAACAGGCGTAGGCGGTATTAACTTTATTCGTAATCCGCAAATGGTTGATGCGTACAATTTGTTAGTTGAACGTGGTTTAGCAAATACAAATTTAGATGCCTGCCCGGCAGCTGTTATGGGGGTCTCTGACACGGGTCAGGCTGATCATCGTTACACACCTACAAACGATGCTGAGCTACAAAACTGTTGGGCATGGCAAATCACTCATGCGTATAACCGCTCAAACCCAGCTACTTTCCCTGTTGATCCGCAAACGGGTCAGTTTGTAATTCCCGGTGCTGATGGCAACACTGGGCTGGGTGTAAATCAGCAAGTGTTTGTAGATGAAAATGGCAACATTATAGCTAACAATGCATTACCTTCTTTAATTTACGACAGCAACGGAAATTTAGTTCCAACGTCAGCTAATGCATGGGCACACTTTGCAAGTAACGGACAAATTTGGCCATTTTTAGACAGAACAACCTCATTTACAGGGCCACAAGGTAGCGGACGTGAAGTACAAGACCGCGTTGCATGGGTTACTAAAAAAGGCGGACATGACGCTTATTTACCTAGCTTAAACTTAAATTATGCAGTTAACGAAGAAATGATTGCACGTTTTGCTGTTAGTAGAACAATGACGCGTCCTCGTTTTGATTCATTAAACCCACGTACACAAATTTTTGAGCAACAATGGGACTCTGCTAATGGCTCAGCAGGTAATGCAAATTTAAAACCGCTTAAATCAACCAATCTCGATTTGTCTTATGAGTGGTACTTTAGCGATTCAGGCTTGCTGTCGGCAGCGTTTTTTTACAAAGATATGAAAGACTTTGAAGAAACGGTGGTTGTTCCGTATCACTACAAAGACGTTAGGACTGAATACGATTTACAAACAGCCGATTTATTACTTGATTACGATGAGAATAGAGCACCAGGTAGCGAAGAAGATTGTATGCCACTTAGGCAAGTTGCGGGATTTTTTGACCAATGGCGCATTGAATGTGACGTTGTAAACGTAACCACAGTAACTAATGGTAAAGGCGCCGATATTAAAGGTGTTGAACTAGGTTACAACCAAAACTATGACTTTTTACCAAGTTATTGGGGTGGCTTAGGTTTAAACATGAACTATACCTACCAAGATTCAGAATCTGATCGTCAGCAGGTAGGTAATACCGATATATTTTTAAAACCACTACCACAACCTTTCACTCCAAAGCATTCCCTAAATACAACACTGTATTGGGAACAAAAAGGGATTCAATTACGTTTAGCGAGTCGCTACACAGGGGATCAATTAGTTAACCGAGGTTTAGTTGGCGGCGCTACATGGCAAGAGGCAACCCATCGTTTGGACTTTAGCTCAAGTTATAAAATTAATAAAAACTTTAGCTTAACTTTTCAGGCACTTAACTTAACTGATGAAACTAACCGAATTTATTACACCAGTTCATTTAGTCGTAATGCGTTTGAAGCTAACTCGCAAGAGGTTGTGCTTGATGAAGGTAATGCAATTGAAGATAGCAGTGTGACTACTTCGCGTACAGCATCAGTTTGGAAAACAGGTCGTCAGTTCCGTGTTGGTCTTCGCGGTACCTTTTAATTGAGAAACTATTAGCAGCGGGCCACGTTAGGCGCGCTGCCTTACAAATCTTGGAGAGTAAGATGAAACATAACTTACTAATAAAAACAGCAATTAGCAGTGTTATATTTTCAGTATTAACAGGGTGCGGTGGAACGGATGAAGGTTACGATCCGCAGTTTAAATCTGATTTAGCACTTGTAATCGATACCGCAGTAATCACGAGCACATTAAATGAAGAGTCCGGAGTTCAAGAAATTGATTTACTGCAAGGCGTAACAATCGACGGTAAACCAGCCTCTGAGTCAGGTGCAACCATAAACGTAAGTGAGTTAGAGTTTGTGGTTAATAATAATTTCACTACCCCACAAACAAGTGCTAATACCATTGCATCACACCGAATTTCACCTTTTACACAATCAAGTGATAGCACTAAATTAGTTATAAATACCGATGCGTTTTCGGCGGCATTAAGACAATGCGACCAAACCGATATAAGAGGCGCTTTAGATGGCGGTGGTAATCCTATTTCTGATGGTAACTTAGATTTTCCGAACCAAGTTATTTATAACATTACATATTCTATCAATAATGGTGCAGCTGTTGAACCGAGCGGCGCACTGCCTACACGTACATTACAATTAACTGTCAATGCGATTGATGATGTTGTAACTGAGGTCAGCGTCTCGCCGATTGAAATTCCTGCTGGTGGTCAAGCAAGTGTATTCGCATCAGCGATACCAAGTTACGCGTGTAACCCCGCACTTATTTATTCAATTGCAGATGAAGATATTGCAACCATTGATGAAAATGGCCTTATTAGCGCTAAAAATACCGGTGAAACAACTATTACAGCCACAAGTGTTGATAACCCCGATGCTTCAGCAAGCGCCACACTTACAGTGACAGGTGCTTTTAGTCTTGCAATAACAAACGACGATAAAAATGAGCTAGGCGCTTCTTCAGGTAACAAGGACGTTCCAATCTGTGTGGCCAGTGGTGTAGAAGTACAGCCGGCTTTACTAAACGCAGAGTTAAGCGGCGAATATACTTTTGATTGGACACTTAACGATGAAGTTTCATTTACGAAAAGCTTAACCGCAAAAAGCGGCTTTGGAGAAGTACTTGCCGTTAAAGCACCTACAACAATAGATAGCTCAAATACGGTAACGGTTGAACTTATTGATGGCGATACAGCAAGTACACCTTTATCACTTATTTCGCAAAAAAGTATTACGGTCAATACCGTTAATAACCAAATGTGTGAGCCGGGTGTGTCTGAACACGAAGCAGGCTTTAACACCGACTTTAACCTCAATGGTGAAGGCGCACCTTATAAAGGCAATGCCACTTATAGCGTATCGGCAACCTCTGTGTCGGGTAATGGTCGTTCGCTTGAAATTACAGCGGGTACTGCAACTCAAGGTGAAGCGAATACACCGTACTCTTTTGCAACTCAGCAAGTTTGGAATAAACAACGTAACTGGTATAGCGCCAACTATGGACGTGGTGCCGAGTCTGTTGATAAAACATACCGTTATGCCGTGTGGGTTAAGTTAAATCAAGTGCCTGTTGAACCCGTTACGTTGCGCCATGTTGTTGTACCGTGGGTTTATGACGGCATACCTGAGGATGCAAATGGATTTACAGGTCGTTACTCAGAAGCGGGCTTATTTAGCGCAGCACTCGCAGCTACTACGCAGTGGCAATACATCGAGTTTGTAGAGGATTCAACTAATAAACGCGACTGGGCTATTCCAGCAACATGGAGCTCAGTAACTGATGTGTTTACCCTTTGGGAAGTGTACGGACTGCCAACGGGTGATTCAATCTTGATTGACGATTACGCCGTTACGCGTACCGATATTTAAGCGAGTACTAGACGCATAACATAATATTAATTAAAGCGGCTTTAAACTAAATAGGTTTAAAGTCGTTTTGTTTGCTTATAAGCCACTAAAAATCTATTTATTTACGTATTAATTTTTAACTTTCACACAAACTTACATACAAAATAATGAGACATCATGAACAACACGCAAAAAAATATAAAAACACATAAATTGACGCTCACAGCAGCATTATTGTCGGTAATAACCATTGGCGGTTGTAGCAGCGATGCGACGACTAACACGCAAAAGCTTCCCCAAACTAAAAATAACTTATTGCCTTTAACAGATCCGCAAAACACCGGTAAATGGGTACTTAACACTCAAGTAAGTGACGAATTTGAAACCAGCACTATCAATGAAGAACGTTGGTACATTGTGGGTAAACTTGAAAACGGTAAACCTGTTTATAAGCATCCAGATAATCCAAATAAAAAAGTATGGAAAGGCCGCGCACCTTCGCAATTTTCGGGTAATAACTATCGCCTAGAAAATGGCAAACTAAAACTTGAGACACGTTGGGAGCCTGACTTTCCTTTTGAACAAAAAATACATAAGCCTGTGTTTGGCGATGCACTTAAATACGAAAACCTCACAACGGCATGCTTTATCGGCAGAAAGTCTTTTCAGTACGGATACATAGAAATTAAAAGCAAAGCCGCTGATGCGCAAGTGAGCAGTGCATTTTGGTCGATGGGCGAAAAGTTAGAAGTTGATTTTTTTGAATTATATGGCGACTCACTTGATCCTAAAAAAGATCACATAGACAGTGAATTATGGTGGTCAATCCGCGATTGGAATAAAAAAGTAAAAGGCAAGCCAACTTATACAGAGCGCAAAGATTTAGGCTTTAGAGTAGCAGATGACTTTCATGTTTATGGAATTGACTGGAGCGCCCAAGGAATTAAATATTATGTTGACGGTAAATTATTTAGCGAAGTATCTGCAGCACAAGCTGATGCCTGGGCAAAAGAGCATCGCGGGGTTGATACAGGCTATGTAGCCACTAAACCACTGTTTTTATGGCTTGATCAGGAGACTTTTCCTTGGCATGGCGTACCAAAAAGTAAAGAAGAGCTTGAACGTAATAGCCCTGAGGGCAAAAAAGATGATGGTGTAGTCGACTTTGAAATTGAATACATCCGTGTGTGGCAGCAAAAACCATTACAGTCAGTTAAGTAAGGAGTGGGTTAAATGAAAAAAAATAGTAAGCCAGCAAACACGTTATTTTGTTTATCACTGATCGCTACAAGTATTCTGCTTTATGGATGTAACACCACTCAAAGGGCAAGCAATGAAACGCTAAGCGACAACAGCAGTAATAAATTAATGTTTAGCGAATCGCACAATATTATACCTTTTGAGCCGCTATCGCGTCGTAAATGGGATAGCGCGCTGATTGCAGACTTTGATAAAGACGGCTATCAAGATGTATTAATTACTGAGCATACCCACGCAGTAAAAATTTTTTGGAATAACAAAAACAATACCTTTTCAGCACCACAGATAATTATTAAAGGCGACACACACGGCGTGGCTGTTGCTGATTACGACTTAGATGGTCGTATGGATTTAATAATAGCCCAAGGCGGTGGTGGAGGCCTAAAACCGCGTTTACCTGTATCGTTTCAAATAAATCATGACCGGACTGTTGAAGGCGGAGAAACGTTTAATAATTTTGAACGTACACGCGGACGTGCGGTTAAATTAATTGATGGCAATAACAGTGGCACTTTAGATTTAATGCTCTCTGCTTTTCCGCTTAAAAAGCAAAAAAAGGGAGCCAACCATATATATAAAAACGAAGGGCATAATCAGTTTAAGTTTGTCGATTACTTACCTACTGCAAAATGGCTTGGATATAAAGCCTTAGTTAGTGATTTTGATAATGACGGGCACAGTGATTTATTTTTTTACGGTGGAGATGACATTGTTGCAGCGCAGAGTAAATCTGATTTAGGTTATAAAAATAAAAGTAAGGCTGTACTAGGAAATAATCGCAATATTAGCCATGTAAGCAGCATGACCGAAATCGATTTTGATAATGACGGTGACTTTGATTTATTTTTAACTCGCGCTAAACACCAATTTGAGCAACACACCTTTTACGATGCTCAATCTCAAAACTTTGCTTTTTTCACTCGTAACGAAGCATTTAAATTTGAAGATTTTAAAATCGAAGGTGACTTTGAAATAGAAAACCTGCAAATGGCTTACCCCCATTTTAATGTGTTTATTGGTAAAAATAGTGCGCCTTTAGCATTACAAGGGCACGGCGGCAGTGAACGTACGGTAAAGGTAACAAAAGAGCAAGCTGCTGGCTGGCCTAAAAAGCTACATAAAAAAGGTTTATATATAGGTTACTTAGGTAACGATACTTGGCGCGTAGCGGGGGATACTAAATCACCTACAGCCGGTGTTATTAAAAGAGTGACTAATTCACCCAAAGTAAAAGGGCTTGAGCCATTACCAGCGGTATTATTAGAAAACCAGCAAGGAAAATTTGTTGATGCAACAGCCAAGCTAAATATTAATCTTAGCGAACCCACAACCAGTGCTGTAGCCGGAGATTTTAACAACGATGGTTGGAGTGACTTATTTGTATTACGTTATGGCAATCCAGCAAAAGCCAACGAGCAGCTACTGTATTTAAATCAGCAAGGTAAAGGCTTTAAGGCTTTACAAAATCATGGTGTTATTTCAACTGAGCTTGGAGCAACAGGGGGCAGCGCACAGGCCTTTGATTATGATAATGACGGCGACCTTGACTTAATTTACTCAAACGAGCGCGGCCGTTGGCATTTATTTACTAATAACACAGCTTTAGATACGCAGCATAATTTTTTAGTCACTAATATTGGTTACTCACCTAACGCTGGTGTGTCGGCATTGGGAGCTACTGCGACTATAAAAGCGTGTGGGCAAACTTATAAACAAGTTGTAGGCGCGACAGGTGCTGGCTTTTCACAAAGCGAAAATAACAAGTTACACGTTGGTTTAGGTACGTGTACACAGATAAATAATGTATCGGTTCGTTGGAGTAATAATGAGCATGTAGATATTAACAATGCAGTTATAAATGACGCTAACGGGGAGTTAGTTGGAAGAAAAGAGCCGCTGTAAGTAATTAAATGCAGATATAAAAATAGCGCTTATTAAGCGCTATTTTTTTGTATTTAGTTTTCGTTATCTATTAAAAGCTATATTGAACGCTTGCACCCACATAACGACTCCAATCTCGAGGGTAGAATGCTTCCCCAAACCCTTCAGAGTTTATACGTTGGCGGGTAGTGTACGACTTATCAAATAAGTTTTTAATGAATACACTAAACTTTAGGTTATCTTTGCTTACGCTTAAATAACCATCCCAAATGCTTGACGATGGGTTAGCTGATTCGCCAAAGGCAAGTTCGTTAATTGATTGCGTGTGGCTGCCATTATAACGCCAAACTGCACGTGTATTAGCATTCCAGCCTGTATCAGCAATTTGTGTATTATATGAAATAGTACTTAAAAATTGTTGCTCAGCATTATTAGGGAAAGATAAACCCGTTTGATCAAAGCTCTGATTGCCTGTTGAATCAGTTGTACAACGAGAAGCAAGTAAACCACCATCACCAGCAGGACAATTGATAGGTGTATCAGCAAAGTCCTCGTAGCGTGCATCAAAATAAGCGTAGTTAAATGACCACTTTAATTTATCTGATATTTTAACCACCACATCGGCTTCAATACCGGTTGAACGTGCTTGTGCTGCGTTTACATAGCCTGCAAAAATAATGTTATTTTCTTCATCTATTACACGGCTGGCACGTACTTGATAATCGTCAACTCTCATATCAAAGTACGTAAAGTTAAACAGTAAATCGTTATTAAAATACGCTGAACGCAGACCTACTTCAAAGTTTGAAGAGTTTTCAGGATCGGTAGGGAAGTTGTCTGCATCGGCAGGGTCGGTATTTGTTGTTACAAAGTAAGATGCCCCTTTATAGCCGGTAGAATAATTTACATAACCGCGAATATCATCAGTAAAGTCATACCCTACAACCGCTTTGTATATAAAGGCGGTGTCTGAGTTATCAAATTTAGTTGGCGCGTCTTGGCGTAAAATAAGCGATGGATCTGTTTGAGCAAGTTCTAATACTTCATTGAATGTTTCCATTCCAACACCTGTAGAAGGTGTTGCCAAATCTGTACGAGCAAAGGTTGCATCACTTTTTTCGTGTAATAATCTAAAACCAAAAGTAGCATCTAATTGCTCAGTTATTTGGTATTCAAGTTGTCCAAAAATAGCGACGTTTTCAAAACCAGTTGTAAAATCACCACTATTTAGTAAGCGAGAAGGCGTTAGTAATGAGCGGTCGTCATCGCCAGTAGTTGCATAGTTAGCTAAAAAAGCATCGGTAGATTGCTTTGAATAACACCCTGTTAATTTGCCGCCTTCAATAAAGCCACGGTTACCTGCAATACAGCCGTCACGTATTTCAGAGCGCTGACCGTCGGTATCATGGTAAAAAAGACCTAATACCCAATCAAATTTTTCATTATTAAATGACGAAATACGAAACTCTTGTTGAAGCACATCTACTGATTCGTTACCACCAAAAGCGGTTCGCTCTACAGGAAAATTAATAGTGAAAAATGCTGAACTGTTATATAAATCAAAATCTCTGTAGCTACCATTATAGCTAAGTGTAATTTCATCATTTAGGTAGTAATCAGCCGATATTGAAAAGCCAAAATTTTCTGTTCTACCAAAGTTACCTTCTGCATTACGCGATGTAACTGGGCCGCCGGCTTCTTCAAAAGTAGACTCAGGATTTACACGGTTATAGGTTGTGCCTTCAATAGTGCCATCATCTTTTACATTAACGATTGGACGAGGGCCAAAATCTGGGTTTATTCCACCTAAACGAGTAAGAGAACAACAATTTGTGTCTGTCTCTGAATATTCTAAGCGAAATAGTACGTTTAGTTCTTGGCCGTTATCGTACAAAAGTTGGCCGCGACCAGCTTTCGTTGTTTTTGCGCCTATGGTGTAATCTTCTTCACCAGGCATGGTGTTTTTTATCCAACCATCAATATCACTGTATTGCGCGTTAAATCGAGCTGCCCAGTTTTCGTTAAGGGGTACATTTACGGTGCCGCTAAAATCAGTGCCATCAAACTCAGTAACTTGTGCTCTAACCGTGCCTGAAACTCGGTCATCTAGTTGCGGCTTTTTAGTTACATAATGCAATAGGCCTGTTGATGTGTTTTGGCCAAATAAAGTCCCTTGTGGGCCGCGCATTGCTTCTACACGCTGTACATCTGAAATAGGTAAGTTAAGCATTGATTGGCGAGGTAATACTTCGCCATCTATAACGACTAGGTTTGAAGACTGTAAGCCAATTGAATTTGTAAAAGTGCCTATACCACGTGTTTTTAATGTTGTAGTTCGTATTTCACTGCTGTCATCAATGCCAAAACCAGGTAAGTAGGTGACTAGATCAAACCCATTATCTATACCAATTTCTTGAATTAAATCACCGCTTAGCACTTCGATTGAAGAGGGAACTTCTTTTAATGCTTGATCGCGTTTTTGTGCGCTCACTAAAATAACTTCAAAATCGTCTGAATTGCTTTTAGCTTGCTTTGCGGTTGTTTCTTCTTGTGCATATGCAGTGTGTGTGAAAGCTGATAAAGAACAACATGCAAGTAATATTGCTGTATGCAATTTACTGTGTTTAAGCATTTTAACCACTCCGTTTCTTCATAATTACTGTGTGTGCAGATAATGCAACGGCAGTATCTGTTATTTAGAATCAGGCTAATTAAACAGCGACTCTTAATTGCGATAAAGCTATAAGCAATCAAGAAGTGTAAATAATCACGAATGATTCATTCTAACAATTTAAACATATGATGTTTGCAAGTGCAATGTGTTGATTACTTGTTTATTAAATGTTGCTTGTAATATTGAGCTTATAACCTTGTATTACCGTTTAAGTAACACAAGATTATTAAGTTAAGTGGTTGAATTTTAATCTCTAATCTAAATTACAAATTTAGAATGAAAAATAATTCAATTTTCAAAAATTATTTTAAACGAGCAAAAAAGTGGTAATTCTCAGCATTTTTAAGCTTTTGAGCAAAGCTCATCCCTAAGTTTTTGAGCTGCTGCGCATTATTATAAGCACCCATTTTGAGCTTTAACTCACCCATGGCCTGCGCTGTTGAGCCAATGCTATCTAGCGCTAAAAAATACAAATAAGCGTATTGCACGTTATTACTCTCAAGTGTCATTGCGTGTTTAAACGAGTTAACCGAAGCGGGTTTGTTACCGCTTCTAATAAGCGCCATACCGTTTGCATAATGTAGCGGCGCAGAGGTAGGTACTGCTTTTAAACCACTATTTAATGTGCTTTGCATTTTTGCTGTTTGACCAAGGCGATAATAAATATCGGCTAAATTTACATAACTTGCATCAAAGTAAGGGTCAACGCTAATGCCTTTTTGTAACGACTTTATAGCACCGTTTATGTCTTGTTTATTAAGCGCGAGCATACTTTGATTTATGTTACCTTCACCGCGCCATGTATTGACAGTATTAGCGTGTGCAAGCTCTATAATTGATTGATTAAGCCCGTTTAACTGCGCTGTTGTTTGGCTTAGGTTTTGCGCAGCAGCAACACGCACCGACTTTAATTTGTCGGTTAATAGTTGCTTATAGCTTTTTAAGCGCTCTGCTTCGGGGAGTAAAAAGCCCACTTTAGCAATCGCTAAGCGAATAAGCGGAAGCGGCGAGTTAACCCAACTTTTTACTGTGGCATCGTTTAGCTCAGCGCCCGAATTACCTAAATAGGCAATTGCACTGGCGCGGTCTATTTCATTTAACGAAAAGTCATTAATTAAGCGCATATGTGCATTTTGCGATATCGCTTTTAATGAGCGCAGTTCAAGCATACTGTGGTCGCTTGCACTTAATGGCGGTGCTTTACCATGCCATTTTTCAAGCGTGCTTGCTGCCCATTCGTTTGTTTGACCGTCGTGGCATTGCACACACGCATTGGGTGTATCGTATTTTATTGATATGTCAGGGCGCGGAATTTTAAAGCTGTGGTCGCGCCTGTCATCAACGCCCATGTATCTGTTGGTTGGCATGTGGCAGCTAACACATTGTGCACCGGTTGATTGTTCTTTATGGCGATGATGCTCGGGTTTGTTGTATTCGCTGGCACTGTGGCACTGTAAGCACAGCCCATTTGTTTTTGTTTTAACTTTCATGGTGTGTTTATCGTGGCAGTCAACACAGTTAACTCCGGCTTTGTACATTTTACTTTGTGTAAAAGAGCCAAACACATACACTTCTTCTTTAATTTGGCCATCGGCGTGATACAAATTTGGTTCTAAAAATGAAGGGCTAAATTGATCCAAAAACGCTTGGCTGTTATTAAAGCCATCGGTTAATGGGCTTCGAAGCGAATGACACGCATAACAGCCTTGCATAAAGCTGTTATCGCGCGGCTCACCTTGCCAGGTAGCAATGGTGTCATCACCGATTATTTTCCACTGCGACATATTGGTAGGGCTTGTTTGAGCTGTCTTTATTATTTTTTTAGTTTTATGTTCATCCGTTATATCGCTGTGGCACGATTTACAGCCCACATTTATGTTTGAAAAGTGCGTATCAAAGCGCTCCTTTTCACTATTGAAATTACGCTTTAAATTATCAGAATGGCAATCGGCGCACATGCCGTTCCAGTTTTGCAGAGGTTGCAGCCAATGGAGACGGTCGCTGGGTTTTACATCTTCGTTAGCGTAGTTGGCATACCAACGCTGACCGCCTAGTGATTTAGCGCGACTATCCCATGCAAAGGGAAATACTTGGTATTTGCCTTTTTCAACTTCAATTAAATACTGTTGCAGTGGGTCAAAGCCAAATACATAACTTACGGTGTACGTTTTTTTTGTACCTTGCTCGGTCAAATCAATTAAAAAGGCCTCTTTTTCTTTATAAAACACGGCTTTTTGAGAAAAGTGGGTCGCGGTTATATTACTAAAATCACCAAGCACGGTATCTTTATTGGCTAAAGCCATTGAACTTGCATGGTCTGACTGCTTCCAATCGTAGGTTTGTTGTTGATGGCAAGACTGGCACTCATCATTTGCAACCGCTGAAAAACAGCTGCATAAAAAAAGAACAACAAAAAGGCTGTTTTTTATATTTATCATTTTAGAATCCACCTTTAATAGCACACTAATGCATACTTAAAACTAAATAACGGGCCGCAGCTAAGTACACAGTAAATAGGCTTTGCCTTTAAACTGACACTGTTATTAGGCTTAAGTAATAGTGAGAAATTGAAAAATTAATTTCAAAATATCATACATCATATGTTTGCAATATTGTTATGTTTTGTTTAGTGTAGCGATATTGTGATTTATAAACGCATTATTTACAACTCAACCATTAAATTAACTAGCCGTAATAGTCTAATATAACCAATATGTTAGCTATGGTGTAATTAATATTTTTTAGCTATGTGCTTAACTATTATATTAAATAGGAAACTGTGATGAATAAGCTACTTGTTCTTCTTTCTGTATGTTTAGGCTTTTGCGTTAGTGCTAATGCAATGGCAAAAGCACAAACAGAAAAACCTAATATTGTTTTAATTTTTGCTGATGACGCAGGTTTTGGTGATTTTGGCTTTCAAGGTAGTACGCAGCTTAAAACACCTAATTTAGATAAACTTGCCCAAAGCGGTGTCCGTTTTACTCAAGGTTACGTAAGTGATTCTACTTGCGGTCCTTCACGTGCAGGTTTAATGACGGGTAAGTACCAGCAACGTTTTGGTTACGAAGAAATTAACGTACCAGGTTTTATGAGCGATAACTCAGCACTTAAAGGTGCAGATATGGGCTTGCCATTAGATCAAAAAACAATGGGCGATTATCTTAAAGAGCAGGGTTATAAAACAGCGGTATTTGGTAAGTGGCATTTAGGGGACGCCGACAGGTTTCATCCTTTAAAACGTGGTTTTGATACCTTTTTAGGGTTTAGAGGTGGCGACAGAAGCTACTTTAACTATTCAGAACAAGAAATGAAAAACGGAAACAAACATTTTTTTGATAAAAAATTAGAACGCGACTTTGGCAATTACGAAGAGCCAAAAGAGTACTTAACCGATGAGTTAGGTAAAGAAGCCGCTAAATACATTGAACAAAACAAAGACGAACCCTTTTTTATCTACCTAGCTTTTAACGCAGTACACACTCCGCTTGAATCAGATCCTAAAGATTTAGCTAAGTTTCCAAACTTAACGGGCAAACGTAAAGAGCTTGCTGCAATGACCCTAGGGTTAGACAGAGCCAGTGGTTATGTAATTGATAAACTTAAAGAGCTAGGCTTGGATGAAAATACTATTGTGGTTTTTTCAAACGACAACGGTGGCCCATCTGATAAAAACGCATCAAATAATGCACCACTTGCAGGGACTAAATCAAACCAGTTAGAAGGGGGCATTCGTGTACCATTTTTAATTAGCTGGCCAAAGCATATTGAACCAGGTTCGACTTACGACTACCCAGTAAGCACACTAGATCTACTGCCTACTTTTTACAGTGCCGCACAAGGTAAGGCGTTAGGTAATGATATTGATGGCGTTGATTTACTCCCTTATATTCAAGGTAAAAACACAGCACGCCCACATAAAGTGATGTACTGGAAAAAAGAAAACAGAGCTGTAATACGCGATAACGATTGGAAACTTATTCGTTACCCAGACCGCCCTGCAGAGCTATACGACCTAAGCACAGACATTAGTGAACAAACAGATTTAGCAGCAAAAAATCCTGAACGTGTTAAAACTATGTTTAAATCATTGTTTGAATGGGAATTAACGTTAGAGCGTCCGCGCTGGTTATTAAAAAGAAAATACGAAAAATACGATATAGACCGCATGGATAAATACCGTTTACCAGCAACTCAACCTTAATAACGCATAGGTAATAATAATGAAAATAGAATCTGTTGAAGCGCTTTTAGGCTGCGTAGGGAAACGTAATCAGCTATTAGTAAAAGTAGTAACCGAATGTGGCATAGTTGGCTGGGGCGAATCGGGCTTATCAAATCGAGAGCAAGCAGTTATTGGCGCGATACATCACTTTGCTGGATTTTTGAAAGGACAAGATCCACGTAAAATTGGCCGTATTTGGCAAGAACTATACCGCAGCCATTACTTTGAAGGGGGCCGTGTAATTACGGCTGCTATTTCAGCGATTGATATTGCTCTTTATGATATTTTAGGTAAGTCACTACAAGTGCCTGTTTATCAGTTGTTAGGGGGCAAACAACGCGAGCACATAGAGTGTTTTGCGTGTTGTTATACAGAGGCCGATCCTGATAAATTTGACGATTTAGTTAAAGAAGCAAAAGCACTTATAGCGCTAGGTTGGACAACAATAAGAGTCATACCGAGTCGTTTTGACGATTTACAGTTTTTTGAACCACAAGAATCTATAACGCGCACAGCTCGCTGCTTAAATGAGCTGCGTAAAGTACTCGGGCCTGATATTACACTTGGTATTGATTACCATCACAGATTAAGCGTGGCTGAGGCAGCTTCGTTTTGCCAACGTTTAAAGCCCGATACACTTGATTTTATTGAAGAACCGATTCGTCATGAATCTCCTGATGCGTATAAAACGCTGCGTACTTTAACGCATATTCCTTTTGCGATTGGTGAAGAGTTTAGTTCTAAATGGGCAGCTAAGCCTTATATAGAACAAGGGCTTACTCAGTATTTACGTGTTGATGTGTGTAACATTGGTGGCTTAACAGAAGCAATGAAAGTGGCTGGTTGGGCTGAGGCACATTATATCGATGTTATGCCACATAACCCGCTTGGCCCTGTGTGTACAGCAGCCACAAATCACTTTGCAGCAGCGCTACCAAATTTAGGCTTAATGGAAACGCACCAAGGCCCGTTTAGTGAGTTTGGCGCCCATGATCCACTTCTTTTTCCTAAGCAGCATGTGTTAACAGGCAATAAGTTTACTATCCCTGAAGTACCTGGTTTAGGTGTTGAAGTGAATGAAGCCGCGTTTAGATTGGCAACCCCTGTAGAAACCGAAGCACCGCATTTATCAAAGCGTGATGGTTCACATACTAACTGGTAACTTGTTTAGAGAATTAAATGAATACAATTACAGCGACTGTTTTTGACAGCACACTAAATTTTGTAGGCGAGGGGCCTTTGTGGCACCCGATCACACAAACGCTTTATTGGGTTGATTTTCCAAACCATATTTTGCACAGCAAAAAAGGCGACCATAAAGTTGAGCAACGCTTAGACAATATGGTTACCGCTCTGGCTTGGGTAAACAATGAAACCCTATTACTAGCAAGTGATAAAGGCCTAAATACCTATAATACCAGCACGCATAAGCAAACTTTTTTGTGCAGCGTTGAAGCAGATAAACCTGACAACCGCAGTAACGATGGGCGTGCCGATCCGTGGGGTGGGTTTTGGATAAGCACAATGCACGGTGATGCTCACGAAAACGAAGGGGCAATATATCGTTTTCACAACGGCGTACTTACTCAAGTTGTTAGTGATTTAACCATACCCAATGGTATTTGTTTTGATAAGTCGCGTGCTAGAGCTTATTACGCAGATTCAAAAACGCAAAAAATTTACCGATTTGACGTCGACTCACTTACGGGTTCGCCAATAGGAGAAAGTGTGTTGTTTTTTGACTATTCGAGCTCAGCTGTATCACCTGATGGCGCTGTAATTGATAGCGAAGGCAACATGTGGATTGCACTTTGGGATGGCGCACGTGTAGATTGCATATCGCCCGAAGCTAAGGTAATTCAAAGCTTAGCGACTCAAACACCTCGCCCTACCTGCCCAGCGTTTGGCGACGATGGTACAACACTTTACGTAACGTCAGCACAATGTGGCCTAGAAGATACCCCATTTAATGCTATACCTCACGGCGCTACGCTTGCATTTAAAAATGCGGTAAAAGGCGTGTTTGAGCCTTGTGTTAAAATAGACGGCTTTTAATTTTACGTATTCACTTTAAATATTAATTTTGTGTTTTTTCCTCTTACATTAATTAGATGTGAGAGGAAAAACACATTGCACATATAAACATCATATGTTTATATTGTTTTTACTAATTCTATCAATGTTATTCTTTTATATGTTGTAGAGCACTCATTACCAACACAGTAAAAGTATAAAAATAAAACTAAGGGTAATACATTGAAAGACACACACACACAATCAACAAAAGCAATTAAGTACTCCCTCATTGCAGCATTTGGCGGATTTGTATTTGGCCTAGACGCGGCCAATATATCGGGGGCGTTACGCTATGTTAGTTCGCAGTTTGAGCTAACCAGTTTACAAACAGGTAATGTAGTGGGTTGCGCCATTGTTGGCGTAATCATCGCATTATTTTTTACAGGTACTTTATGCCAAAAATTTGGTCGTAAAAAGGTACTTATTGGCATTGCTTTAACATATTCACTCTCTACGGTTATTTCTGCTTTTGCGGTAAGTTACCCCATGCTGGTTGTTGGACGCTTTATAGGAGGGGTCGCATTTGCCTCCATAACCGTCTCAGCCATGTATATTGGTGAAATTGCACCCGCTAATAAACGCGGCCAATTTGTATCAGTTAATCAGTTGCTTATAACGTTAGGTAGTTTATTTGCGTTTGTTGTTAATTACTTTTTTGTTAAAAACATGGGCTCAATTGAATGGTTAAATGAAGCCAATATTTGGCGTTATATGCTTGGCTTTGAAATTGTGCCTAATATTATTTGGTTTTCGTTATTAATGACGATTCCTGAATCGCCGCGCTGGTTAATGAGCAAAAAACGTGATGAAGAAGCACGCGCTGTATTCAAAGGTATGGGAATAAATAACGCCGATACCGAAATAGTACTCAATGATATTAAAGCAACCATTCAAGAAGATTCAAAAAACAGTGCACTAGAGCAACTTAAAGTATTGTTTAGTAAGCCTATGCGTTTTGTTGTGCTACTTGCTGTATGTTACGCAGTAGTGCAGGGTGCAACTGGCATGAACGCCGTATTGTTTTATGCACCTACCGTGTTTGAGCAAATAGGTATGAGCGTCGAAAACTCTTTTTTACAAACAATAGTACTTGGTGCGGTATCTGTATTATTTACATTGGTCGCCATATTCTTTGTTGAAAAACTCGGCAGAAGAACATTAACAATTACCGGTTTGCTGCTTATTGCTGTTGCGCATGTATCAATTTGGTATGGTTTTGAAAATGCCACGTACTCACTCAACAGTGAAGCAATAACCAAAGTTGCAGAGCAAAAAGTAGATATTACAAAGCTGCACGTTTTCGAAAATAAAATATACAGCACGGATGTTGCGCTAAAAGCAGATTTAGCCACTATTTACAGTAAAAAAGAGCTACCAGTTGTTACCGGTGCAATTATTAATGCTTCTATAAATATTAGCCCTGCGTATGTTTTATTTGGCTTATTTGCATTTTTAGCCGCCTTTAATATGTCGATAGGGCCAATAATGTGGGTGATATTCTCGGAGATATTTTCAAGCCGAGTACGCAGTGTTGCGCTACCCTTTGCCGCCTTAGTACAGAGTATTTCTAGCTGGAGTATTCAGCAGTTTTTCCCTTGGCAATTAGAGAATATGGGCGCAGCAAATACGTTTTTATATTACGGAGGCGTCGCTATTGTAGGCTGCATTGTTATGGCATTCATACTTCCCGAAACTAAGGGCAAGTCTATTGAGGCCATTGAACGCGATTTGGTCCCTGGGCTCAATAAATAAGGAATATAACTATGTCATCACGATTATTAAACGAAGTTGCTATTGTCACTGGCGCAGCCGATGGAATTGGAAAAACAGTAGCACGCGTATTTTGTGAGCAAGGCGCTAAAGTGTGTGTTGCTGATATAAATAAAGAAATGGGTGAAAGTGTTGTAGCAGAGCTAAAAAGCAAAGGGTTTGATGCTATTTTTGCTCATACCGATATTAGGGACGAAGCGGCTATAAAAAACATGGTTGAAAAAGTAGTTAATGAGCTCGGCAAGCCCAGTATTTTAGTTAATAACGCCGCTTTAATTAGCCCCGGGCGAAACGTAGATGACGTTACTCCACAAATGTGGCGTGATAGCTTTGCAGTTAATGTTGAAGGTATGTGGCAGTGTGCTGTAGCCGTACTTGAGCATATGAAAGAGTTAGGCCGAGGTAGTATTATAAATGTAGGTTCTGTACATTCTTATAAAATTGTACCGGGATATTTTCCGTATGCGGTAACTAAGCATGCGGTTATAGGGTTAACTAAAAACTTGGCCGTTGAATACGCAAAGCACAACATACGAGTAAACGCACTGTGCCCAGGCATGATAGAAACACCTATGGCGTTTAAGTCGTGGGAGCAAACAGACGATCCGCAAGCTTCACGCAAAGCAATGGGCGATGTACATCCTCTAAAACGAAATGGAACAACAGAAGAAATTGCTTACCCAGCCGTGTTTTTAGCCAGTTCAGATTCGAGTTTTATGACAGGGCAAAGCTTAATCATTGATGGTGGCCGTTCTGTAATTTATCACGATTAAAGTGCTTAACTTAACACACTGTAAGGCTCATGGTTTTGAGGCTATTTTGCTAAAAAATAGTGAGCTTGCTATTACAGTCATTCCTCAGTTGGGTGCAAAAGTCATCTCTATTGTAAGCTTAAAACACAATAGAGAGTGGCTTGCTCACGATAAACAAATCACTTTAAAACCTGCAAAAAACAATGATTTCTCTGAGCATGATAGCGGTGGTTGGGATGAATGTTTTCCGGGTATTTCTCCTCAGCTGTACGAACATATCCCCAATAAAACGCATTTTTCACATGATCATGGTGAGTTGTGGTGCCAAGCATGGCAAATAACTAATACCCATATTAGCGATGAAGAAATAATACTTAGCTTACAAGCTGAGGTTTTTGACTCTACTTTTACATTTATAAGAACGTTTACCTTAAAAAAACACAGTAAGCGGCTGCTTGTTGATTACTACGTAAAAAATAACACAACTCACAATCTCCCTTTTGTTTGGTCAGCGCATCCTATTTTTGCCATAAAACCAGAGATGCGTATTTTAATAAATAACAAACATATGGAGTTTAAAGTTGATGAAGGGCTAAGTCATTTTTATAACGTTAATAGTGCCTTTATTAACTGGAGTGAGTGCTCAACTAAAGTCCCGCCGCTAAATAAGGTTATGCCCTATAACAGTGGTTTTGCAAGTAAGGTTTTTAGCAAACACCTAAATACGGGCACTCATAAAGATCTAAATATAATTGTAAAACTGGTTGATGATAAAGCTCAGCAAAGCTGCGGGTTTGAATTTTCATCAACAAACATAAGTCACTTGGGGCTTTGGTTTAATTACAACGGTTGGTCTGCCAATGAGCAGCTACCCCCTTTTGTACTTGGGATAGAACCTTGTATAGGCAATAGCGATTCTTTACACAAAGCCATGGCGAGTGAAGAGGAAGGGTTAATTAAAGGCAATGCTCATAAATCTTGGCATATGAGTTTTTTTGTTAACTAAATGTATTTTGTGTTTGCTCAATCAAACATCATATGTTTAAATAGTTATTATGTATTAAGGCCTGTGTGTCTTACTTTAGTCATTTAGCCCTTAGGGTGTTGTAGATAATAATGGAGCGACAAAATGCTTTCTAAACAACTGTATATCGGTGGAAAATTAATAACGAGTGACGCAACGACCGAAATTATCAATCCTGCAACACTTGAAGTTGTAGGCGAAATTTCGGCTGCAGGTATTAATGAAGCAAACATGGCCTTAGAGTCTGCGCAAGAAGCATTTTCAAGTTGGTCAACAACGCCTGCAACAGAGCGTGCTCAATGGATGCTTAAACTGCGAGATGCAGTAATTGCAAACGAGCAACACTTACGTGAATGCGTGCATTTAGAAATGGCTAAACCATGGCAGTCAACCGCTGACGACTTTCAAATGTTAGTTGATAGCCTTAATTTTTACGCTGATGCCATTGTTAATATCGCCGATGAAGAATTAAAAGATAATGAAGGTACACATAGCCACGTTCTTTCGCGTGAGCCTGTTGGTGTGGCTGCAGCATTTTTAGCATGGAATTTTCCATTATTAAATTTGGCTTATAAATTAGGCCCAGCAATGGCTGCGGGTTGTCCGCTTGTAGTAAAACCGTCAAGTAAAACGCCTTTGTCTGCTTATGCTGTAGGCGAATTATGTGAACAAATCGGCTTGCCAGCAGGTGTGGTTAACATACTTTCGGGCACAGATAGCACCGTAGGCGATGCCATTTCAGCGTCAACTATTCCCTCTGTACTTACTTTAATTGGTTCTACTAATGTGGGTAAGCATGTAATTGCAACAGGTGCTACGTCAATCAAGCGTTATTCAATGGAGCTTGGTGGTAATGCACCTGCCATTGTATGTAGCGATGCAAATTTAGATAACGCAGCCGATGTGATTTGTGGCGTTAAGTTTGCCAACGCAGGGCAAATTTGTGTTACCCCAAATCGTGTATTTGTACACGAAAGCGTTGCTGATGAATTTATTGAAAAAGTACTTACTCGTGCAAAAGCAGTAAAAGTTGGTTTTGATAAAAACGAGGCTATTGATATGGGCCCCGTTATGGATGCTAACTCATGGCAACGTATTGATGAGCTAGTTAAAGATGCACAGCAAAAAGGCGCTAAATTACAATTAGGTGGTAAAAAACCTACAGGCGTTAATGGGTATTTTTACGAACCAACCGTACTTACAAATGTAGATTCGAGCATGAATCTATACAAAGACGAAATATTTGGCCCTGTTATTAGTATTATTATATTTAGTGATAACGAACAGGTGCTTAGCGATGCAAATGACACGGACGCTGGTTTGAGTTCATTTATTTTTAGTAGTAACGAAGACACTATTTCTTACTTTGCAAAACATTTACGCTTTGGCGAAGTACAAGTAAACGGCATTAAATACAGCATTAATTTACCTCATTTTGGTATTAAGCAATCGGGCGTGGGTGTTGATTGTTCGTTGTTAGCTTTAGATGACTACCTTGCATATAAACGTGTTTCTCGCGCGTTAAAGGTTTAAGGAACAGACTATGAAAATCACACAAATTATTAGCCACGTTTTACAGTACGACCTAGAAGAAGAACTTGGTTATTCGCAGCAGTATTACGCTAAACGTACCGCACATTTAGTTGAAGTTCGTACCGATATAGGTATTACAGGTTGGGGCGAATGTTTTGGCGGTGGCGGCGTTGCGTTTGCCAATAAAACAATTGTTGAGCATGTGATTCAGCCTATGATTTTGGGCATGGATCCACTCGACAGAGAAGTGATTTGGCATAAAGTTTATAACTTACTGCGCGATCATGGCCAAAAAGGCATGCCTATTCAGTCTTTATCTGGTGTAGATATTGCTCTGTGGGACATTGCAGGTAAATTTTTAGATCAACCCGTTTATAAGTTACTAGGGGGTGCTTTTAGAGACCGCATTCCGGCTTATGGTTACGGTATGATGCTACAAAAGTTTCCAAACCTGGAAGAGCGCTTTACCGAAGAAAGCCAGCGTATTAAAGAAATGGGCTTTACGGCCATGAAAATGAAAATAGGCCTTTCGCCAGACCGCGATATAAAGCTTGTTGAAGCTGTACGTAAAGGTATTGGCCGCGATATGCGCCTAATGGTTGACGCTAACCATGCATATACAGCGCGCGAAGCTATTCCGCTAGGTCGAGAGCTGCAAAATTTAGGCGTGTACTGGTTTGAAGAACCGGTTGCACCAGAGGATCATCAAGGCTATCGCGATTTATGTGAAGCACTTGATATGAGCATTGCCGGTGGCGAAGCCGAATTTACCCGCTGGGGCTTTAGAGACTTAATTAAAAACCGCTGCGTTGATTTACTCCAGCCAGAAGTGTGTGCGCTCGGTGGTATTACCGAATATCAAAAAGTATTAGCTATGGCACACGCGCATTTTGTGCCTGTAATAAACCATGTATGGGGCTCGGCTATTGCGGTAGGTACTAATCTACATTTATTAGCTGCGTTACCTGATTTACCAGGTGCTGCACACCCAGTACAACCTATGCTTGAGTACGATACAACGCCAAACTTATTTAGAGAGCAGTTATTGCAAGAGTCTCTAAACATTAACGAGCAAGTTAAAAATAACAACGGAACAGTTGCGCTACCACAAGGTCCAGGCCTTGGTATTGAGCCCGACCTTGATTTTATTAAACATTACGAAGTATCAATTTAATAAATAAGGGCAAGGCTTATGAGCGATAACAAAAGCAACTTTCCAGCATTAATTGTTGTTGATTGGGGAAGCTCTAACTTTAGAGCTTTTTTAGTCGATGGCAAAGGCAGCATTTTAGATACTGTTAATGGTGAGCAGGGCGTACTTTGTATTAAAAACGACTGTTTAGAAACCGTATTACTTAGTTATATATCAGGCTGGTTATCAAAACATAAAACGCCGATTATTATGGCAGGTATGGTAGGCGGTGCTATAGGTTGGCAAGATACAGGCTATGTAAATGCGCCAGCTAATCTCGGTAGTATGAGCGTAAACCTTTGTAAAGCAAATAATAAAGCAGGCTTACAAATTAGTATTGTGCCGGGTGTTAAATACGTTATGGAAAATAATGTATGCGATGTAATGCGCGGTGAAGAAGTACAAGTATTTGGCGCTGTATTAGATGTAGAGCAAACAGCGGGTGAGCTAAGTAATCAAACCTTAAGTGAGACTATGTTTTGCTTACCCGGCACCCACTCTAAATGGGTTCAAGTTGCAAAAGATATTCAACGTAAAACGGTTATTACGAGCCTTAGTACGTTCATGACCGGTGAAATGTTTGATTTATTGACTAAACAAAGCATTTTAGGTGAAGGATTAGAGGCACTAGGTAAAACACCAACAGATATGCCAAGCTTTTTAAAAGGCGTTGGTGTTAGTCAAGTTCAAAGCAGTTTATTAAGTGCATTATTTAGTGCGCGTACTTTAAAGCTAGATAAACAATTAACGCTGCAAAACGTACCTAGTTACTTATCTGGTTTACTTATTGGCGCTGAGCTTGCGGGTATTAAAAGTAAGCTAAACGACATTAAGCATGTTTATTTAATTGGTAACTCAAGTTTAAACACTCTGTATTGTGAAGCATTAAAAGAACTCGGCTTTACTTCTTCTATTTTAAGCAGTGCAACTGCATCTACTAAAGGCATGTTTACACTAGCTGTACAGGCCGGTTTAGTCACTGAAAAGGAAACTCAATTATGTCATTAATTTCGTTAACTCATGCTATGAAGCAACTACCATTGGTTGCCATTTTACGCGGCATTACACCAAGTGAAGTGCTTGATTATGCAAAGGTACTTATTAATATTGGTTACCGCGTTATAGAGGTGCCACTTAACTCTCCTGATGCATTAAAAAGTATTAAGTTATTAAGTGATAAATACGCAGATATAGCCATTATTGGTGCGGGAACGGTTGTTACTAAAGACGAAGTTGATCAGG
Organism: Pseudoalteromonas sp. NZS100_1; assembly: GCF_015864285.1. Taxonomy (NCBI): domain Bacteria; kingdom Pseudomonadati; phylum Pseudomonadota; class Gammaproteobacteria; order Alteromonadales; family Pseudoalteromonadaceae; genus Pseudoalteromonas; species Pseudoalteromonas sp. NZS100_1. Next base: position 110,627 of record NZ_JADYXN010000008.1, read on the forward strand.
TAATTAAAGCGGGCGGTCGTATTATTATATCTCCGCATAGCGATGTAGAGCTGATCCGTTTTAGTAAATTAAAAGGACTGTACTGCGTACCAGGATTTTATACACCCACTGAAGGGTTTGCTGCATTGCATGCCGGTGCAGACGCGCTTAAGTTTTTTCCAGCAGATACAGCAGGTCCAAAAGGCTTAAAAGCAATTACAACGGTGCTTTCGGGTATTGATATTTACCCTGTGGGCGGTGTATCGCCTCAAAACCAGGATGAATTTGTTAATGCAGGGGCATCGGGTTTTGGTTTAGGAAGCGGCTTGTATAAAGCCGGAATGGGTTTAGAAGAATTTACGACTAATGCTAAAAATTATGCTGAATATTATCTTTAATTAATTTTTAATTAAATTGCGATAAAACGTTGTTGTGCTTGCATCGCTACTCATCATTCCTCTCACATTAAATGATGAGTTAGCGGTGCTATTTAAAATAAATTAAATATCCATTAACTTAGCTAAATTGGCTTTAGCATCTGCTAAAAGCTTTTCTGTAAGGGCTTGTGCTTTTTCGCTATTACCGGTGGCAATAGCATCAAATACTTCTCTGTGAAACGGAATAGAAGCATGATTACTTTGTGCACTTTGGTTTGTTACTTTAATACTCACAAGCAACGCTGAAAAAATAACGCATTCCATCGAAATAAATAGCTCATTATGAGAAGCGCGTAAAATAGCGCCATGAAAATGCGCATCAGCAATAACAAACTTATCTAAATCGCTTACCGAGCTTTGCATTTCATTTAATGCATCTTCAATGGCTTTAATATCTTCAGGCTCTGCGCGAAGCGCTGCAACACTGGCTGCTTTGGGCTCAAATGCTAAACGAAATTCCATTAATTGAGTTAAAAACTCAGGATTAAGTGGGGCGCTTAAATGCCACGCAAGAACATCATCGTCAAGCAACGCCCAGTTATCACGGGTTTTTACACGAGTGCCAATGCCTCTGCGTACATCTAAAAGCCCTTTACCAACAAGAATTTTTACTGCATCACGAACAACAACTCGACTTACTTGAAAACGTTCAGCTAAACGGTTTTCATCATCAATCAGTGTGCCAGGAGTATATGTGCCAGCAACAATTCTACGGCCTAATTCTTTAGCTACCTGTACCGGTAAGCTAGGTGACATGGCACTGCTGCGTCTTAGATCGTAGTATGTTAATTCGCTCATAGTATCTTAGTGTCCGTATTATTTATTTATACGTACTATTTATATGAATTTGCGACAATAAACAATGGCTATTTGTTATTTACTGTCGCAGAAAGACGAAAGCTGGCATCTTTTAGGAGTTTTTCGGTGAGAAATTCGGCTTTATCGCCATCTTTTGCAGCAATGGCTTCGTACACTTCACGATGAAACGGAATAGATGCACCGTTATCGCGCGGGTCTTTATTTGTTACTTTAATACTAACTAAAAGTGCAGAATAAATAACGCCTTCCATAGAAGCTAAAAAGCTATTTTGCGCTGCTTTTATAATGGCCTTATGAAATAAAGAATCAGCAATAATAAAATCTTCTACGCTGTTATCTGTTTTAGCCATGCGCTCGCATGCGGCTGCAATTTCAATTAAATCCTCAGGGCGCGCACGTTCAGCTGCCCAACGTGCTGCTTTTGGCTCAAAGGCTAGGCGCACGTCCATTAATTGCTCTAAAAATTTACGATTAGGTGGTGCTGATAAATGCCATGCTAATACGTCATCGTCTAGCATATTCCATCTATCACGAGGTAGTACACGCGTACCAATACCTCTGCGTACATCAAGTAGGCCTTTGCTTACTAAGATTTTTACCGCGTCGCGTACTACTACACGGCTTACTTGGTAGCGTTTAGCGAGTGCATCTTCATCATCAATTAAACTGCCGGCTTCAAATGATCCAGACACAATGCGTCTGCCAATTTCTTTAGCCACTTGAACAGAAAGGCTTGCTGCCATTCCTGATGTTTGTTTTAGGTCGTAATATATAAGTTCGCTCATATCTTTAATATAAACATATTATGTTTGGCTGGTCAATGTAATGTGCACAAAATAGGGGGAGTGGTAACTAATTTTAATCGTTGTTTATATGTTTAAAACTGACATAGTGGGAATATAATAAAGATCGCTGATGAGCGATCTTTATAGCAATTTGGGTTATTTCAATAAAGCGTTAAAACTTAGCGCGTATACCTATACGGTAACGCGGACCAGTATATTGGGTATTAATAACGCGCTCTTTTACATCGGCATATTGATAGGTACGTTCATCAGTTATATTTATTGCTTCGCCTGTTAGCGTAAAGTTATCGTTAACCGCATAAGACATACTAAAGTCGAGCTGACCATAAGCCGCAGTATGCTCTGGTAATCCACCACTGCGTATACCAGCTCGGCTACTTAAAAAGTCATCTCGCCAGTTGTAAGCTAAACGCGCTTGAAATGCATTTTTGTCGTAGTAGACAACAATGTTATAAGAGTTTTCGGCAAACCCCTCTAATTTATCACCTGGGTCGGTCACACCTGGAAGCTCTATTTTTTGTGTGTTTTTATTTGTAGTATCAGCCCATGTATAGTTTGCTTGCACACCTAAGCCATTTAAAAAGCTCGGTAAATAATCCATATTATGTTGTACAGCAAGTTCTACTCCAGTAATTGAGCCGCCTGATTGGTTTTGTTTAGTATTAATAGTTTCGTTTACATTGCCGTATCCATCAATACTTACTGATGAATCAACGTATTGCGACCCATCCCAAATATCAGGCGTATTATCTAGATAAGTTATTTGTGCAATTGTGCTAGATATATCCTTTTTGAAAAAGTTAACCGCGTAAGAATCGCCGCTATCACTATAATATTCAAAAGATAAATCGTATTGATTAGCTTTATAAGGTGCTAAATAAGGATTGCCACCTGTTTGAGAAAAGCTACCTGCTTGCATATCGGTATACGTTGTTTGTACGCCAATGTCGTCAATGGCAGGGCGCGACATAACTTTAGCCGCTGCGGCTCTTACCAATAAGTTATCACTTAAATTAATACTAAAATTAGCGCTAGGTAACCAGTTAGTGTAACTATTTTTGGCTTTAAGGCTTCCTGAGTCTGTGTAATCAACAACTAATAAAGGTTGGCCATTATCAAGCTCGCCCGTATAACCTAGGCGCCTTTTGCCGTAACCGCTTGAGCTTGTATCCGTTTTTACATAACGGACTCCCACATTACCGCGCCAATCGTAATCACCAATTAAGCCGCTGAGATTAAACTGCGAATAAGCACTTATTTTCTCTTCGGTGACGCTTGATGATGCGATTTCGTTATATTGCTCGTTTGGCCAATTTGGATTTTTGGTCATATCACGAATAGCGCTATGGTATTTATTTATATCAGCAAACAAAAAGTCACGCGGAAAATTACCTGGCTCACTACTTAAAAAATCTGAATAGGGACTTGCTGAAAATATGTCATCAGGCATATCTCTAAGTTCGCCACAAATATCGGCATTCGGTGCTACTAAACCACAGTTATCTTCATGGAATGTTTCAAAGCGATCCCTTACTTTTTCGCGATCTGAATACGCAATACCAAAATCGATTGAATCTAAGGTTAGGCTTTCAGCAAACTCTAAATCGAGTAGGTATTTCCCTTTTGTTTGCAGCTCTGTAATCGTGTCTTCTAATTCGTAATGTGAAACTTGATTCCAATGTGCTCTCACGCTTGTCGGCGAAGCATAATCAATGGTTGTGTCTAAATTAACGGTATCAGTGTTTCTAAAATCAAAATTTAAACTGTCGTTTCGCTCCGGTGAAATATAATTAGGAACTAATAAGTCGCTACGCGGCGTTGATTTTGATGTTGAATGGCTTATATCAAACTCAAGCGTTAATACATCAAATTCTTTTATAGAATTAAACCCAAATGCCTGTGTTTTTGATTTTGACTCCAGCTCTTGAAATAAACCATCAATTCTAAAATCTACATTTTCACCAGTTCCGCCCAGTGTTTTACCCGAAAACTTAGTGCCTGATAAAATAGTACCGTTGTCTGATACAACCACATTTCGCCAATTAGGATACTGTAAACCGGCTTGCAAACCTTGAGTTTGAGTTTCTACTGAGAGATCCGTATACATGTAATCAAAAGTATTGGTAAAGCTTGAATCTGGTGCCCACTGAAAACTGGTATTAATGCCTGTACGTTCGCGATGCTCTTGCCCTAATGCGTATTCAATTCGCCCAGCATGGCGAAGCATAGTTGGCGTAACCACATTGCCATCTAAATTATGAATGTCGCCTTCAATCACACCTGGCTCATTATTGAGTAATAACCAACGGGTAGTGCCCATTGAATCGTATCGGTTATCACTTTTTTGTTGTGAAAGGGCAATATTAAAACCAAATGTTTCATCAGCAAACGTATTGCTAAATAACGCAGAGTATTCAGGACTCGTCTCGCCAGAAAGTTCACTGTATTTGGCATTTATAGAGCCAAGTACATGTAATCCGGGGTTATCTAATGGGCGTGCAGTTTTAACGTTAACATAAGCACCAATGCTCCCTTCAGGTGTTTTAGCCGTAGGCGACTTAACGACATCAGCACCCGATATTAGCTCAGCTGCTAATACTTGAAAATCAAACGAGCGACCAATTTCAGAAGTAGCTAATGTGCGCCCGTTTAATGTAACAACGTTAAATTCTGGGCCAAAACCACGAACGGTTATTTTTGAGCCCTCACCATTTACACGGTTAATTGAAACACCAGGAACACGTTGTAAAGACTCAGCCACATTTTGATCGGGAAACTTACCAATATCCTCAGCAACAATACTATCTTGAACACTATCGCTGTAACGTTTTAGAGATGATGCGGCCTCGAGACTTGAACGAACACCCGTTACAACAATGACTTCAGTATCGTCTTTTACTTTATCGTTTGTAGCAGCTTGAGCAAATGAACAGCTTGAGAGAGCGGCTAAAACACCGAGTGCAATTTTTTTCTTTGAACGCATAGTGATCTCCATATATTTGTGTGTCGTGTCGTCAGGTAAAGTTCAACCTTTGAGAGTTTACTCACTTAACAAGAAGTAAATTCGCAAAAGAGTAACGTTCGACAAATCTAAACATCATATGTTTAATTGTCAAGAACACTGTTATTATTACTATGCAAATAACTTTCAATAGCAAAAAAGGAACTACAGTGGATAACTCAATCTTGCTTGAACATATCGCTAAGCATTTACTAAATAAAAGAGAGCAAGGCATTGCGATACCTGACTTATCATCAGATATAACGCTTAATTCTATAGACGACGTTTTAGCAGTTCAGAAGTTGATGATTAAGCTAAATAACCAAAAAGTGTATGGTTGGAAATGTATGCTTCCATCAGGTGATGGCACGATTACTCTCGCGCCACTTTTGCATGCACCGGTTAAATCTATGGGACGTTGTGCTCTTTTCACAAAAAATAATAAAGCGCTCATTGAGCCAGAAATTGCATTTGTGCTAAACAAAGACCTAGCAAGCTATGAAGAATATAAAAATGAGGATATAGATAATGCCATTGGTAGTGCCCATTTAGCGTTGGAGCTTATTCAAAACAGATTTCCAGAGGGTTATCAAGCAACACACTATGAAAAATTGGCCGATGGATTATCTAATCAAGGTGTATATTTAGGCCCTAAAGTAGACGTTAAAAAAGCATATGAGAGCAGTGATATAAATATTGATGTTAAACAGGGCGAAGATTTACAAAGCTATGCGGGGACGCATCCTGCAGGTTTGCCGCAACTTCCTTTATATTGGGCTATTAACTTTTTAACGGAAAATGGGTTTGAATTAAAAGCAGGCCATATTTTTATTACAGGCTCTTATAACGGTCTAATGCAATTAGACATAAATAAAAAAACATCAATAAAGTACGAAGGTTTAGGAGAGATTACAGTCGAATTTTCATGTTGATACATTGAGGTTCTGTAGGTTAGCAAACGCTTTTAAATTACGTTGTACAGCTAACCTACACGTGTATTTGATTTTACGGTAAAAAAAATTAAATTATTTAAAACTCGAATGTAAAACCAAACTCTCTTAATTTTTCATATACGTTTATGTCAAAACGGTACAAAGTAGCAGCTCTGTGGGCTACGTTGGTTTGTTTTTCTTTGCAGTTTATTAATAAGTTCATTTTTTGAAACTTACGTCTGAAGTTAGGCTTATCGAGTGACTTATTTAAAATCGACTCGTAAATTCCTTGTAGCTCAAGCAGGGTGAATTTTTCTGGGAGTAAGCTAAAACCGATAGGCTCGTGCCTTACTTTATAACGTAAGTAATCAAGGCCACTTTTTAAAATGTCGGCGTGGTCAAACATTAAACTAGGGACGTTATTTACATCAAACCATTCACACTCTACAGCGTTATCGCCACTCACAAGATTGGTTTCTTCAAAGCGCACGAGCGAGTAGTAAACAATAGTAATAATACGCCTAGCGGGGTAGCGGTCTACGTTACCAAATGCACCTAACTGATCTAAATAAAGGTTTTCAACACCGGTGGTACTTTTAACAACACGCAGAGCTGCAAGGTCTAAGTTTTCGTCTTTACGAACCCAATGACCAATTAAACCCCATTGGCTTGTTGCAAGACCGCGATTATATTTAACCAGCAGCACTTTTAACTTACCTTCATGAATAGCAAATACAATATTATCTACGGTTAGATTACTAATGCAGTCATCAGGAATCGATTCTTCGTCAATATTGTTAGAAATATTTGATGTTTTATGGTGCATAAATTACTCAGCCAATGCTATACATACATATTGTTATAAAGACTATTAAGAGTATATAAAAGGCGCTTAAAGCGCAAATAAAAAACATTTATAAATCCTATCTAAAACAATCACATCTATTTAATTAACTGCTATTTCTGCTGTACCTAATTTAATGTATCAACACACATTTTTTATTTTGGCCAAGTAGTGGTTTTTTATTGAACGGCTAATGCCTTTGTATGTTAGTAAATTTAACGCCAAATTAGCGTCATGTATTAAATAAATTACCAGTTGATTAAAAATGTAACATAAATGTTTACATGCGCTAAAAATGCATATAGTATTTTTGACTATATCGATTTGCATTGAAAATTGAGCACACATGAACAACACAAAACACACACTCACAATTAAAGAAAAAATAGGGTACGGCCTAGGTGATACAGCCAGTAATATTGTATTTCAAATGGTCGCTAACTTTATGTTGATATTTTATACCGATGTTTACGGTTTATCTGCAGCTGCTGCGGGTACGCTACTTTTAGCGGTTCGTTTATTTGATGGTATTACCGACCCAATAATGGGCAGCATTGCCGATAGAACGCGCAGCCGTTGGGGTTCTTACCGTCCTTACATATTATTTTTAGCTGTTCCGTACGGTGTGTTTGCTTGCTTAGCATTTATAACCCCAGATTTTGATTCTACGGGCAAGCTTATATATGCCTACTTAACTTACGGGCTATTAATGACGTGTTATACCGCCATTAATATACCGTACGGTGCACTTGGCGCAGTAATGACAAACGATCCTAAAGAGCGCGCATCGCTACAGTCATACCGATTTGCAATGGCAATGGCAGCACTGCTTGTAATTGTATGGGCACTGCCTAAGCTGGTTGCCTTTTTTGGCGACGGCAACGATGTAGTAGGTTACCCGCTAGCAATGGTGTTTTTAGGCGGACTTGCCGCAGCGTGTTTTTTACTGTGTTTTAAAATGACCAAAGAAACCAAACAAGTTAAACCCGCGCAAAGTAAAAAGAATGCCTTTCTTGAGTTTTTAAGCCTATTTAAAAACGATCAATGGGTTGTTATAGCCGTTATAAGCCTAGCAACTTTAATCTTAATTGGCGTTAGAGCCTCAGTAGCGCCGCATTATATTAAATACTACGTAGGGGAAGCCTCGCTTACTTCTAACTTTTTAACACTCTCAGCAATTGGCTCAGTATTGGGCGCTATATCTACCAACTTTTTAACCAAATTTATTGAAAAGAAAACACTTTTCATTGTCGCTTTAGTGGTCGTAATTATTTCTCACAGCATGTTTTACGTACTTGAGAGCGACGCAATCGTAACCATTTTTATTGTGTACTTTATTGCTAACTTTGCCCACATGATTATTACCCCAATTATGTTTTCGATGGTGGCAGATACGGTTGACTACGGCGCATTAAAAATTGGCCGCAGATTAACGGCAGTTACGTTTTCGGGTCATTTATTAGCAATAAAACTAGGCTTTGCAATTGGCGGTGCTATTGCAGGCTGGATATTATCAGGGTACGCCTACGTACCAAATCAAGAGCAATCAGAACACACGTTATCAGGCATTTTACTCGCCTTTGCTGGTATTCCAGTAATTTGTACCGTGGCATGTTTAATTTTTATAACACGTTACAAACTTACCGAGCCTGAAGTAAAGCGCATTCAAACGAAGCTGGCTGATAACAAAACCATAAACTAATTTAGCAGTCCATTTTTCACCTTTTAAAAGTGTAAATTGGGCAGGCAATACTAGGAGTAAAAATGCAAAATACAGCGCAAGCAGCACCCCCATCTAATGGATTAAGTGACGCTGAACTTAAACAGTTAAAAGACTTACAACGAGCCAACTCGTTAATACAAAATCATAATGTATTAGTTGATCACATGTATACCGCCGATCCGTCTGCGCATGTGTTTAACGGCAAAGTGTATATTTATCCATCGCATGACATTGAATCAAAAAATGAAATTAATGATAACGGCGACCACTTTGCAATGCGCGACTACCATGTGTTTTCCCTTGACGAAAGCTCAGGTAAAGCCATAGACCATGGCGTAGCACTTTGTGTAGATGACGTAAAATGGGCAAGCAAGCAAATGTGGGCACCCGATGCAGCGCATAAACTTGGTCAGTATTACCTTTATTTTCCGGCGCGCGATCAGCAAGGTATTTTTAGAATTGGCGTTGCAAAAAGTGACAGCCCAACAGGTCCATTTAAAGCCGAAGACGATTGCATTCAAGGGACGTTTAGTATTGACCCTGCTGTATTTGAAGATGACGACTCAAGCCATTATTTGTATTTTGGTGGCTTGTGGGGTGGCCAATTACAAAATTGGCAAACGAGCGAATTTAATGAACAAAACACGTATCCCAAAAATAGTGAACCTGCAATTCCTGCGCGCGTAGCAAAATTATCTGAAGATATGATCAGCCTAAGCGAAGACGTAAAAGAGGTTGTTGTATTAGATGAGAGCGGCTCACCAATTACAGTGTGCGATAACAACCGCCGGTTTTTTGAAGGTCCTTGGGTACATAAACACAACGGTGTTTATTACTTTTCGTACTCAACGGGCGATACACACAAAATTGTATACGCAACGGGCGATAACCCATACGGACCATTTACCTATCAGGGCGTTATTTTAAACCCAGTACTTGGTTGGACCACGCATCACTCAATTGTTAAGCACAATGATGGTTGGTTTTTATTTTATCACGACAGTACGTTGTCGGGCGGACAAACCCATTTACGCAGTATGAAAATGGCTAAGCTTGAGCACGACTCAAACGGAAAAATCCAAACAATAAGCCCATATGAACACGCTTAATATAAATTGTTACAAACAATGCAAATTATCTGCGTGAGCACTGCAACGCCTTTTATTTGCATAAAAAAGATATAGTCAATATGACCATTAATTTATTTTGTTAATGGTCGATTTAAGAGGAAGCTGAGGACATATGACAAAATGAAAATATTTTAAAGTAAAAAATTAGCACAAAGAATTAGCATAAACTTGATGATATTTAATGTTTTTTAGTTAAGTAGCACATGTTTAAAACTGGTTGTGGTCTTTGTAAAACGTTTAAAACATACACACACAATAATTATTTATTGACCGTAAAATGAAACAAATAGTTTACAATTATGTTTCGAGTAATTCTTAAAGTCTTGCAGTACGTCAATAATAATTTAATAAGAAAAAGGCATCATGATGTTTAAGAAAAAGATAATTTCAACAGCCATACTCGCTGCAATGGGTACCGTTACGCTTCCTCACCAAAGCTACGCTGCAGAAACCGTTGCCGATGAAGATGTAGAAATAATACAAATAACAGGCATTAGAGGTTCATTGCAGCGCTCTATGGATGTTAAACGCGATTCTTCTGGTATTGTCGATGCAATTTCGGCTGAGGATATGGGGAAATTTCCTGATACCAATCTTGCTGAATCACTACAACGTATTACCGGCGTATCAATAGATAGAGCGGGCGGTGAAGGTAGCCGCGTAACAGTACGTGGATTTGGACCTGCTAATAACTTAATTACAATTAATGGCCGCCAACTTCCAAATACAACAGGTGACCGTACATTTGATTTTGCAAATGTCGCATCTGAAAGCGTATCGGGCGTGCAAGTTTATAAAACATCAGACGCAAGTGTTACTTCAGGTGGCATTGGTGCAACTATAAACTTAACAACCAACAGACCCTTAAATAGCCCAGGTATAAAAGCATCGTTTGGCGTTAAAGCTGTAGACGATCAATCTACCGACGAGGGTAGCATTACACCAGAGGTAAGCGGTTTATATTCGCAAACATTTGGGGATGACAAGTTTGGTATTTCGATTTCAGGTAGCTACCAAGACCGTGAAAGCGGTATGCAACAGTTTATTCAAGATCAAGGCTACAGAGCATCTGATTACACAAATACAGGATGGGGCGGCGTACCTGCAGGCGCAGAAGGCGGAACAAACAGACCTACATCAGGCATTTACTCAAACCCGCAACAACCACGTTATGTGTTTGAAGAGCGTCAACGTGAACGTGTAAATGGTCAGTTGGTATTTCAATATCAACCTGTTGAAAATATTACAGCAACCCTTGATTACACGGGCTTTAAAACAACCGTTGAAGAGCAGCACACTGATGCTTCAGTATGGTTTAACTACGCTGGCGACAGAAGTGAATCTGTTTGGGCGGGCGAGCCTAACGCGTACCCACTTATTTACTCAGAAATTTATGACATACAAAGTGATGCCGACTACCGCGATACGTCGCTTACGGTAGGTTCTTGGGGTCGCGAAGAAAAAACAGATTCATTAGGCTTTAACCTAGAATGGGCGGTATCGGATCAGCTTAACCTAGAATTTGATCATCACAGTTCAAAAGCATCAATGAAAGCAACTGATCCACGCCACGGTACACGTAATAATATTCAGTTACCTTCGTACACACGTACGCGCTCTGGGCTTGATTTAACTGGCGATTTACCCGGTATTGCAATTGGTAACATCGAAAACTTTAACCCAAGCACTATGCGCTTATCGGGTAGCTGGTTTGCAAATGATAAATACGATTCAGAAATCGATCAAACACAAATCTCAGGTGACTACTACATTGACGACAACCTAAGCATCGACTTTGGTGTTGCGGTTAACAAAGTAAATAACCATTATCGTCATACCCAAGTACAACGCCCAGATTGGGGTGGTGTTGGTGTTGAGGGCGACTTTGCTGATATTGATTGGCGCCAAGATACTATTTTAGATAAGTTTCAAGCTAAAGCGGGTAACTTTGAAGGCACTGCAACACAAGGCGAATACGATTTATTTAATACAATCTTTTTTGCCGACTTTGATACGATTGTAAATGCTGCCGAGTTTGCTGACCCTGTTGCTAACGTAGATAACCTTTACGGTGATTGTAAAGCAGCCGACGGCGCAGCGGCAGGACCAAACGGGGAAGGACAATTTTGTGCCTCAACCGATTGGGATGCAGCAACAAACCGCTTTACTGAAGAAAAAACGCAGTCTGCTTTTGCACAAGTAAATTACAAAGGCGAATTGAGCGGCATGTTCTTCGATCTACAAGTTGGCTTACGCTACGAAAAAACAGACGTATATTCTAAAGCAACCGCACCCGGCTACAGCCGCGTAGAATGGAACGAAGATACAGCCACATCAGTAACGGGTGTTACCGGTATTGAAACGCTAAGCCAATCGGCAGATTACAGCCAGTTCCTGCCAAATATTAATTTTAATATTGAAGTTGTTGAAGATGTAATGATTCGCGCAGCAGCAAGCAAAACTATTTCAAGAGCGGGTTATGGTCAGCTGCAAGGCGGCACAACTATTAATACCGGCGGTAGTTTAAGTGGTTATTCGGGTGGGTCTGGTAATCCAGGACTTAAACCGCTTGAATCAATTAACTACGACTTATCAAGTGAATGGTATTACGGCGAAGGAAGCTATATTTCGTTTGGTTACTTTAAAAAAGACGTAACAAACTGGATAACTACAGGCACTATCGACTCAAATATATTTAACTTAGCGGATCCATTAAATGGTGAAAAATTTAGAGCTGCATCAAGTGCTCTAGGTGGTAATGCATCTAACGAAGACATCAGAAATTACATATTTGAAAACTTTGCGGATGATCCAAATGTGCAACCTAAATTTGATGAAGATGGTGAGTTAGACGGCGGCACAATTGTTGGTGACCCAGACTCAGATGATCCAATTAACTTTAGAATAAACGTGCCTGTAAATGGCGACCAAGAATACACCATTGATGGATTTGAATTTAATATTCAGCACTTATTTGGTGAGTCAGGCTTTGGCGGTATTTTTAACTACACCATGGTTGACTCGGGTCTTGAATACGACAACGATTCGCTAGAGGATACAGAAGCACTCGTAGGGTTAAGTGATACTGCAAACGTGGTGTTCTTTTACGATAAAGAAGGCTTACAAGCACGTATTGCGTATAACTGGCGCGACTCGTTTTTAAATGAACGTCGTGTAAATGGCGATTTAACCGCACCAATTTACACCGATGAGTATTACCAAATAGACTTTAACGTAAGTTACGAAGTACCAGCAGTAGAGGGACTTACTGTATTTATTGAAGGTATAAACATTACCGACGAGTACGTAACATCGTACGGGCGTAAGCAACAGTTGATTTATAACATCACTCAAACAGGCTCTCGTTACGGTTTAGGTGTTCGTTATAATTTTTAATAAATTACCCTTGTAGCAACCTTATAAAAGCCGCATTTTGCGGCTTTTTTATTTGCCTAAATTAACCTAGTAATAATAATATCCAGCTGTTATAGTCAATGTGAATTTAACTTATTAGTTACATTTAATGTGTAGCAATAGGTAAAGGCACACAACAACAATTGGAGCACACAATCCATGGCCAATCATGCATTATTAAATAATGTTGAACATCAGCATTTAAAAATAAACCCTGCACGCAGCACACACCTAGGTGACGGGGTTTGGTACAGCGAAACATTTGTGAGTGAATTTAGAGTCGCTCAAGCACATTACCCAATATTTTTTACCAAAGACGATACAACAAATACATTTTCGCCGGTGTGTTTATACGGCATAAACAAAGACGAAAACTTATTTTTAGTAAACCAACAATGGCAAGCACACTACATTCCGCTCAGCATGCAGCGACTGCCTTTTGCTATTGCGACTCAAAATACAATGCAAAACGGTGTAGCAACGCAAGAGCGCATGCTTAGTATTGATTTAGACTCGCCAAAAGTGTCAACAAAGCAGGGTATTAGCCTCTTTTTAGAACACGGCGGGAATAGTGATTACCTCGAAAATATAATAAACGTGCTCGACAGCCTTCATCACGGCCTACAACAAAACCAGCCCTTTATTAAAACCTTAATTAAATATGGTTTGCTTGAATCGGTATCGCTAGAGCTTGATTTAGTAAACGGGCTTAAACATAACTTACTTGGTTTTTACACCATAAACGAAGAGTCGCTTAACCAGCTAAGTAGCGATGCAATTACACAGCTGCATTCGCAAGGATATTTAGCGTGTATATACATGATCATTGCATCGCAAGTACATGTGCGTGATTTAGTGGCGCTTAAAAACGAGCAACTTATGCTACAAAAGCACGCTGTGTAAGTACTTAGCTATGGAAAGTTTAGCAAATAATATTCAAACGCTGAGTGGCTTAACTCCCAGTACGTTACCCAAGGAGCTTTTAAACTCGCCTGTGCCTATTGTACTAAAAGGGTTTGTAAGCGATTGGCCCTTAGTTATTGCTGCTAAAAAGTCAGACAGTGCAGCGATTGATTATTTAACGCCGTTTTACGAAGGTTTTTTAGTTAATACTTGCACAATACCCGCCAGTCAAAGCGGGGTTGTAGGGTATAACCCCGATATGAGCGGTTTTAATTTTACTAATCAGCAAGCTGCATTTATTAATGCGCTTGAGCAAATAACGCAAAGTGCAAATAGCCCACAAGCCGACACTTTATACATTGGCTCTACCAGCATTGCACAGTGCTTACCTGCTTTGGTTAAACACTGCCATGTTAACGCATTAAGCGAAGGCTGTTTATTTAATGTATGGGCAGGCGGAAAGGTTACCGTACCAGCACATTACGACGTAGCGCAAAATTTAGCATGTTGTGTTGCAGGTAAAAGGCGTTTTACTTTATTTGCCCCCGATCAAATAGATAATTTATACATAGGCCCGCTTGATAAAGCACCCGGTGGTCAGCCAATAAGCTTAACCACCACAACTGCGCCCAACTTCACGCAATACCCTAAGTTTGAGCAAGCAATAAAAGCGGCAATTACCGTTGATCTTGAAGCCGGCGATGCCCTTATATTACCCAGCATGTGGTGGCACCAAGTAGAGGGGCTTGGCAGTTTAAATATACTGTTTAATTATTGGTTTAAAAATACGCCTGCGGTGTATGGGCAGCCTACTAATGCGTTGCACCTTGCTATTTTAAACATACGTAATTTACCAAAACATGAGCGAGCAGCATGGCAACGCTTGTTTAATTACTATGTATTTGCTGATAACGAATTTACCCACATACCAGAGCCCGCACAGGCTATTTTAACAAAGCCAATGGATGAGCTAACAGCGCGTAAATTAAGAGCCGAATTACAAAATAAATTAAGACGCTAAGCGTACTTGTAAGGTTTGAATTATGAATCAAAATGCAATTAAAAAAATAGTAATAGCAGGTGGCGGCACCGCTGGTTGGATGTGCAGCGCTGCAATGGCAAAGCTGCTAGGTAAAAATATTGAAATATGCTTGGTTGAATCCGATTTAATACCTACCGTAGGGGTCGGGGAGTCAACTATTCCTACGCTGCATATATTTCACGATTTACTAAAAATTAGCGAATCAGAATTTATGGCAGCCACTAATGCCACGTTTAAGTTAGGCATATCGTTTGAGGGCTGGAAACAAAACCAGCAAAGCTACTTTCACTCATTTGGTTATGTGGGGCAAGGTTGTTGGGCTGCAGGTTTTCAGCACTTTTGGCTAAAAGGTATGCAACAAGGTGTAGCAGCCGATATTGGTGATTATTGCACAGAGCACGTAGCAAGTCGCTTGGGTAAATTTGCCGTAGTGCCGAATCAAGACCGTAACCATGCTTATCAGTTAGATGCCGGTTTGTACGCTAAGTTTTTACGAAATTTTGCACAGCAAAACGGCGCTAAACGTATAGAAGGCATGATAAGCAAAGTTAACTTAGAGCCCAATAATGGCTTTATAAAATCGCTTACTTTAGGTGACGGGCAAATTATTGAGGGCGATTTATTTATAGATTGCACCGGCTTTAAAGGTTTATTAATAGAGCAAGCGCTACACACCGGATACGAAGATTGGAGCCATTGGCTCCCGTGCGACAGCGCAGTAGCAGTACAAACCGAATTAGTAAGCCCAATAGTGCCATATACGCGTGCAATGGCACATAAATGTGGTTGGCAGTGGCAAATACCGCTGCAAAGCCGCCGTGGTAATGGCTTAGTGTTTTGTAGTAAATACATGAGCGATGATGAGGCAAAAACAGCGCTCCTTAATAACGTAGAAGGCAAACCTATTAATGAGCCGCGCGTTATTAAATACCGCACCGGTACACGGCGTAAACATTGGAACAAAAACTGTGTTGCTATTGGCTTGGCAAGTGGTTTTATTGAGCCGCTTGAATCAACCAGTATTCATTTAATTCAGCAAAGCATTATTAGATTAATGCAAAACATGCCAACCAAGGCAATTGAGTCGTGTTATCAAGATGACTTTAATAACAAAATGCGCTTTGAGGCGGAAAATATCCGCGACTTTATTGTACTGCATTACCACGTAACGCAGCGCACCGACAGCGACTTTTGGCGTTACTGTAAAAATATGCCAATACCAGAGTCGCTCGCTAAACGCCTTGAGCTATTTAAACAAAGCGGGCATGTTTATAAAGCAGAGCAAGAGCTATTTGGCGAAGCATCGTGGTTACAAGTGATGTTAGGGCAAGGGCTAGTGCCGCAAAATTATCACCCCATTGTAGATAGCATGAGCGATGATGAGCTTAAACGATTTTTAGAATCAATAAAAAATCATGTGGCTAAAAAAGCAAATAGCTTACCGAGTCACATTGATTTTATTAATCATTATTGCAAGGCTAAGTAAGTATTATGCTAACACTTGGCAATAACTTACAGCCAGAGTATGAGTTTATAGGGCAAGAGCAAACGCCAATTATTATAATTGACGACTACCTTAGTGAGCCGCAAAAACTTATAAAATTAGCGCAAAGTGCTGCTCAAAGTAATGGAGAGTTTAAACCCGACGAACTCACTCAATACCCAGGTTTACGTATGCCGCTGCCAAAGCAATGTGTGGTTGATTACTTAAAGCCTCTTATACAGGGGTTTTATAACGTATTTAATATTGGGCAAACACTTACCCCATACCCAAAAGATAATGCCTTATCGTTAATTACTAAAACGGAGCAGCAGCTATCACCAATACAAACCTTGCCACACTTTGATACCAACGATCCTAACCTAATTGCCATTATTCATTACCTTGGAGAGGGGCCGCATGGCGGAACGGGGTTTTTTAGGCATAAAAAAACAGGGTTTGAAACAATAAGCACAAAGCGCAAAAACACGTATTTAACGCATGCTCAACACATTCTTGAGTGCAGTAACACAAAACCTAGTTACTGCACCCCACAGCACAGTGAGTTTGAATGCTACAAGCACATACCCTACAAGCCAAATAGGCTTATTGTGTTTCCTGGGTATTTGCTGCACACCAGTTTACTTAATACAGCCACCGATATTTCACCGTGTCCACAAACAGGGCGGTTAACGGCCAATATGTTTGTTCATTTTAAATAGGAATACTATGTTTTTTTCTTTACCTAGATTCGCATATAAGGGTTGGCTATTAAGCTTTGTTGTATTGGCGCTGAGTATGGCAACAGTGCAAAAAAGTCATGCTACAGGGTTTGATACCCTCCCTAAAAAGCAATTTAATGTGCTGCTATTTACAAAAACCGCAGGGTGGCACCATAAGTCGCAAACCGAAGGCGTTAAAGCGCTAGAAGGCTTAGCCGATAAGCACTTTTTTAATTTAATTTGGCACGAAGAAAGCCATTATTTTAACGACGATTACTTAAAAAATGTTGATGTAGTAGTGTTTTTATCAACCACAGGCGATATTTTAAACCCAAAAGAGCAAGCCGCGCTTGAACGATTTGTAAAAGCAGGTAAAGGCTTTGTGGGTATTCATAGCGCATCAGACACCGAATACGATTGGCTGTGGTATCAAAAGCTGGTGGGGCGCACCTTTAACATTCATCCTGTTATTCAAACCGGTGTATTAAGCAAAGTGCCTAATACTAACTTTATTGGCTTAAGCCATATGCCGCAGGAAATGCTTTGGACTGACGAGTGGTACGAGTTTGGGCCAGAGCTCACTAAGTTAAACTACTTACTCACGGTTGATGAGCAAACTTACAACCCAACTGCCGATTGGGGTAATAACAAAACAGGCTCAGGCATGGGATCGTTTCATCCTATTTCGTGGTATCACAATTACGATGGCGGCCGCTCATTTTATACCGCTCTTGGGCATACTAATGCGGTGTATAGCAGTGAGTTTTTAACCGAACATATTTATGGCGGTATTTATTGGGCTGCAACAGGTAAAGGGTTAAAAAGCAGTAATTAATGAATAACTCATAAATGTACTTTTTAGTTTTATTTACATCGTTCAAGGCCGCTTTTTTAAGCGGCCTTTTGCATTTTAGGCACTGTTTAAACACCTCACTCATTTCACTTAGTTTATAAAATAAACAAATAATTTTGAGAATTGCTTGATCAAATGGTCAAGAGGACTATATTAAATTTGCACGCTGATATAATTCAAATAAAGAGGATAAACATGAAAGTATTTTTTAAAATAACAACTTTATTGTTAACACTAATAAGCTATCAATCACTTGCTGCATTTAATAATAACCCATCGAGTGTAGGCGCCGACAGTTCAGGGACATACCGTAACCTCGCACAAGAAATGGGTAAAACAAATATACAGCAAAAGGTGAATAGTACTTTTGACAATATGTTTGGCTATAACAACACTCAACAACTTTACTACCCGTACACCGAAAACGGTGTTTATAAAGCACACTACATAAAAGCAATTAACCCAGACGAAGGCGACGATATAAGAACAGAAGGGCAATCGTGGGGAATGACCGCCGCTGTTATGCTCTACAAGCAAGAAGAATTTGATAACCTATGGCGCTTTGCTAAAGCGTATCAAAAAAATCCAGACAATCACCCTGATGTAAAAAAACAAGGCGTTTACGCGTGGAAACTAAAGCTTAATCAAAACGGCTTTGTTTATAAAGTGGATGAGGGCCCCGCTCCCGATGGTGAAGAGTACTTTGCGTTTGCACTACTTAATGCCTCTGCTCGTTGGGGGAATTCGGGTGAGTTTAACTACTACAACGATGCCATTACCATGTTAAACACAATTAAAAATAAGCTGATGGAAAACCAAATAATCCGCTTTTCACCTTACATTGATAACCTAACAGACCCTTCTTATCACATACCTGCGTTTTATGACTACTTTGCAAATAACGTAACTAACCAAGCCGACAAAAATTACTGGCGACAAGTGGCTACAAAAAGTAGAACCTTACTTAAAAACCATTTTACAAAAGTGAATGATAATCCGCATTGGAACTTACCTACATTTTTATCGCGCTTAGATGGCAGCCCTGTTATTGGCTACATTTTTAACGGCCAAGCAAACCCAGGTCAATGGTATGAGTTTGATGCATGGCGCGTAATTATGAATGTTGGCTT
Source organism: Pseudoalteromonas sp. NZS100_1 (assembly GCF_015864285.1). NCBI lineage: Bacteria > Pseudomonadati > Pseudomonadota > Gammaproteobacteria > Alteromonadales > Pseudoalteromonadaceae > Pseudoalteromonas > Pseudoalteromonas sp. NZS100_1. Next base: position 129,842 of record NZ_JADYXN010000008.1, read on the forward strand.
AGACGCGCATTTAATGGGTGCTCAAGCGTGGCATAAAAGCGCAGTAAATAAAGCACTGGGCTTTTTAAGTTATGCAAAAACTAACAACAGTAATAACTGTTACGAGCAAGTGTATTCGTACGGTGGAGCGCAAAACAAAGGCTGTGCAGGCGAAGGTCAAAAAGCCGCGAATGCAGTAGCGTTACTTGCTTCAACAAACGCTGGGCAAGCAAATGAGTTTTTTAACGAATTTTGGTCTTTATCGCAACCAACGGGTGACTACCGTTACTATAATGGTTCGTTATATATGTTAGCTATGCTGCATGTATCGGGCAATTTTAAGTTTTATAACAACACGTTTAATTAAAATAACGGTGCCTAAGTAGCAAAAATCTAAGTAGCAAAAGCTTAGGCAGCAAAAACTTAAATAATAAAAAACCGGTGTAACCAAGTTACACCGGTTTTTGTGCTTAACGAGTGAGCTTAACTTTCCCTTTAATAAGTTACTTAACTAATTTAGCTAATTAGCCAAACCCGCTACTTTTACATCAAGCGTAAACAAGCCCTTAGCGGTGGTTATTAATAATGTTTTGCGATTTTTACCACCAAACGCAAGGTTGGTTACATTAGGGCCCAGTTCAATTTTATCGATAAGTAAGCCGCTTGGCGTGTAAATATTAATAACGCCTTCTTTGTGGCTGCTAACGTAAATATTGCCAGCAGAGTCTACTTTTATACCATCGGGCGAGGTTACTTTAATAAAGTCTTCGCGCGGTGAAATATCACCGTTTTCATCGATAGTGTATTTGCTTACGCGGTTGCTAAAGTCGCCAACATAAAGGGTACGTTGATCGGGCGAGAGCGCAACACCGTTGGGCTTTTCAAGAGTAGCGTCAATTAAACTAAGTACGCCTGTATTGCTTAACTTATACACACCAGTATAAGGCATTTGTTGAGTGCGTTCGCCTATTTGCCAGTTAGGATCGGTAAAAAATATATCGCCATTTTTATGCATAGTCATATCGTTTGGCGAGCTAAAGCTTAGCCCATCAAACTCGCTAACTATTACGGTATTAGTTTTACTTTTTATATTAATTTTAGAAAGCGACTGCGTACTATGGTTAAGCGTATAGAGGTTCTGCCCTTTGGCATACAAGCCGTTTGTACCACTGTGTTTTAAATAAGTGGTGAGGGTATTGGGCAGCACTAATTTATAAATGGTCGAATCAGGGCCAAGTGCTTGCGAGCTAGCAAAGTTCATTTCTGAAAAATAAAACGCATTGTCTTGGCTTGACCACGTTGGGCCTTCTAAAAATAATAAATTGTCACTAACGAGTGTGGGTGTTACGCCCTTTATTAATGGCGACTGCTCATTGCTTTGGCTGTTTACAGCGTTTAACAAAGGTGTATTTTCAGGTTGTTGTGCCAGCGCTGCTTTATTAAAAAAGAGCATTAATACAACTAGGCTTAGCGTTTTTTTGTGTGTTTTTAGCATAGACGTTTACTCAGGTTTGTTTAATTTATAATTAATGGTCATTTTGACTATATCATTTATTTTTTTCGTTGTATGATATTTATCGAAAATAATAACGATTCAACGGAGCACACACATGCATAAAAAACACACACTCAGCCTGCTTTTACTTGCAGGATCATTAAGCGTAAACGCTGCACAAGACCAAGGTCTTAAAAACACCTTTGCAGACTCATTTAAAATGGGGGTTGCTGTAAATCAAGATATAGTGACAGGCAAAAACGCAGCCGCGCAGTCAATTATTGCTAAGCAATTTAATACAGTCACCCTAGAAAACGCCATGAAAGCAGAAGTAATTTACCCACAGCAAGGTAAGGTCGATTTTAGTGGTGCAGATGCATTTATAGATTTTGCCAAGCAAAATAACATGTTTACCGTAGCCCACACCTTAGTGTGGCATAACCAAACGCCTGACTGGTTTTTTACAAATAGCAAAAATGAGCCAAATACCCCAGCAGAGCAGTTAGAGCAAATGCGCAAACACATAGAGCTGGTAGCAGGGCGCTATAAAAACAAAGTAGATGCATGGGACGTAGTTAACGAAGTAATTGCTGATGACGGCTCTTATCGCCCAACTGTGTGGGTTAACCGCGTAGGTGATGGCGATACAATGGTAAAAGCCGCGTTTAAATACGCCCAGCAGTATTCACCTAATACCGAGCTTTACTACAACGACTTTAATGCATGGCGACCAGAAAAAAGAGACGGCATTATACGTATGATCAAAATGTTGCAAAAAGAAGGTATTCGAATCGATGGCATTGGCATACAAGCGCACTGGGGGCTTAACTTTCCTAAAATGCAATATATTGAACAAGCCATTGATGCATACGCCGCGCTGGGTATAAAAGTGATGATCACCGAGCTTGATATAGACGTGCTGCCTTTAACAAAAGAAGGGCAGATTACCGGCACCGATATGATGAAACCACAGTTTCAGTTAGAAGAGTTTGAAACCTACCTCGACCCATACAAAAATGGCTTACCTAGCGACGTAGAGGCGCAATTAAACGCCCGTTATAAAGCCTTGTTTGAACTGTTTTACGCAAAACGCGACAAGATAGACCGCGTAACCTTTTGGGGATTACACGATGGTATGTCGTGGAAAAACGACTACCCAATCCCAAACAGAACAAACTACCCGTTGTTATGGGATCGTAATTTAAATCCTAAACCGATTATTAAAACAATTGCTGATGTAGTTCAGTAAGCAATTTAATGTGTAAAATGTAAAGCCGAGTGTTTTTAAATACTCGGCTTTTTTGTGTTTGAAGTTGTTACAAAGAAAAATAATGAGCAACCGCTTCACTAACTTAGCTAGTTAGTGATTTTAAATATCCTGATTTTACGCAAGTGTTATACGTTCAGATACCACTATGCCTTTTATAAAAGTATTCACCTTACGATTTAACCACCTAGGCAAATATAAAAGTAGAACAAATTTTAATCTTGATACTTATTGTTAATTAGACTATAACAGTGTTGGTTTTAGGTTAATTTAATGATGATATATTCACACACACGATATAGAACAGTAAAAATTTAATTTAAACCTTAACTATAACTAATTGATTATTAGCTTCTCTTTGTGGTTTTTTACAAGGTGAATATTAATAATTAAAGAGATATTACAATAATAAATATAGATGACAGTCTATTTTTACTAGTAAGTTGTAGTCATATTGAATAATAGATAGTTTGAAAGTGTTGTAAAAAACACTTTGAGCATATTTATTCACTTAAATGACGTTTATTGCATCTAGTTAAAAAACGACTCATTTATTGCTTTAGTCTAAGGAATAAAAAATGAAAAGATCGATTTTTCGTAACACCGGATTAGTGACCTTAGTGTCGCTATTAGTGGCGTGCGGGGGTAATAAAAGTGATACGCAGATACCTGAAGTACAAATACCGGAAGTGGTAGCACCTGATACTCCAGAGCCTGAAGCCCCAATTGCGGCTGAAATAGTTAATGGTGGATTAGAGGAAGACACTGCAGGTCAAACAACGCCCGTCGGAAATTGGGTATTTAGACCTGTTCAAGAATTAAGCGCTTCTTCAACTATAGAAGTAATTGAATCACAAGAAGGCATTAATACCTATAAAGGGACAAAAGCGGTAGAGGTTATCGTTAGTGAATTAGGTGATAACCCTTGGGGTATTGAAATAGCTTATGAGGACATTCCTGTCACTGGAGGTAAAAATTATGAGTTTAGTGTTTGGGCCAAAGGTGAAGAGGGAACCAGTGCCGATTTTTGGATTCAAACACCCGCACCAGATTACGGTCAACTTAGCCTGGTAAAAGAAACACTCACAGGCGAGTGGCAAAAAATTACATTAACAGCCGCAACAGCCGAAGCTGACTCTTTAGTAAGGCTGGCAATTCACTTTTCAAAAGAAGAGAATATTAACAAGTCTATATACCTAGACGAATTTTCAGGCTTTATTTTAGACGATGTACCAGCACAAGAAATACCTGATGTTCAATACAGCGAAGTAACAGCACAAAGTTTAAAAGCATTGGCACCTAATTTTAATATTGGCGTGGCTGTGCCAGCGGGTGGTTTTGGTAACAGCGTAATAGACAGACCAGAGATTAAAACGATTATTGAACAACACTTTAATCAGCTCTCTGCTGAAAATATTATGAAGCCTACCTATTTACAACCAACCCAAGGCGAATTTTTTTACGATGATTCTGATGAGCTAGTTAACTACGCCAAAGACAACTCACTCACGGTACATGGCCATGTTTTTGTGTGGCACTCGCAAATTGCGCCTTGGATGCAGAGCTTTCAAGGTGATAAAGCCGCGTGGATAACCATGATGGAAAATCACATCACTCAAGTTGCCACTCATTTTGAAGAAGAAGGCGATAACGATACCGTCGTTAGCTGGGATGTAGTTAACGAAGCGTTTATGGAAAATGGTAAATACCGTGGTGAAAAAACCACTGACGACAGCGCCGACGAATCTGTATGGTTTGAAAATATAGGAGCCGAATTTTTACCATTAGCCTATAAAGCAGCAAGAGCTGCCGACCCCGATGCAGACTTATACTACAACGATTACAACCTGATTTGGAATGCCGATAAATTAGATGCCGTTATATCTATGGTTAACGATTTTCAAAACAATGGCGTGCCTATTGATGGCATAGGTTTTCAATCTCATATTTCACTCAACAGCCCTGATATTTCAACCATTCAGGCACATCTTCAAAAAGTGGTCGATATTCGCCCTAAAATTAAAGTGAAAATTACCGAGCTAGATGTTCGTATGAACAACGAAGGCGGCATTCCTCTAACTTACCTAACCAGTGAAAGAGCAGATGAACAAAAGCAGTACTACTACGATATTGTTAAAACATACCTAGAAACTGTACCTGAAGATCAACGCGGTGGTATTACAATTTGGGGCGTAATTGACGAGGATAGCTGGTTACAAAACTGGCCAGAGCCGACAACAGAATGGCCACTGTTATTTTTTAATGACTTTACTGCAAAGCCTGCCTTACAAGGATTTGCTAATGCATTAAAAGAGCTAATTGAAGTAGCTGAGCCAGCACCTTCCTCGGAGCTGCTAACCAATGGCGACTTTGAAGCAGGACTTGATTCATGGCAAGCCCGTGGCAATGCAAGCATAACCTTAGAGTCAACCCAAACTCACAGTGGCAATAATAGCGCTTTAGTACAAGGGCGAACAGAAACATGGAATGGGTTACAAAAAGATGTAAAAGGCTTATTTAGCGCAGGTAAAACGTATAACGTATCTGCATGGGTTAAGTTATCTGACGATACCAGTACCGTTTCACCAGATATAAAACTCACACTACAAATAGAGCACACTAGCACTGAATACCTTGAGTTGACGCCTGTTACAACCGTTGCAGCAGGTGACTGGGTACAGTTATCAGGTACTTATACTCATTCAATTACAACGCAGGAAAGCGCCGCTTTACTTTATGTTGAGTCAAACGAACTCATGGCAGACTTTTATGTGGATGATATATCGGTGACTTTGGTCGAATAATAAACCTACCTAAAAGTAATTAATCCCAAATTAAATAGTCTGTATTTTTATACAGACTATTTTTTTGCGTGTGTTTTTTTGTTTGTGCATGATGCAGCAGGTTAATCAGCATTACCTTTTGAGGTGGCTTAATAGCATGCCTTGATAAACGATTACCTAATACCAAACAAAGTGTCCAATACGATGGGGTTGCGATTAAAACCCTAAACCGATTATTAAAATAATTTCTGATGTAGTTCAGTAAACCGCATTTTGTAGTCAAAGCCGAGTATTTAAAAATACTCGGCTTTTTAGGAAGTTTTAAATAGATAGCAGTACGTAAATAAATATATCAAGCCATCGTTTAAAGTCTTTCAAAACCCTCATATTAAGTTTTAATTACGATTTTCGTACAATAAGTAGGCTTTATAAATGATTGAATCAAAATGGGAACTCAGATACTGTTAATGCCTAATTTTAAATAGGTTCACATATAAGACCATGGACTTTTGGGTATTATATCTCACGCATATTAATGACAAACTTTAAAGCTTTTATTTGAAAAGATAACAATTTAAATCATAAGGATAGTGAATTGCTACATTTACCTAATAGAACAAAAACTCTTCTAGAAAAAAGCACTGCATTAAAAGCTTTTGTGTATTCGAGTATTTCCAATTTGACACCTTGGATTAGTGATAATAAGCCAATCTTTTTTCCAGAATACACAGATCATGGGTTTACTCATTTAAATGAGGTGTTGTTAACTGCGGATAGTATTACCTCAGATGAAAGTTGGAAATACCTCACTCCAAACGATGCAGCTGCAATGATTATATCTGTCTTGTTACATGATTGTGCAATGCATATTACAGAGGATGGATTCTATGGCTTAATACAAGATAAATTCCCTAAAATTGAATCTCGCCATACTAATTCAGAGAAAAGTTGGAGCGAGGTATGGAATGATTATTTTTCTGAGGCAAAAAGGTTTGATTCGAAGAAACTTCATTCAATTTTTGGTGATACTGTCCCTGTCAAAAACATCCCAACAAGTAAAATTGATTTAACAACAAGAGATAAATTACTTATTGGGGAGTTTATTCGCAGGCACCATGCAAGAATGGCGCATGAAATTGCTTTTTATGGTGTACCAGGAGTTGACGGTGAAACTGTCAAGTTAGGTGAGGAGCCGCAGAGTAACTTCTTAGATTTATGTGGCTTTATTGCTAGAAGTCACCATTTAGGATTACGTCAAGCCGTGGATATGATAGAAAAGAATACGAGGAGAGTACATTTAGATACACACGTGCCATTCATTATGCTTCTTTTAAGAATTTCTGATTATATCCAAATACATGGGGAACGAGCTCCTAATCAGTTATTACATTTGAAAACTCTAATAAGTCCAACTTCTATAGGTGAATGGAAAAAACACGATTCAATTATTGGTATACATCAAGAGCATGACGACCCTGAAGCAATTTATGTTGATGCAGAACCAAGCGATGCAATTACATATGAAGAATTAAAAAAGCTTTTTACTGGCATTCAGTCAGAGCTTGACCTTTCATGGTCTGTACTGGGAGAGGTTTATGGAAAATCACCACACCTTAAAAATTTCGCTATTAAAATTAGAAGAATCAGGTCTTCTTTAGATTCTTTCGATGAATTTATAACTAATAAAAAACCTAAATATATTCCCAAAGTTCTTAGTTTTAGAACCGCTGACTCTGAAATGATGGAATTATTGATAGCTCCACTCTATGGGGATAAACCTGAGATAGGGATAAGGGAACTAGTTCAAAACTCTATCGATGCCTGCTCAGAGCTTAAAGATACTCTTATAAAAAATGGTCGTTCATTTAGCCACGAGTCAGATTTTGATGTTTCGATCACTCTCGATATTAAAGATGGTAATAGTAAAATTGTAATTGAAGATTATGGTATAGGAATGACTCTAGATGTAATTGAGAATTATTTTTTAAATATAGGGGCTTCATTCCGAAATAGTGATCGATGGAAAAAAGATCATGAAACTGAAGGTCATTCTAATGTTTATAGGACAGGAAGGTTTGGCATAGGATTATTGGCAGCATACCTTCTCGGAGATGAACTAGAAGTTGAAACTAGACATATCAGTCAAGCTGAAAACAAAGCTCTCCAATTTAAATGTAATAAAGGTTCTGAAAAAATTATAGTATCTAATATTGATTTTCATATAGGAACCAGAATCACAATTAGTATAAATGATCATGTAAGAGATATCTTATTGGATAATGAGGACTTATGGGATTGGTTCTGCCTTTCATCTCCAAAAGTTATTAGGAAAATAGTTAAAAATTCAGAAGAAAAGCATTTAGAACAACTTAGAACTGTGCCGAATTCAGATTCAAATTTAGGTGACAGTTCATGGAATAGAACAGCGGCGGATGGCTATGATGATATTTTATGGACATACGAGAAGATAAAAAAGAGGAAAAATGGACGTTCAGGTAATCATTTGATATGTAATGGTATAGTTGTTACCGATGAATTGTCTTTAGCTCATTTTGATATTTCTAGTAAAATTGGACTCATTGATGTTAGTACACCTTCTATTAATGTATTTGATCAAGATGGTCGTCTACCTATTAATTTAGAACGCTCTGATTTGGTAGGCCGTTATTTACCCTTTCAGCATGAATTATCTAAAGATTTATCTCATTACTTAGCAAAAAATTTAATTTCATTTATTAAAAACCTTGGTCCTATAAGACTAGAGAAAAGTTTAATTAATAAGTTAACTAATATTTCTGTAGAGGGGCTTAAAAGTTTTAATAATTACCAGTTATCTGATGTGTCAAAAATGCTTTTTAAGGATAATAAACTGATACCATTAGATTATGAATTAATTGAAAATATGGAAGTTAATACTATTTATGTTGATGCAATTAATTTAAGTGAAAATAGAGGTTCATTCACATCTCCTGAATTTGTTAAAAAATGCGATTCCTACCTTTTTGTAGAAAAAATAACTGATGCTAAATCTAGCCGAACATCATTTATAAGAACATTTTTTGAATTTCATGAACACCACTGGTTACTTAAAAGTGGTATTTCTGCATTACCAATATGTGGAAGAAGGATATTAATTAAAAAAACAGATGTTAAAGATCTTGTTGCACCTGGTTATGTTCCAAGAACTTTTTGGAATAGATTAGAATGTGAGTGGAGTAATGATGATTGGGTTTTAATGTCTATTGGTAGTACCCCTGAAATGGATCTAGATTTGGAAAAGCTTACTAGTGATCTAAATAAGTCTAAATCGTTCGGCTTCATAAGTTGTTATTTAGACTGGGACAACATTGTTGACGATAAAGAACCTTCATTTTTTTCAAGAGCTTGGCTAAAAGAAAATGGTCAGTTACCGTACATGAAAAATGATTAATACACACGTTTCAAATTTCTGCTAACAGACTATATAAATAATTTGAAGAAACAGCCTGATCTAATATCAGGCTGTTTTATTTCCTCTAAAAGCGAAGCGTCTCTTAACCTCTTAGTGCATAATTCACTTAATCTATTTCACTTAAAAACTAAAAAATCAAACCTACTTAGCCTGATACCTCACTACCACAAACTTAAGTGGCACATCGCCGTTGTTATAAATCCCGTGTAGGTCATTAGGGGCTGCAAATAAAATATCCCCGGTGAGTGCTGGTTGGCTTTTGCCATTAAGTGTCCAGGTACCTGAGCCCTCAAGAATCATTAAGTATTCTTCATCGGGATGCTGGTGGGCGGGGTGTATTTCGTTATTAGGTTTAATAACCGCCACACCTGTAATAGCGCCTTTGGTAAGTGATGTATCGCCGTAAAAGTAGGTATGAAAATCACCGCCTTCGTAGTGAGTAATGTGCGCGTCTTTTTGGCTCACTATAGATGAGGTAAGTTGCTTGGGTTTATCTGCTGCGCTGACAGGTAATGCAGTAATTATTGCAGAAGTTAATGCAGCAGTTAATGCGACCGTTAATGCAAAGGTGCCTGCGGCTTTTAGTGATAAAGTGTTTGTTGTGTTTTTCATGTGTGTCCTTGCTAATTTATTTACTAATTATCTTGCTAGTTAGGTATGCAATTAAGAAATGTGTGCTGTGTTATTTTTGTTCAGTCTATTTTAATAAAACGTTGTTGTCAAAAAGACTATATGGTGTTAAGTTTACCTTGCACACTAAAAAACACACAACAGGTACATCATGCATAAAAATAAACTAACGATTGCTATTTTATTAGGAATGTCGAGCCTTGCACTTGGCTGTAATGGCTCAGCAGAGCAAAGTAAACCGACTTTAAAAGCACAAAAAGCGCCGGTACAATTAACGCTTAAAGCGCAATTTAAAGACCATTTTAAAATTGGTACAGCGATTAGCCGCGACCAAGTATTAGGGGCTTTGCCTGAAGATTTAAACGTGGCTAAAGCGCAATTTAATACCTTTACGCCAGAAAATTCTATGAAGTGGGAGCGTATACACCCAGAGCCACAAACGTATGATTTTGAAGCCGCTGATGCGTTAGTTCAGTACGCACAAGAGAACAACCAAGAGTTAGTTGGGCATACATTAGTGTGGCATTCGCAAACCCCTGATTGGGTTTTTGAAGACGAGCAGGGCGAACCGCTAACCCGCGATGCATTACTTAAGCGCATGCAAAACCATATTAATGCTGTTGCAGGGCGTTATAAAAACCGTATTTTTGCATGGGACGTTGTAAACGAAGCATTAAACGAAGACGGCACACTGCGTGAATCTAAATGGAGCACTATTATTGGTGACGACTTTATAGAATACGCGTTTAAATACGCTAAGCAGGCAGCGCCTAATGCCAAGCTGTATTACAACGACTACAACTTGTATAAGCCAGAAAAAAGAGCCGGTGCAATTGCGCTTATTAAAAATTTACAAAGCAAAGGCATTGAAATAGATGGCATTGGCATGCAAGCGCATTATTCGCTTGATAACCCAGAGCTGTCGTTAATGGAAGACTCTATTGTGGCATATGCTGCAACGGGTATTGATGTGATGATAACCGAGCTTGATATTTCAGTATTGCCGTTCCCTGAAGGTGAAGAGCAAGGCGCTGATATTTCGTTAGATATTGCGCTACAAGAGCGCTTTAACCCATACCCTAATGGTTTACCGAACGAAGTAAATACCCAGTTAGGCGAGCGCTATAAAGCCGTGTTTAACATACTTAAAAAGCATGACGATAAAGTAAGCCGCGTAACATTTTGGGGTATAAGCGATGCAGGCACTTGGCGTAACGATTGGCCAATGCAAGGGCGCACCGATTACCCATTATTAATTGACCGTGAGCTAAAACTTAAAAGCTTTGTAAGCGATTTATAATAGTAAAAAACATTTAACCTCCCGTAAAGGATCGCTTAATAGCGATCCTTTTTTGGTTTTAAGCGCTTAAAATAGCTATTTTTGATAGGTTTATTATTAAGATTTCAAGTTAGTTAAGCAGTAACTAATATGCGTTTGCAAAGGCACTTGTGGTGTTAAATAGCTAAATGGGAAGAGTGGGTTATTAGGGCTGTCGGGGCAAAATTGCGGCTCTAGGCAAATACCGTCATGTGCATTAAAAGGACTTTTTAAATGCTGCCCCGTATATACCTGAATAGCAGGGTAGTTAGAAAGACACTCAGCATTACCTTTTCATCAGCACTTGTAAGCTCAGCGTGTTGCTTATTGGTTTGCAGGTTAAGTGTTTGTTCGGTTACAAAGTTATGATCGAGTTTATCGGTTTTATTGAGCACGCGCGCATCTATGTAGTCAAAAGGCGTATTGGCTACAGGGGCTATTAAACCTGTGGGAATTGCGTGCGAATTTATGGGCGTATAATGCGCGGCGGCCAATTTTAATATATGCCCTTGTGCGCTGTTAGTAATGCCATTTAAATTAAAATACGGGTGTGATGTAGGCCCTGCAATGGTTTTTTTATTACTGGTAATTGTAAATTTAATATCAAGATTACTCTCGTTTTTACTGCTAGTGGTAAAGCTGTACAGCACATTAAATGTGGTTTTACCTGGGTAGCCGTTGTAACCATCGGGTAGGGTAATACTTAAACTTAATGCATTTTTGTGATGATAATCGAGCTGCCAAAACAAGTCGCTTAATGCTTTATGCCCGCCATGAAGTTGGTTATTGCCTTCGTTTTTATTAAGCGCATAAGCTTTATTATCAATGTGTATTTGGGCGTTACTTAGCCTATTTGCATAAGGGCCGGCTACTGCGCCTAAGTAAAACGTGTCATTTAAATAGTCATTAATATTAGAATAGCCAAGTACAATATTTCGTTTTTTATTATCAACATGGGTAACCCAGCTGGTAAGCCGGGCACCGTAGTTAATAATAGAAATAGTGTCGTTTACCTCATTACTTAGCGTGTATTGAACAAGTGAAGTTGTCATGTTGGTTACTCTTTTAATTGTTCGTTCTAGCTTTTTTAATTTCTTCTTTTACGATTGGATACAGATCGTATGTTGGATAAAACTCAGTGCTGTAGGCTTTCCAACCATAACGTTCAATCGATAAATTTACTTTTGGTAATAACGCTGCTGGAAAGCGCAAAGTAACTACTTGCCCTATGCCCATCATTACTTTCCAAGATTCTACTGTTGCGCCTTCTGGCGGGAAGTGTTTGTAAAAGTTAGCGTTGTTGAGTATTTCTTTTATTTCAGAGAGGTTTTTTGATTGGTCGTGCTTTAAAAAAATCGTCAGCATTAGTTCATCATTTTGAGCGTCATTTGCCCATGCGTTAAAACTAGTGCTTGCACTAAAAAGCATAATTAATAGTAAGTATTTCATCATATTCCTTAAATTTAAAAATGCGCTAAGCATTGGGATACTTAGCGCATTAATTGGATAAAATTGTATTTTTAAGAGTATTAAGCGTTGGCTTTAATTAACGCTTGCGCGGTGCTCACTACGTTTTTGGTGGTAAAGCCAAAGTGCGCTAATAACACGTTACCTGGCGCCGACTCACCAAAAGTGCTCATACCAATTACTTTGCCTTGTAAGCCTACATATTTAAGCCAGTAATCTTGATGTGATGTTTCAATTGCAATACGGTTTGCTACCGAGTTTGGTAATACACTTTGCTTGTAATCGTCTGATTGTAGATCAAACAATGTGGTGCTTGGCATTGAAACCACACGCACGGCAACGCCTTGTTCTGTTAGCTCTTTAGCGGCTTGCATTGCTAAATCAACCTCAGAGCCAGTTGCAATTAAAATAAGCTCAGGCGTTTTATTGCTTTCGCTAAGAATGTAGCCGCCTTTTTCTATATCGCTAATTTGCTGTGTGCTACGTGGCTGGTGGTTTAGCCCTTGGCGGCTAAAAATAAGCGCAGTAGGTTGCTGCTGATTTTGTATCGCGTTTTTCCACGAAACGGCGGTTTCTACTGCATCACACGGGCGCCATGTGACTAGGTTTGGCGTCATACGTAGGTTGGCTAGTTGCTCAATAGGTTGATGAGTCGGGCCGTCTTCACCTTGGCCAATAGAGTCGTGGGTATACACAAATATATTTTGAATACCCATAAGTGCCGACATTCTTACTGCGTTACGGGCGTATTCCATAAACATTAAAAATGTAGCACCGTAATTAATAAAACCACTGTGCAGTGATATGCCATTCATAATGCCGCTCATACCAAACTCGCGCACACCATAAAACAGGTAATTACCGCTGGCGTCATCAGCGCTTATGCCTTTAGATCCAGACCAAAGCGTTAAGTTAGAGCCGGCTAAATCGGCAGAGCCACCCAGTAACTCTGGTAAATGCGGGGCAAAGGCTTCAATGGTGTTTTGCGAGGCTTTTCGGCTGGCAATATTAGCAGCGTCTTTGTTGCACTGTGCAATGTAGTCATTTGCAATTGTTTCAAAGTTTTCAGGCAGGTTGCGTTTAATTACGCGACGCTCAAATTCTTTGCCAAGCTCTGGGTGGCTTTTGGTGTAGTCGCTAAACAGTTGCTGCCATTGTTTTTGTTTTTTATCACCGCTTTGTTTAGCGTCCCAATGGGCGTAAATATCATCACTGATACTAAATGCTTCATTTGGTAGGTTTAAGAATTTACGTGCAGCAGTTATTTCGTCATTACCTAATGGCGAGCCATGGCAGTCGTGCGAGCCTGATTTATTTGGCGAGCCAAAACCAATCACGGTTTTACAACACAGTAGAGTAGGTTTATCGCTTACTTGTTTTGCTTGTGCAATGGCGTTGGCAATTTGCTCTGGGTCGTGGCCGTCTATATCTTTTATTACATGCCAGCCGTAAGCATCAAAGCGTTTAGCGGTGTCGTCGGTAAACCAGCCCTCAACGTGTCCGTCGATAGATATGCCGTTATCGTCCCAAAAAGCAATAAGTTTACCCAGGCCTAATGTGCCTGCAAGCGAACATGCTTCGTGCGATATACCTTCCATTAAACAGCCATCGCCCATAAAACAGTAAGTGTAATGATCAACAATATCAAAACTCTCTTTGTTAAATTGTGCTGCTAGGGCTTTTTCGGCAATAGCCATACCTACGGCATTTGATAAACCGGCGCCAAGCGGACCTGTGGTTGTTTCAACACCTGGGGTATAACCATATTCAGGGTGACCTGGGGTTTTTGAATGCATTTGTCTAAATTGTTTAAGCTCACTAAGTGGTAGTTCGTACCCGCTTAAATGCAATAAAGAATAAATAAGCATAGATCCGTGACCGTTACTGAGTACAAAGCGGTCTCGGTTTGGCCACTTTGGATCGTTTGGATTGTGGTTTAAAAAATCGTTCCACAGTACTTCGGCTATATCGGCCATACCCATAGGTGCGCCCGGATGCCCTGAGTTTGCTTGTTGTACCGCATCCATACTGAGTGCGCGAATAGCATTTGCAAAAGGCGCACGAGAAGAAAGCTGAGTCATGTATTACCTCAAATAAAATTAAAAAAGCCCGCACGTAATGTGGCAGGCTTGAGGGAAATTAGTGTAGTAGGTCTTCAACCAATTTAGCCAAAATACGCTGGTCTTTGGCAAAGTTACGAATGCCTTCACCGAGTTTTTCGCAGGCCATTGCATCTTCGTTGTGCTGCCATAAAAACTGCTGATGGGTAAGCTCGGTTATTTCACTTCGCGGCGCTTTTGTTATGTTTGCAGCGTCAAGTTTAGTAACCAGTTCACCTTCTTGGCTTTGTAAACTATTTAACAGTGATGGCGAAATAGTAAGTAAATCACAGCCAGCAAGTTCGATTATTTCTTCAATGTTTCTAAAGCTTGCGCCCATTACCACGGTTTTATAATCGTACTTTTTGTAATACTGATAAATACCAGTAACCGATTGCACACCAGGATCTTCACTTGGGGTGTACTCTTTATTATCGCGGGCTTTGTACCAATCAAGAATACGCCCAACAAACGGAGATATAAGCGTTACGTTAGCTTGTGCGCACGCAATGGCTTGAGCCATCGAAAAAAGCAGCGTTAAGTTACACTTAATGCCTTCTTTTTCTAACTGCTCGGCGGCTTTAATGCCTTCCCATGTTGAAGCAAGTTTAATAAGTACGCGGTCTTTTGAAATACCCGCTTGCTCGTAAAGTGAAATAAGCTTACGCCCTTTGGCAATACTTGCTTGGGTATCAAACGATAAACGCGCATCTACTTCGCTTGATATACGCCCAGGTATTACTTTTAGTATTTCACAGCCAAAGTTAACAATTAGTTGGTCGCAAATAGCGTCAACGTCGTTGCCAGCTTTGCTTATAGCATCACTAATTAAATGTTTATACTGAGGTAATTTTGCAGCTTGTAAAATTAACGAAGGGTTGGTTGTTGCATCAACCGGTTGTAGAGCTTTGATTGACTCTACATCGCCACTGTCGGCAACGACCGTGGTTACTTTTTTGAGTTGTTCTAACAAGTTCATAATGATGTACGCCTCGGCTTTAAAACCGAGGCGATGTCCTTATACGTAGCGGTTAACAATATTCTCAAGCAGTTCTTGGCGACCAGAAACTTGCTTAGGATCGATGTTGTTCTCGTGTACTAAGGCAGAAAGGCTCTCAAGTGATTGCTCACCATTTAGAATGCTTTGACCTAGGTCTTCTTTCCAACCTGCGTAACGTTTTTCAACAAAGTCAGTTAGCTCGCCACCTTCAATCATCGCTGCTGCATTGAGTAATGCTTTCGCCATCGTATCCATACCACCAATGTGGCCAATGAATAAGTCATCACGTTCACACGATTGACGACGAAGTTTAGTGTCAAAGTTAAAGCCACCCGTTGTAAAACCACCCATTTTTAAAATTTCGTAAACAACAAGCGTACATTCAGCCACATCGTTAGGAAATTGGTCAGTATCCCAACCGTTTTGCATGTCGCCACGGTTAGCGTCAATACTACCCATAATGCCTTCTGCGCAAGCAACTGCAATTTCGTGATGGAAACTATGACCCGCAAGTGTTGCGTGGTTTGCTTCAATGTTTACTTTAATTTCGTCTTGTAAGCCATGCTTATATAAAAAGCCTGCAACCGTTGCTGTATCGTAATCGTATTGGTGCTTAGTTGGCTCTTGTGGTTTTGGCTCAATTAATAATGTGCCTTTAAAACCAATTTTTTTCTTGTGCTCTACAACCATTTTCAAAAAGCGTGCGTACTGTTCGCTTTCTTGTGCAAGGTCTGTATTTAGTAGCGTATCGTAACCTTCACGGCCACCCCAAAGTACGTAGTTTTCGCCGCCTAAACGATGCGTAATTTCCATTGCATGTTTAACCTGTGCCGCTGCGTATGCATACGTATTAGGATTAGGGTTTGTTGCACCACCGGCACAAAAACGCTGATTTGAGAATAAGTTAGCAGTACCCCACAGTAGTTTTACACCTGTGCGCTGCATTTCTTTTTCGATAATGTTAGCTATGTGCGTTACGTTATCGTGGCTTTCTTGTAGTGTTTTGCCTTCAGGGGCAATATCAACATCATGAAAACAAAAGTAAGGAACGCCTAATTTTTCATAAAATTCAAAGGCTACTTTTACTTTTTGTTCAGCAAGTTCTAATTGGTTGCCTACAGGTTGGATCCAAGGACGATCAAATGTACCTTCACCAAAAATATCAAACCCAGTAGAACAAAAGTTATGCCAGTAACAGGCTGCAAAACGTAAATGTTCTTTCATTGTTTTGCCAAGCACTACTTGGTTTTCGTCGTAGTAACGAAATGCAAATGGGTTTTTAGAGTTTTCACCCTCAAATTTAATTTTTTCAACGTTTGTAAAAAATTGCTCGCTCATAATGTGCTCCATTAATTTTATAATAGTGTATTAAAAGTATGTTTTTACACTTTGATAAAGTGCTTTGTATGTTGTGTATTGCTGTGCGTAAAAGTCTTGCATAACTGGGTCTGGCTCAATTATTTGCGTTACTTTGCCGTTAACACACACTTGTTGTGCAGGGAGTTGTTCTACTCCTATACGGGCAAGTCTTGCGGCGCCAAATGCAGGGCCAACTTCTGAGCCTTCTCGGTAAATAAGGGGGCGGTTAAGTACACTTGCGATGATTTTTCCCCACAGTGGACTCTTAGCGCCGCCACCAATAACGGTTACATCGTCAATTTGTGCACCGGCATCAAGCAGTACTTGTTGTCCATCGGCAAAGGCAAAAGCAACGCCCTCGAGTACTGCACGGCCAAGAGCTGCTGCATCGGTATCGCTGTCTAAACCAAAAAATACGCCTTTGGCATCGGGGTTATTATGCGGCGTACGCTCGCCAGTTAAATAAGGTAAAAATATGACTGAGCTTGGTTTGCTAAAATCGCATTTACTTACTTGTTCAAGCAATGCGCTTTCGTTTTTAAAACCGGTTAATTTAGTGACCCAGGTTAAACAGCTCGCTGCGCTTAACACCACTGACATTTGGTGCCAGGTGTTTTCAATGCAATGACAAAAGGTATGTACTGCACCTTCTGGGTTAGGCAGGTATTTTTCGTTGGCAACAAAGTAAACGCCCGAAGTACCTAATGATAAAAACGCTTGCTTTGGTTTTACAACGCCTACACCGGCAGCGCCTGCGGCATTATCGCCACCGCCTGCAACAACAGGTACTTGCTCCATTCCCCATTTAGCAGCCACATCAACGGTTAATTTGCCCGTAATTTGTGTGCCTTCAAAAAGAGTAGGCATGTGTTCCTCTGTTAAGTCGCAAGCGCTAAGCATTTTTTGCGACCATGCTCTTTTTTCTACGTCTAGCCATAATGTGCCTGCTGAGTCAGACATGTCTGATGCAAAATCGCCGGTCATTAAAAAGCGTAGGTAGTCTTTTGGTAACAATACTTTGGCTACTTTGGCAAAATTTGCTGGCTCATGCTCTTTTAACCACACTAATTTTGGTGCAGTAAAACCAGGCATGGCAATGTTGCCGGTAATATTACGAGAATTTGGTTCGCGTTTTTCAAGCTCTACACATTGCGCTGCGCTACGCCCGTCGTTCCATAAAATGGCGGGGCGAATAATATTATTGTTTTTATCAAGTAGTGTTGCGCCATGCATTTGCCCAGAAAGGCCTACTGCCTTTACTGACTTTAGTAATGCAGGGTGAGTATTTTTAAGCTCCTCGATTGCGCTAGATGTAGCAAGCCACCAATCTGCTGGATTTTGTTCAGAAAAAAGGGGGGCCGGGCGTGAAACGCTCAAAGATCCGCTCGCTTGAGCAAGCAATTGGTCTTGCTCGTCTAAAATAATTACTTTTACACCTGAAGTGCCTAAATCGATACCAAGGAACATAAATGTGATGCTTAATGTTGTTTTAGTGTTAGCGCTAACATTAATGATTTGATATTGTTAAGTCAAGCTAGTTTTAAACTATGTTTAACAATTAATTTGCAAGTTTATTGCTTGGTTGTTGGAGTTCACTTAAATTTCTTTTTAAGATCATAAGGAAACACTATGAAAAAAATAAACTGGGGTATCGTTGGTTGTGGCCGAATTGCTGCACAATTTTGTGAAGACTTAGCACATACCAATAATGGTGTTGCGTACGCGGTTGCAGCAAGAAACGGGAGTGATGCAACCGCTTTTGCGAGCAAGTATGGTGCGGCCAATGCCTACGAAGGGTACCAAGCATTATTTGACGATAAAAACGTTGATGTGGTTTACATTGCGACCCCGCATAACTTTCACTTTAAAAATGCCAGCGATGCTATTAAAGCAGGTAAGCATGTATTGTGTGAAAAGCCCATTACGGTTTCGGCTGAAGAGTGTAAGCAGTTGTCTTTACTGGCTAAAAAGCACGACGTATTTTTAATGGAAGCCATGTGGACGTACTTTTTACCAGCAATACAAAAAGCTAAACAATGGGTAGAGCAAGGACGAATAGGCACTATTAAGCATGTTAAAGCCGACTTTGGCTACCCCGTGCCTTTTAATCCCGACGGGCGTGAATACAACCCCGATTTAGCGGGCGGTTGTTTACTTGATATGGGAATTTATCCGCTAGCTATTGCCAATTACTTTTTAAATAACGACCTGGAAAACTTATACGTAAGAGCAAATATTCGCTACAAAGGCGTAGAGGACGATGTACTTATTACGGCTAATTGTGGCGATGTAATGGTGAGCTTAGCAACGTCATTTCAATGTCGGTTAGGTAATGGCGCGTATATTATTGGCGACAAAGGCTATATAAAAATACCCGATGCATTTAGAGCTTATGAGTGCTCTTTGTATGAGCTTGATGACTTAATTGAGCATTTTGAAGATGGGAGGCAGTCACAAGGTTACAGCTTTGAAGCCCAAGAAGTAGGGCGCTTACTGAGCGAAAATAAACGAGAGAGTGACATTATGAGTCACTCTCAAAGTTTACTTTTACAATCGCAAATGGAGCGTATTAAAGCCCTGTTTTAATAGAGCTTTGAATGAGCTTTTAAATGGTTTTATATCAGCTCTAAATCAACTAATAAACTTAACTGGCGGCGATTTATTCGCCGCTAGGTTCGTCATAATTAAAAAATGAAAAGTGAGCTTCTTTATTTTGCCCCGATAAGTCTTGGCACGCCATACCAACAAAAGCACCGGTAAAACACGGGCGATACCCTTGTGGTGATTGCTGTACGTAATCATCAGATAAAATACTGCCATCGAGCACTGGACCAAACTTTATCCAGCAGCTTTTTTCGGTGGCGTAGTAAAACTGCAGCTGAGCGCCATTAAAATCAGCTTTTAAGTAAACAGGTTTGTTTGTTTTAAGCAAAAGCGGTGCAACAGGCGTGCTTGTTTGGTATTTATCGCAGCTTATTATATTTAAATAACGTGGTATGGTTTCATCGCCTACATCGCCGCCGCTTATATGCAAATAGTAGTAATGAGCGGTGTTGTAATAACATACTAGCCCCGCCATTTGCTGAAAACTGCTCGGCGCAAAATCAACGCATGTGCTGCTAACAGTATGATGAGCCTGTACACGCCTGGCAATAAAACTTTGCTGATGCAATGAGCTTAAAGACTCTTTACCTACTAGGGTAAGCGATGCTTTTTGAGTGTTTTTATACACCCAGCTTTTGCACATGGGTATACGCAATGACTGAAAATCAACAGTCAGATCATCGTTACTAAAATCAATATGTGTTGAGGGTTGAGGCTGTGGATTTAGCATTAAACCTTCAACGGGTACGTGTATTCTGGGGGCTTTATTTGTGTGTTTGGCATAAGGCCAGTCATCGTCTTTCCAGATTATTTGCTCAATCCCTGTTTCACGCCCTGTAATGCAGCGGCCACGCTCAGACAGCGGTCTTGATGTTAAAAATACCGTGTACCAATCACCGGTTTGTGTTTGAAAAAAATCTCCATGGCCACATTTTTGTAGCGCATTAATCGGCTCATGTACTGCTGTTATTACAGGGTTGTGTGGGTGTACTTGGTAAGGGCCAAATACGTTTTTAGCACGCGCTACACTAATGCAGTGTTCATACCCAGTGCCACCTTCAGCGGTAATTAAATAGTAGTAATCGCCGCGTTTTAAAATATGTGGGCCTTCAGTGCAACCAAGTTCTGTGCCTGAAAATATAGGTTTAACATCGCCTATTAACTTATTGGTTTTTAGGCAAAGCTCTTGCATCACTATGCCACCAAATAGTGCGTTGTTGCGGTGATCAACCAACATGTTGAGTAAATAACTTTTACCGTCATCATCGTGAAAAATAGACGGATCAAAACCGCTAGAATTTAAGTAAGTCGCTTGTGACCAGTTACCGGTAATATCAGTGGTTGATACAAAATAGTTTGGTGTGTCTTTCCAAGGGCCATCAAAGCTTTTTACATTGGTATATACCAAATAAAAACACCCATTGTTGTAGCTAAGTTGCGCAGCCCATACGCCGCAAGAGTCGGGCACTCCTCGCATATCGAGTTGCTCTACGGTGTTAAGTGCTTGGCCTATAACTCGCCAATTTACTAAATCGGTAGAGTGGTGAATTTGCACACCGCCAAACCATTCAAATGTTGAGGTGGCTATGTAGTAATCATCATCCACTCTGACAATGTTGGGATCTGGATTAAAGCCTCTTAGGATTGGGTTTTGCAGCATGCTCATAATATAGGCCTTATTAAGTTTTTTATATTATTATTTGTGAATATTATAAATTTGTTGTTAGCGCTAACATTTTCAGTGTAGTATAAGACTTTGTCAATAAGTAATCATTTAAAACACGCTGTAAACAATATCAAGCTTCGCAATTATGTATAATGAAAATTAAGAAAGTTAATTATAACAATCAAATGATTGTGAGTAGGTAATAAGAATATGGCCGACCCTAAAAGAGCAAGAATACAAGATGTAGCCGAGCAGGCTGGTGTATCAATGATGACAGTTTCGCGCGTGCTCAACCAAGACAAAAAAGTAAGCGACAAAACCCGCGAAAAAGTAATGGCGGTTGTTGAGCAATTAAACTACAGACCAAACGTGTCTGCTAGGCGTCTTGCTAGTACTAAGTCATTCTTTTTAGGACTGTTGTACGATAACCCAAGTGACTCTTACATAAGCCAGTTTTTATTGGCAGCGCTTAAAAAATGCCGCGCATTGGGCTATCACCTTGTTGTTGACGAAGCGCATACCGATATTGACAAAACAATTGAATCGGTAAAGCAACTTATTGATGTTACACAGGTTGATGGCATGATTTTACTGCCTCCTATGTGCGACAACGAACAGGTTTTAGATGTACTAACTAAAGCAAATGTTCCATTTGTAAGAATAACACCAGATACAAAATTAAATCGCTCCCCTTATATATGCATGGACGATTATCAAGCGGCGTTTGATGTTACAGAGCATTTAATAAATCAAGGGCATAGCAAAATTGCACATATTATTGGCGACACCAAACAAGGTGTAAGCCGTTTGCGTTACCAAGGTTATTTAGATGCGTTGCGTTCTAATAAAATAATAACGCCACCTGAGTATATAGAGCAGGGCAGTTTTACCTATCAATCGGGCATGGAAGCGGCAATAAAATTACTTTCGCTTGATGATAAACCAACAGCTATTTTTGCAGCTAACGATGATATGGCAGCCGCTGTAATCTCAATAGCTCAAAAACAAGGTATTAATATTCCAAGCGAACTCTCGGTTGTTGGCTTTGATGACACGCAACTTGCAACTATAGTTTGGCCAAATATTTCTACGGTAAAACAGCCTATCAATGAAATGGCTGAGCTTGCCATTACGTTACTTGCATCGGGTCAGTATAACGATTTGAGCAATGTAAAAAGCTTAGACTTAAGACATATTTTAGATTTTGAATTAATAGAAAGAGAATCAAGCTCAGCCAATAAAAACAACTAAATAAACGAGTACGCACACCCTTTTGAGCTTCAAAATCTATATAAAATAACAACAACACACAATATGGATACTTATGAACGAGAAAGAAAATGTACTTTTAATAGTACTGGTTTGCTTTGTTGCGACCATTGGCGGGTTTTTATTTGGTTTTGACAGCGGTGTAATTAACGGCACGGTTGATGGACTCCAAACGGCGTTTGGCTCCAGTAGTGCGGGTACGGGATTTAACGTATCAAGCATGCTAATTGGTTGTGCCATTGGTGCGTTTTGCGCAGGTCGATTGGCTGATAAATTTGGTCGGCGTCCAATTTTACTTTTTGCCGCTGCTTTATTTATTATCAGTGCTTGGGGCTCGGGTGTGTCAGTCACATCGTTTGAATTTGTGATTTATCGCATTTTAGGCGGCTTAGCTGTAGGGGCTGCATCGGTTATGACCCCAGCTTATATTAGCGAAATTGCCCCGGCGCGATACAGAGGCACGCTCTCTACACTGCAACAAGTGGCTATTATATTTGGTTTATTTAGCGCATTTGTGAGTAACTATTTTTTAGCCAACACAGCTGGCGGCTCTACGGCTATATTTTGGCTCGACTTTGAAACATGGCGTTGGATGTTTTGGGTTGAGTTATTACCTGCATGCTTGTTTTTAATCGCTTTATTTTTTATCCCCGAAAGCCCGCGATACCTAATTATGGCTGGTAAAAAAGACGCTGCTGCACGTGTTTTATCGTCATTATATGGTGCTGAAACTGCCGCTCTTAAATTAAATGAAATAGCAGAGTCTCTTGCTGGTGATAAACACCAACCTAAATTATCTGATCTCATTGATAAACCTAAAAAACGTTTACGCCCCATTGTTTGGATAGGAATTGGCTTAGCTACATTTCAGCAATTAGTCGGCATTAACGTTGTTTTTTACTACGGCGCGGTGCTTTGGCAAGCGGCAGGCTTTACTGAATCTGACGCGTTACTCATTAATATAATAAGCGGCTTTGTAAGTATTTTAGCGGTGTTTATTACCATGTATTTTATAGACAAAATTGGCAGAAAACCTTTTTTGTTAACCGGCTCAATTGGCATGACAGTGACGCTTTCGGTTATTGTTTATGCCTTTTTAAATGCAGATATTGGCCCAACCGGTAACTTAGAATTAGGTGAGCAGGGCATAGTTGCTTTAATTGCCGCTAACGCTTACGTGTTCTTTTTTAACCTATCGTGGGGCCCTGTAATGTGGGTCATGTTAGGCGAAATGTTCCCTAACCAAATTCGCGGCTCTGGCCTTGCTGTTACCGGTTTTGCCCAGTGGATAGCTAACTTTTTAATTACCTGGTCGTTCCCTGTTATGCTCACCGGTATAGGTTTAGCAGGTGCGTATGGTTTTTACGCATTTTGCGCGTTTGTTTCAGTTATATTTGTATTTAAGTTTTTACACGAAACCAAAGGCAAAGAGCTTGAACAAATGAAAGGGTAGTATTATCCCTTTAATAAGCGCCAAAACTAAAGCAATAGGACTAAAGCAATAGTTTTGGCACTTATTATTAATTTTAAGTCCCAAATATAATTCAAGATCCTTTCCCTTCAATACTTTCATTTGTAAATCCTGTAAATCCTGTAAATCTATTCAATCTCAGTTTTTAGAATTTTATTGTTGGTTAAAATATAGGCAAAGTTTTATTAATTAAACTTTCGAAATTCATATGATTTAAATTTATTAAGTATATGCGAAAGGGCTTTTCTATTTTATTTTCAGAGTGTTTTATGTAATGTAATGCATTATAATTAAGGGCTAGTTCATTAATGCTGTGTTTTTAGAGTGTTATTTGTACAATTAAAAATGGTCAGCAAGTTTTTTTAGTATTAGTTATTAAATAACATCTACCTAATATTTTGTGTTTGTAAAACAAGGAACAATCGTGAAGGGATTTCATAAACAAAAAATATCCAGCTTTCAAATAATAAAAGATAGTTATGGTGGGGAGTTACCAGTAGGTTTAGAATTTGCCCTCCAAAATATTAATGTAGCAGTATTATGTGATTTGGATATCTCCTTGCCTTTCATAGAACAACAAGGGTGTTGCATTACTCAACGTAAATAAAAACATAACTGAAAACCAGCTTTTAAAACAAGCTGCTTACTTTATGCGTAAGGATAAATAAAAAATGCAGGCACAAGTAAAACGCATGAACGAAGTGGGCGATACCGTATTTTTAACACCCACGCCATTGCTCAGCTACGAGGAATTGGTGTTAAAAAGCTTAGGCTCAAATACCTATCGCGGCTTTCATCGTAAAAATAATAATTGCTTAGGCGCCTCACATACCTTTAGAGATGTATTAACTAAAAAGAAGGATTATTTAATACAGGCACTAAATAATCTCACCTCTGAAATGCAATTAAATGAGCTTGCAAACGAGTTATGTAGTGAGCTAAAAATTGAACTGAGTAAAAACATTAAACCTTCGCAATTGCAGTCGTTTAATAAAGTACGAAAGCCCGTTGATATTGTATTTGAGCACTTTGTAGCAATGGGGGAAGACTTTGCACCAGCAAGGAAAATCGCAACACCATGGTTATTTTTACCCCTTGATAGCCAAATATTCCAGTCAGAATTTATATTCACCGCCCAAGAAGCGAAGGCTTTAGGCATTAAGCGTCGCTTTACTTATAAAGATATTGAAACAGCGCAGCACCACGCAGATATACAAAACTTTTTAAAATATGAAGCGGCAAAAATAGGTTTAAACCACCGTATTTATTTTGATTTGGTTTGGAATAAGCGCTTTGAAAGCAACGGCACCAACTTGTTTTTAACCAACCCAAGCCGAAATCGCTAAAGAGCTAAGTGTTCATATATTAAAATTAAAACTAACAGCTGATAGATATTTTTTTATTAATGACTTTAATTATTAAGTAAAAAATAAACTATTAACCACTTATTAAGTAATTACTACCCGTAAACTAAGGGATTAGGAGTAAGGCATGTTTGAAGGATTGTTATTAAACGCTGATTTATTATGGCCAAATGCATGGTTAGGGCGTTCATTTATAATTATTATGGTACTACTTTTTGTATTTGCTGTTGGTTGGGTACTTTTACTAAAGCATAACAGTAAAAAAACAATTAAAAAGGTTGAAGAAATTGTAGCAAAACAAACTACAGAGTCTCTTTACGATAATATTGCTGATATTAGAGATAAAGCTAAATTATCTAATGACAACGTAGTTAAAAACCTTTGGCGTGAGTTTGATGAAAGCTTAGTACTCGATCACCGTGAAAAGGGTGTGTATAACACATTAGACGCAGAGCACTTTTTTAACCCAAGAACGCTTGCCTCGGGTATCACTTCAAATAGATTACTAGCAGCAGCTCCTTCATTTTTAACTGCAATTGGTGTACTCGGTACTTTTTTA
Organism: Pseudoalteromonas sp. NZS100_1; assembly: GCF_015864285.1. NCBI lineage: Bacteria > Pseudomonadati > Pseudomonadota > Gammaproteobacteria > Alteromonadales > Pseudoalteromonadaceae > Pseudoalteromonas > Pseudoalteromonas sp. NZS100_1. The sequence goes on from NZ_JADYXN010000008.1 coordinate 155,623, forward strand.
GGCTTAACTATGGGCTTAAAAGGGCTGCACATGGAAAGCAACGAAATAGAAGCGCTTAAGGGTGGTATTGCAAGCATGATTAACGGTGCCGCAATGGCATTTGTTACCTCTGTTTGGGGTGTGGGGCTTAGCTTATTACTTAATATTTTTGAAAAAAACACAGAACGCCGAATAATTAAAAAGGTAGTTAAGATTCAGCAGAAAATTGACTTTTTATTCCCTCGTTTACCTGCTGAAAAGTCACTTGTTGATATTTCTAAAAACACCAGTGAAAGTAGTGAAGCGCTGCAAGAATTACATGAGCGTATTGGTGACCGCCTACAAGAAACTATTTCAGGCATGAACAAAGACATGCAGGAGGCCTTTACCAATGCACTTAACAATGTAATGGCACCTGCTATGCAGTCGTTAGTGAGTAATGCCAGCCAACAAACCAGCGGCGTGTTAGAGCATTTAATTAGTAACTTTACCGAAAGCATGCAAGCGGCAGGTAGAGGCCAAGGCGAGCTTATACAAAAGTCGACTGAGCAAATGCACGAGGCAGTAAGTAGCTTGAGCGGGCAAATGAGTGCTGTGCTTGAACAAAGCAGTAAACAAGCTGAGTTAATGGCTGAGCAACAAGCGGGTGCGTCATCGCAATTTAATCACCAACTAGAATCTATGCTGAGCAAAAGCGAAGAGCGCCAGCAGCTTATGGAGCAAAAGCTGTTTACGGCGATTGAATCGCAGCAGCAATCGCAAGCAACGCGTGAAGCAAACCATGTAGATAATTTACAGTCGGTATTAGGTGGTTGGTTAACTGAGCAATCGCAAACACTTAATAAGCTTTCTGACTCGATGGCCCAAGTACAAAGCGCGATGGGCGAATCGAATCGTGGATTTGTTAATGAGCTTTCGAGCCAAAACGAAAAAACAACGGCGCAGCAACAAGCGTTTACCAATGGCCTTGAAACAAGTTTACAAAGCTTTATGCAAAGCTCTGAGCAGCGCCAAAAGGCACTTGAAGAAACGTTTGGCTCATTAATTAGCTGCCAACAGCTTGAAGCCACTAAACGTGATTCAGAGTATCGAGAGCAATTACAAACGCAGTTAGGTAAGTGGCTAGCACAACAAGACCAAATGCTTACCTCGATGACTGATGCAGTAAAACGTACGCAAACGCATATGGATTCGGTTATTGCACAGCATAAAGAAGTTATTGGAGAGCTTAAAGCGGTTGCTGAGTCATCGGCTACAAGTAGCCAAAACTTAAGTAACAGCTCAAACCAAATTGGGGTGTTATCGGGCAATTTAGTTAAAGCAACAGAGTTGTTTGATACGCGCTTAGGAGACATGACCGACACTATTAAAGGTATTTCAGCTCAAAATGATGCATTAGCGAGCCATGTAATTGAACAAGCTAAAGTGCTTAGAGGGCTTGAAACGTCGCTTGTTGCTACAACAGAGCAGTTTGGTAATACAGCAAAGTTAGCTCAAAGTGGCTTTAGTGAAATGAAAACGCATCAAATAGAGTTTATAAGTGGTGTTGAGGCGTCTTTTGAGGGGCTAAGTAATACGTTAGCTAAGCAAGTATCGGATATTGAAAAGCAAACGAATGAGTGGCTACGCAGCTATTCATCAGAAGTAAATACCCAAGTTAAAGAACGCATGGAAACCTGGAATACCACAACCCTTGAGTTTGGTGACCAGATGCGCCGAACAGTGAGCTCTATTTCTGATTTAGTGGATGAATTGGAGCGTAGCTAATGCGGATATTTAGAAGCAGCCAAGTAAATGTTGATGAAGAAAACCCGTATTGGATGTCGTTTTCGGATATTTTGTCGGGCTTACTTATTTTATTTGTTTTAGCGTCTGTTGTGTTGATGGTTGAGCTTATGGAAGCCAAACAAGAGCTTGAAAATAAGCAACAAGCATTTACCCAAGAGCTAGAAATGCTGCACATGGCTGAGGGTGTTCGTAAAACTATATTACACGAAGCCGCTGAGTTACTGCGTAAGCGAGGTATACAAGTTACTGTAAGCGAAAATGAAACGGTATTAAGTATTCCTAACGATATTTTAGGATTTGATAGCGCTGCATTTAATATAAGTCCGCAGTTTGAAGACACTGCACTTGAAATTGGTGAGGTGCTAGCTGAGGTTATAAATAAAGATAACCGCGAGCAATTTCTCGATACTATTTTTATTGAAGGGCACACCGATAGTAAAAACTTTAACGGTATGCTGGGTAAAGGTAATTGGGGCTTATCGACCTTCAGGGCGATTTCGTTATGGGAGCTTTGGAGTAAGTTACTGCCAAGCCAACATGATTTAGCAGATATTACTAACAAAGAAGGTAACCCGCTTTTTTCGGTTAGTGGTTATGCGGCAACAAGGCGCATGGTTGTTGAAGAGCTAACAGAAAGTGATTTTAGGTCTAACAGAAGAATAGACATACGTTTTACTATTCGCAGACCCACTAGTGCAGAATATGAAACGGTAAGAAGTCGTTTGGAGATGCCTTAATTATGTTGCTTTTACCTCCTATTCCTCAGCTTTCAGAATTTAGCTGGGAGCGATTTTCACAGCAGTGGAATAGCCTGACTTTACAAACAAAGAAAATTGCCGACGGTGCAGGGCAAGGCGAAGAATTTAAAGCGCTTGAGCAACAGGTAAGGCAATGTGTATTAAGTAGGGATATTACACAATTAAAAAATACGCTGCTTAAACGCAAAGGTGTGCGTGTTTTAACTCAGTTATGGATTGATAAAGAAGACGTAAGAAAAGGCTCATTAAACGAAGAAACAATAGATTACATTCAAGCTAAACATCCCAAACTTGGTATGTCGTCGTTAATGAATTTAATTTCGTTAGTTTATCGTTATTTTGATGTATTGGTTGATGGCAATATTTTTAATCGATTAACGCAGTGGCTTAACCAGCAAATAGAGCAACGTTTAAAAGATCGCAAAAATACAAGTGACACAATTTTGTCTGTGCTTAATCAGGCTAAATGGCTGTTTGATTTAACAGCTCCTAAGGCTTTGGTTAACCTTGCCAAACAAAACCACTTAGACTTAAACGAACAATTAAAAAAACTACGCTTAAACGAGCTGCCGCAAGGGCGTTTTTTAGATAATTGCCACGCGCAATATTACCTGGATACACTGAAAGAAATTCCTGTTGGTGAACAACATGATGTTTTGTACGAGTTATTAAAACAAGATGTTGCCACAATGCCTTTTGAAGAAGGTAAACGAATAGGGCACATAGCGCTTGAAATTATTATTGACCGCTCTGCTGGCGCACCAAGTGAAATATGGCAAAACTTTGTATTGAATTTAGCTGGCGACCCGCGTATTGCTAATACAGCTACAAATTACCGCCAGTGGTGGAAGCCCATTGGTGAGAGTAGAGTAAAAGCAGTAACAAGTTGGCTTGCCAAAGAAGACTTGCGGTTATTTTTAGGCGCTATTGAAGAGTACGCAAATTACACCGGCGATGAAGCGTTAAATAGAATGTTTCCTGCACGTAAGCGTTTTTTAGAAGGGCTTTATGATCATGGTTTTGTGCGTAACACGCGGCTAATGCTTGGTACAAATGCTGCGAAGACAGTTAAGACCCTGTTGGGGAATAATTTGAATATTAATTATATAAATTTAATTGGCTCCCAAGAAACTCATACCTCAATTATTTATTTAGATTGTGGTGACTTTCATATTGTTGAAGGTTCTCATGAGTTTAAACTTTGGATATATATGGGGCTACCAAGTGAAAAGCTCATAGATTATACGCTTAGTGAATTGACCAGATCAGACCTAATCCATCGTTTTCCTCGAGAGTTTAGAACTACATATCCTAATAATAATTATAAGGACATAACTCATTCGCCTACAACTTGGCAAAACAGAGCGATAGAGTTTTTAACTGAAAACGGTGTTGAACTCGATTTAGAAAAGCTTTTTTACAAAGATGAGTATAGAAATTACGTAAGCCGTTATGGATTACCAGTTGTTAGAAGAAACATTGAAGAAAAGAATCTTTTAGAAATTAACTTATTAAAAGCTCTACAACTTAACCAGCCTATTAAAGCTAAAGAGTTGGTTAAGGTTTTAGATAATATGTTTAACATAAAAGTCGAGCGTTCGGTAGTTAACTCTAAACTTTATACAATGTTATCAGAAAATAAAGTTATCAGAGATGATGATTTTTATTGGTATTTAGTTGACTGACTGAGTAAGTTGTAAGTTAGGAATATTTAAAGGGAATTAATACATATATGTCACTTGTTAGTTTGATAAAAGGGCTTTTGCCTAACAATAAAAATATTCATTTATCAGATGATAGATACTCCTTAGTGTATGACTCGTATGGCGTTAATTTTGCCACTGATGAAGCATCATTCCACTGCCTTAACAAAGGTGAGGGCGGAGGTAGCCAGCTTATTCAGCATGTTGTACTCAAAATGCTACAAGAGCGAGACATTGCACAGTCTATCCCTAATGGCTTTAGACTAGACAGTGAACAAGCATGTTTATTAGACCCCGAAGATACAGACGTTTTAGGGCTACCGCCTTTTTTTAATAACGACTTTGACGTTGATATTCAAGGTAGAACAACTAAAAGTAGCTTTACGCTGCAGTTGTTTGCAAAGCTAGAACATCAAAAATACCCAGTAAAAAGAAAAGGCCCAATACTCGCTTTTAGCGAGCACTCTCAGTTTTTAATGAAGCCTGAGCAGCTTAATGCTGTTTTGGCCGTAGAAGAGCACTCTTCACTTAAACCTGATGAGCGTACTGAACTGAACAATGTGTTGGCTGTAGCTAAGTTACAGCAAGCAGTTAAAGATGGATTGGTACTTGATTTAAAACATTTTGATAAGTTTGATTTAGTACAGCCAGAACAAATTACAGTAACAGCAAATCAAAACGCAGATGGTAGTTTAGAGCTTACTCCAAGCTTTGGAGATGGTTCCTCATCTGAAGACTTACAAAATCGTTTAGCTCAGCTACAGGCCGACGGGCAAGTAATGCGAATAAAAGACCGCATTGTTTTATTGACTGACGATAAAAAACAAGCCGTTAAAGAAGTACTTCAAAATAGAACCATTCCTGCACATAAAGTTGCCGAGTTTATCAAAACCCCTTCAGCTTTTTTAGATGCGTCGATTCTTAACCTCGATCTTGGGTTTTCTCTTAGAGTTGCTGGTATTGGCAAGATGGTACACATTCCTTTTGGGCAGGACAGCGATGGCAGCAATGGTTGGTTTTCGACTAATGCAGACAGTGAGCCGACAGAGCGATTGGTTAAGTTACTTGAGTGCGAGGAAGATGTTGTATCGTTTGAGAAAAGTTACCAGCAAGCTAAAGGGCAAAATGCCGATAGTGTCATTGTTGATGATGAGCTAATTGATATACGAGATGAAAAGCGGGTTAGTGAAACGCTTGCAGAAGTAAGAGAAAATTTAGCAAATCCATCTCATAACTCTGACATACCTAAAACTGATGATTTACCAGTTAAAAAAGAACAAGTCTCTTTACTGCTTAAAGATAGCGAAGAACACAATAAAGATATTGTTGATAAAGTTTCACAGCTTGATAAAGATATTAGCTTTGACCGGACTAATTTGGCGCGAACTCCTTTTCCGCATCAGGAGTCAGGAATTACCTGGATGTTGTCGTTACTTCAATCAGCGCAATTGGATAATCATGATGATATGTATAGGGTGCAAGGGGCTTTACTGGCGGATGATATGGGGCTTGGTAAAACGTATATGACGTTAGTTATGCTGGCTGAGTATTTATCAATACAAAAGCAAAATGATAAATCCGAAAAACCAATCTTAATAGTGGCTCCGCTTAGTTTATTAGAAAACTGGGAACAAGAGATTGCAGTAACGTTTAATGACTCACCATTTAGAGATATTAAGGTATTACAGTCAGCTAGGGATTTAAATGAGTTTAAGGTTAAAGGCGCTGAAAGAGAGTCTATGCAGCTGACGAGCGTGATTGATGACTCACATGCTGATCATAAATCTATTCGCTACGCGTTGAACGTGGGTGCTGATGCAGCTACAAAGCGCTTAGATATGGATAGGCGTGTTGTTATTACTACCTATCAGACATTACGTGATTACCAGTTTTCTTTGTGCGTGATTGATTGGGGAGTTGTGGTGTTTGATGAAGCTCAAAATATTAAAAATCCGAATACGCAAGCTACACGCGCAGCTAAAGGTTTAAAAGCTGATTTTAAGTTATTGGCAACGGGCACCCCTGTTGAAAACAGTTTAAGCGAGTTTTGGTGCTTAATGGATACAGCGCAGCCTGGGTTATTAGGTGATTGGGGTTATTTTAGAGAGCGCTGGATTAAGCCAATAAGCAGTGCTAATGAAGAAGAAAAAGCAGAGGTACGCTTAGAAGTCGGTACTGATTTAAGAAATGCGGTTGGGCAGTTTATGTTACGCCGAACCAAAGAAGATGAGCTAACTGGAATGCCGGCTAAAACAATAAAAACAGGTATTCATAAAAATCTTGCAGACAACATGGCATTTGCACCAGAGCTTGCGCGTAATATGACAGGTGGCCAGTTACTTGGCTATAACCAAATTGTAAAAGATTACAGGCAAGAGAAAGCAAAAGAACAGGGCGGTGGGCATGCTTTAACAGTATTACAAAAATTAAGAGCTGTTAGCTTGCACCCAAGGCTTGATGAAGTTTTTAAACAGCCACCTAATAATGCCAAAGAGGCACAGCGTAATCTACAAGAGTCTGAAAAGTTACGTATGTTGTTAGATATATTGTCAGATATAAAAAACAAACAAGAGAAGGTAATTATTTTTGCGACAACTAAAAAGCTCCAGGCTGTTCTTAAAATATGCTTAGACAAAATTTATGAGCTAAATATCCATGTTATTAACGGTGATAGTAAAGCGATTGCTACAAAAAAAGATCAGCTGTCTCGTAAAGGAATGATCACTGACTTTGAAGCACAAGAAGGTTTTAACATTATAATTATGTCGCCTGTAGCGGCAGGCGTTGGCTTAACGGTTGTTGGTGCAAACCATGTAGTGCACTTAGAGCGCCACTGGAACCCCGCAAAAGAGGCTCAAGCTACCGACCGTGTTTATCGTATTGGTCAAAAAAAGCCTGTATTTATTCACTTACCCTGCCTTTTACATCCAGAATATGATTCGTTTGATGTGAACTTAGACAAGCTACTCGCAAAGAAAACCATGCTAAGGGACGCTGTAGTAACGCCTGAAGTTGTGAGTGAGCATGAGCTAATGTCGTCAATGGGGTTGAGAGGTTAAGTGGCATTGAGGATGAGCTTGCTACTTTGCAAGCTTGTGAAATTAATTTCGAAAGATAAAAGCATAATATTGAGAGCCGCTACCATCTTAGCGGTCTCAAATACAAAAATAAGTTATTATTAATTGATTATAAAAGTAAATATATTTAGACAATTAGGATAGTGGAATATGGAATCACCAGAGATTTTTTTAAAAGAGCTTAACAGTACTTTACGCAGATTAAGGGGGGCATCCAATGTACTTGCTAATGAAGAAATAGATAAAAAATTATTAGCTGTGATGCGTCGGTTACTGTTAGCTGAAATATTAGGGAATGAGTGGATAATTGCAGTAGGTGGCTCGCAAGGGGCAGGCAAAACAACTTTAATGTCTAAAATTTATGACTGTGGAGATTGGCTACAAGGCAACGAAGGGCGCGGTGAAAAATTACCCGTTATGATTATTGAAACTAATGAAGTAAGTGCACCGCAGGGCTATGTAAGACGTTTACAAAAAAGTGATATTGGAGATCAGCTATTAATAAAAGATGTACTTATAAATGTCGAAAACTTTAATCAAGTTATAACAGACCCTTCAGCAGAAGATTTACTCCCAGTCTTAAAAGTACCAAAACGTTATTTTAAGAGGGAGAATCAGTCTTGGCTACTTTTACCAGGCTATGAAAAACAAGATCGAGATAATAAAGATTGGCAAGAGTTAATGCGTCAGGCAATGATAGCTGCAGGTGGTTGTATAGTTGTTACAGACGAAACAAGAATGGCAAATCAACAACAGCTTGATATTACAAAGGATATGCTTGCAAATGAGTTAAAGCATTGCGAACCCTGTGTTGTTATTTCTAAAACTGAATCATACAAAGGAAACTCAGATCGCCAAAGTCAACTCAAAAATAGTGCAATGAACACTTTCAAAATAGATGAGAGCCGAATTGATAAGCAGATAATATTGACTGGAACAGATGATTCTGATTACTGTGAAGAGTGGATGCCGAAATTAGTTAACATGATTGATGAACTAAATTATACAGGGCAATCGAATCGTGTTTTTCAAATTAATAATCTAGCACAGTTAATTGGCCGAGATTTAACTAAAGTTTTAAATAGTATTAGATCTAAGGCTAGGCTTATCTTTAATAGTTCTGAAGCAACAGAGAGTGCATTAATGTGTAAAGAGCTTCTAGGTGAATTTGATGAGGCTGTTACATCATTAAGAGAAGAGCACAAAAAAATTGCAAGAGCACATGTAAACCAGAACCTGAAAAATGCGACTAAGAACCTAGACGAAAAGTTAGCTTCAGATCATGAAGGTTTCAAAAATTGGATGACTAGTGCGTTTGACAGCACAACTGAAATAAAGACAAAAGCACAGCAAACTGTTGAAGAAGCTTGGCAACAAGAAGGAAGTAACTTTCTTTCTGGTTATGCTACTCAATTAACAGGTTTGACTTTAGAAAAATTAGGAGCAGTAAACAATTCTGAGATAGAGATAAGTAAAAATGACCCCCCTAAGTTACCGAACACTAAAAAACTTATTGAACTTGGTTATGCTGGGGAATCAGGTCAACCAATTCAGTTTAAAGTATTAAGCGAAGAAATAAAGAACGACATCAAAATAGTACTAAACCATAACTTTAATACTAGTAGCGAAACAAGTAAAAAACTAGCTGAAAGTGTAAGGTTGATACCTATTATATCCCTTGAATATGCGAGGTTGTCATACTCTGTGTCTAAGTTGTTAGCTGATGAACTTAAATTAAAGATGAATGATAATGGTGAGTTAATAGAGCAGAGTGTGGAGGCAATTCGTAATGGCGCAAATGAAGGTAGAAATGCTCTCAAAGCTGTCGCTGCTTTATTAGCTGTAGACGTTATTAGTGATGGTGATTCAGACATACTAGGTACACTTTTTGGTCATACCAAAGATAAAGAAACTGAAACCAGTTCGAATGATTCTGCAAGCGAAGAATCAACCAGTGAGCCAGAAGGTGGCAGTGTTCCCCCTGTTATGCTTCACCCTGCCGCCATTGCTGTTACTGCCGTTATTGCTGCTTGCTATATAACAACCAAAGCTGTATCAGGACTCAGGAAACAAGAGCAAGAGTTAAGTATTCAAGCACACTCTTTGCTTAATGCAATTTCCGATTCTCATTATGCAAACTTTTGCAGCAGTTTTGATGAAGTAATGCGCTCAGCAAGATCTAGATTAGAGTTTATTTTACGACAACGCTATCATTTAGATGAACACTTAATGCGTAAGGAAAGATTAACAAAGGCTTTAGCTGATGTAATTGTTTTATCAAATGATCTTAAAGCTGAAATTGATTCTTCAGCAAGCGGTTTAAATCCATTATTAGTTGGGCAAACTGCTGAGTATGATTAATGATTGGCTAACTGAATACTGGTCTGAGTTATATCTATCTAACTTGGACTGGGCGTTTGATGCATACGAGCGATTAATAAGCTCTATGAGTCACGATATAAAAAAAACATTATCGATGAAAGGAAAGCAGGTAGATCCTTTTGTAGTTGTTTACGGCAAGACTCAAGTAGGAAAAACGACACTTCTTCTTGATTTACTCGGTATTCATTCAGATAAAATAAGTGAAGTTTCCCAAGTGCTAAGGGGAGGAAGAGAGGCTGGGAAGTCAGCCACTGCAACAACTATGGAATACTGTCGTTCTACAAGTGAAAATTGGGCTTTGACAATCAACTCTAAAAAAGAGTTCTATGCTGCTGAGTCCGATATGATAATAGCTCTAAGTGATTTAAGAGAGAGTATGGAAAATGAAACTCAGTCTTTTAATTCTCCATGTATTGTAGATATACCAACACGTTTCTTTCCTATCGCTGCTAAAAAATGCGCTAATATACGTATTTTAGATTTACCCGGTGATAATCCTGCGAATGCTACAGAGCAAAAGCATGTATATGCTATGGCAAAAGCTTATCTCCCTTTTGCTGATTTAATTTTATTAGTTGGAAGGGGAGATGATTTGAGTTTTCTAAACTCAGAGGCTATGAGTCTTCCGGGTCTAGATAATTGGCAAGCCATGCTTGGACGTTTTCGTATAGTAACGACATTTTCTTACTCAGCTCAATCAATAAGAAACCTAATTCGTAAGAAAGAAGAAGTTAATATCAGTGATATTAGAGCGAGACTGATTGAGCAAATTCAGCGCTTTGGAGAGCTAAGTAATGAAGGTAAAAATCAGAACCTATTTTTCCCTCTTGAATTTGGAAATAGCTGGCAGAATCTAGAAAAGCAGGAACCTGTACTTTACAGAAAGTTAAAACCATTAATTAATGGACTTCGAGCAACATTAATTGATGAAATACATGCTTCTGTATCGCCTGTCAGTCGTCTTCGAAATATGCTCGATAGTCATGTAAGGATCGAATATATTTATAAAAAGAAATTAGAGAGGTTGAAACAGGACGAAAAAAATATCATCAGAGAGATTCAAGCTATTGATGAAGATGTTCAAATCTATAAAAAATTAAATGAACGAGAGCTTGAACAGTTAAATAAAAAAATTAAGTTAATTGAGTACGGTACAAGTGAAAATTTAAAAAGCAATATTAATGACTTGATAGTTGTTTATAAAAGTGAGCGTCACTCTAAAATTGATAGAAACCCAGAGAAAGACAGTGTTACTTCTCTCAAAAGGCTGATACTTAATTATAAATCTCAACTGAATGAAATTGAATTAAATTTAAGCCAATCCTTAGTTGTTAATAATAAAGCATATTGGAGAGATGTTGAGAAAACTTTTATGGAGCCAAATCCTAGCGTGATTAATAATGAGGTTCGAACGATATTTGAGCAGGTTGAAAAAGATTTAGATAAATATTTTATAAAAAAATACTTATCAATTAAAAACTACCACCATGATAAAAATAAAGTAGAAACGGCTAGGAAAAAATCAGAAGAATTTATTCTTTTGCAGTGGGAGAGTTCTTGGATTAAAGCAATTAATACAATGAATAAAAAAAATAACAATAAAAAAAGCCAACTTGAGGCGAGCATATTGATAAACAAAGATGAACAAAGAAAGCTACAGAAAGAATCACATGTAAAAAAAAGTTTATTAAACAAGTTGAAAATAAGAGTTATAAATACTGAAAAATTAATGAAGGAAGATATAACAAAGTTTGAAACTTTTATTAATATATTGAAGCAAGAGTTTCATGCATCAATAACAAAAAAAATTGATGCATTTTTAGTTGAAGATGATGAATATGATGCTTTTATGCAGTTAGTCTCATTTTGTGAATTAAGTGCTCAGAGAGATACGTTAGAGCTTTTACATGGAAAAAAGTGATTAGAATATGATTACAAACAGTGGGATTAATAATAAAGAAACACAGTTAACTGAGTTAATGGGGAGAATCGTTAAGCAACCACTTGCTCCTGTTATCAATGACTTGGAAAAATTAAAAAATGATATTTTGTCTGTAGGAGATGCGCTAGAAGAGGCCAATGAAAAGCTTGATTTGGTGAGTGCAGATAAAGATGAGTTATTAAAACAATTAACAAAAAAAATTTCACGTTCAGAAGAGCGTGTTTTAAACGATATAGCTAAAAATAGCGCAGAAATTATTAGTGAAAATAAAGATAGAGTTGAACAACAGCTGTTAGTTTTTAATAAGTCTATTGAAGGTGCGGTGTCTGAAATAATATGCTCAAGTGATACCGTTAAAGGTATGTTGGTTTCTTTTAGTAACAAGATAGATGAGCGTCATAAAGAACTGTTAGATAGGAATAGTTCTTTAAATTCCAAGGTTGATAAATTATTCCATGGATTAGAAGACACTAATAATAAAATAGCTAAAATTATTGAAGAACAAGAGAAAGCAACATTGGAATTGACTAGTAAAAATGATGAAATTAAAGGTTTAATATTTAAAGTTAACAAAAAGATTAATTTATTTTCGTTCGTTTTATTAGTGCCAGCTTTAATTGCTACCTCTTATTATTGTTTTCGAACACTTAGCTATTAAGGGATCAGAAAACACATATTGAATATGAAACTCCAAATTTGCGCTTCAAACGCACTTAATAAATACCTAAAAGCTGATTTACCTCGCTTGCCACATGAATCTGGTAAACAAGCTGGGGTAAATACGCTCATAAGCAATACAAGTTGCTTTAACTGGCAATTGCAGATTATTGATAACAGCTATAAATCTCGTGAAAAAACAATCATTGTTTGTGAGGCTAATAGCCGCTTTACGTTTTTTATACCTGTTAATTTTAAGTTATCGCAAGAGGAGTTAACGCAGCACTTTGCGTATGAATGGCAATTGATATTGGCTCAAACGCTTGAGAAGTATAAGCTAATACCTCGCAGCGATATAGCGGTGCTGTTGAGTGAACTATCTAAAATAGAATTTACTCCGCACTGGGTTAAAAATACAGATTTAAGCATCAGCGGCCATATTAGCGACGCTGCACTTTGGGTTACCCAAACATTAAAAGAAGAGGGGTTTTATGAGTTACCTAAAGATCTTGCCATTGAACTAGCCGTTTACTTAAACACCCAGCCTAAACGCATTACTAATAAAGCAACTGCTCGAAAAGAGAAGTTTACGCCAATAGAGCGATTATTAAGTTACTGCCAATCGCTTATCACTAATCGACAACGTGATCATGGGCAATCAAACGAAATAGTTGATACCAGTAATATTATTAATTTTAGTGACTACAGAAAAGGCTAAAACCAACTCAATTAAGTTTTCGCAAGCTTGTGAAATTATATTTTTATAAATTTTTGTATAGCATTACAAAAATAAAGCAGTACTAACAAACACCTAATTGTTAGTTAAATATTTAAGGAAGAAAATGACCCTCTCATTACAAAATTTTAATAGAACCCTATCTGAAGCAGAACAACTATTAGCATGCTTTGAAACGCTAAATAATCACCCAGAATTATGCTCATATGATGTTTTAAAGAAAGCGAGCCTGATAATGACCCTAACAGCATGGGAAACCTATGTTGAAGATGTGGTAACTGAAATTTTTGATGCCAAGTTTAGCTTAATTAAAGGCTCTCAATTTGGTCACTTTGCAGAAAAGCAATTACATGAACGTTTAAAGTTTTTTCATAACCCAAATTCAAATAAAACCAAAAAGCTATTTGAAGAGTTTTTTGGTATAGATGTTACTGAGCAATGGTTATGGCCTAATGTGTTACCAAAAGATGCTAGAGAGCAGTTAAATAAGTGGATTTCTAAAAGAGGGGAGGCTGTCCATCGTGCACAGCTTGATACTACTCAACCACAAATAATTAAAAAAGATGAGCTTGAAAAGTGTTTGCGCTTTTTTAAAGCGCTTGCACAAGCAACAGACAAAGCATTAGCAGTAATTTAAAGGAATAAGTAATGAGTTTACAAACAAGAATAAAAAAATTAATTGACCAAATTTCGGTAGGTATGCATGAGCGTGAAGATATTATTCCTATTGCGCTATTAGGTGCGCTGACCGGACAAAATACATTTTTATATGGCCCGCCCGGAACAGCTAAAAGTTTAATATCACGTCGTATAGCAAAAGCATTCGATAGCCCTTCGTATTTTGAATGCCTAATGAACCGCTTTAGTACACCAGAAGAGTTGTTTGGGCCGGTATCGATTAAAGCGTTAAAAGAAGATCAATACACACGTAAAACTGATAATTATTTGCCTAAAGCTGAGTTCGCTTTTTTAGATGAAATTTGGAAGTCTAGCCCTGCAATATTAAATGGCTTATTAACACTTATAAATGAGGGCATATATAAAAATGGGCAAGAGCTCGAAAAAGCACCTTTAAAGGCCCTAATTGCAGCATCAAACGAAACGCCTGAAGAAAACCAAGGCTTAGATGCTCTATATGATCGTTTTATCATCAGGTTAATGGTTGGGCCAATTGAAATAAAAGAAAACTTTGAAAGCCTAATTAGTAGTAAACCAACTCATGCTGAAATTAAAGTAGCTGATGATGTAGTGATTAAAAATAATGAATGGGCTAGCTGGCTTAAAAAAATTGATACGGTTGAGCTTTCACAAGATACGTTAACAATAATTCATTTAATTAGAAAAGAACTGTCGGAGCAATTTAAAGAGCTTGGAGTTTATGTATCAGACAGACGTTGGCAAAAAGCAGCACAATTGCTAAAAGCCTCGGCATTTTTTAATAACCGCAAACAAACGAATCACAGCGATGCTTTATTATTACGTTATTGCCTTTGGACTACAGAAGCCAACCGTGAAGATGTTGAGAGCATAGTAAACAATGCAATAGAAGAATCTGGCTTTTCGCCAGAGTTAAGCTTAGCAGAGCTTGATAGAAAAAAAGATGCGCTTGATAAAGAAATTACTAATGAAATTTTTCATGAAAAAGATGTGTACGATACTGTAAATATTGATGGGAATGAATTTTTTAAAGCAGTGATTAACTTTGAGTTTGGTAATAATTGGGATAAGAGGAAAGCTACGAAAACGTTGTATATTGAAAAAAGCAAAATGAGAAGTGAGGATGAATTCAACCCGGTGAATGTTCAAGGGCAAGAACTGGAAAACTTCAACTGTAGTTTCGATAAGCAAGGAAGTTGCTTAATTAACGCTAATGATATCAACCATACTTATTATGATGCTGAAGCTATTTTCACTCCAGAAATTTTATATAAAAAAGGGCAAAAGAAGCAAAACGTAAATAGCCGCTTAATTGATGCATTAAAAGTTGAAGTTGATGAGCTGACACAAAGCTTAAGAACAAATTTAGAGTTGTGTGAAGGTAAACAAAAAGAGTATGTGGCTTCTTTATACTCACCGTTTGTATCTGAACAATCATGCAATATAGCGCTAAATGGCATTAATCAGCAAATAAGTGATTTGAAGTTAAGAATTAAAGATTGCGACCGTTTAAAAGGGTTATGTAGTGCGTAAAGTTGATGAGTGTACAATCACTATGCTGGCCGAAATGCATAAAGATTACAAAAGTGTATTTGAGCAAGCGCCCAACTTAGCATTACAAGTAGAAGAACGCTTAAAAAATTGGGCCGATAAAACGAACCGGCATTGCTTATTAGAGTATCCTTATTACGATGCTCAAAATGAGTTGAATGCCTTTACTGGTTTAGACTTTGATAGCATAACCACAAAAAAATATGAACTTGCGTTAAATAAATACAAAGCTTTGTGTTTAAAAAGTAACGTTAATTACAACATAGATTTTTGGGATACAGATTTAGCTCACCTTAAAAATGAGGCTGTTACGCCAAACAGTAAGAACGTTCAAGCTGCTAGTGATTTAGCCACTTCTGCTAATTTATTGGCAAAGGAGTGGCAAAAATTACTATGTTCACTATATGAACAATGGGAGCTAGAGCAAATATCTCTATTAAGAGATAAGCTTTTAAAAAGCTTAATTGAAAAACTAAAGCTTATTGATGAAATGCTTACCTTATTGAGTACGATAGGTATTGAACCAGGCATTTTACTTGATCTTTCAAGTGGTTCTTTGAAGCTTAATAACTTAGCTAAAGTTAAAAGCTTAATGGAACTAATTCATAGTGATGAAGGTATAAAAAAGCTATTAGACTTGTTAGGTCGTATTAATCAGGTTAAAAAAAGTGAAAAAATAGAAACAGTTACTCATTCTTTTATACAAAAGTCGCCCATAATTGATATCAACTCTAAAGAAGAAATAGTTGGTATTAAACTATCTAAAGATATTGAGCATGCACTACCTTCTGAGTTGGCGCTATTAAGTGACGAGGATACCTCAATATTATTTGATCTTAAGTATGTTGAATCTTCTTTGATGTGCTTCGAAATGTCTGGGCAGCAATTTGTTGATGAGGAATTTGAAGTAGAAGAGGAGTTGACCGTTGAGGAAGATAAGCAAAAGGGCCCCGTTATTATATGTATTGATACTAGTGGTTCAATGCAAGGAGCGCCTGAAACTGTTGCAAAAGCAGTTGCTTTAGTTATGTCACTAAAAGCGCAAGCTGAAAATAGAGACTGCTACATAATCAACTTTTCTACTTCAATTAATACCTTGGATCTATCTAAGGGTTTTAGTTTAGATAAACTGGCTGACTTTTTATCAATGTCGTTTTATGGCGGAACGGATGTAGGACCAGCTATTAGCCATGCACTTAATTTAATGACAGAAAACACATACAACAAAGCAGACTTACTTATCGTTTCTGATTTTATTATGGGAAGCCTCCCAAGCAAAAAAATTGATATTATTTCTGCTTTAAAACAAAAAGATAATAAGTTTTATTCTTTAGTCGTGGGAAATTGTTACTTAAGTAAACGGCTAAGAGAAGTATTTGATCAAGAATGGATATATAACCCTAAAAATGCAAGTGTTACTGAATTGGTTGATATTGATAGCTGGATTGATTTATAAAAATGAGATTAAGTGAAAAATATGCATCATGTAGTGGTACAGTGATTTTGGCCACCCATTAAGAAAGAAATGCTATGCTGATAAGCATACAAATTTGGGTGAAAAATGACGAAATTAAAACGCGCAACGTATTCTGCAGCAATAAAATTAGAAACAGCTCAGCTCGTAGTTGACCAAAGTTATACTCAAGAAGAAGCAGCCAAAGCGATGGGGGTGGGTAAATCAACCGTCAGTAAGTGGGT
>NZ_JADYXN010000079.1:0-1431 GCF_015864285.1 Pseudoalteromonas sp. NZS100_1
CAAAAGATGATAAGGGTATTGTGAAGCAACCAAAAGATCGGTCAACCGATCAAAAATACCTTAACTGATCGGTGTTATCGCTATAAGCGAGGCTTTTAAATAAATGGTGCCGACTAACTAAGTCGAACGGATAACTTATACAGACTACTGATTACAAGTCATACCAATCTGCCAAATTATGTGATCTAATTAGCATACTGATACTTATCTACTTTTACTAAATTGAACTTAGAAAAATCCAAGCAACTTTTAGCTATATCACGTAAAGAGCCTAATGCAAGAAAACGCATACGCCTGCTTGCTGTTTCATTATTCTTTGAGGGTGAAAACAGAACGAATATTGCTAAGCGCCTAAATACAGCGCGCGCCAGTGTCAATAAATGGGTTTCAAGCTACCTTAACAATGGCATTGCTGGCTTGAACAACAAACCGATTAAAGGTCGTCCAGCTAAATTAACCTCACAACAACTAAATACACTGTCAGATTATGTAAAACAGTCAGCAAGTTCTTCAGAAGGAGGCAGACTAATGGGGAAAGATATTGCTCAGTATATTTATGACCAGTTCAACATTAGATATCACACCGATCATATTTACAAACTGCTCAAGAAGCGTGGGTTTAGTTGGGTCACAAGCCGTTCTAAGCACCCAAAGCAGTCAAATGAAAGCCAAGAGGCTTTTAAAAAAGTTCCAAGTGGAAACGATCCTTCACACCCCAGGGCATCTCCCTTTAGATCGCATTGATGTTTGGTTTCAAGATGAAGCACGGTTTGGACAACAAAATCAAACAACACGCTTATGGGCTGAAACAGGCTCGAGGCCTCGTGCAACAAAACAACAGCAGTTTGAGTATGGATACTTATTTGGCGCAGTGTGCCCAAGTAATGGTAAAACAGAAGCGCTGATCAGCCCTATCGTCAATAAAGGCGTCATGACGCAACACATGGAATTAATATCAAAAGCCACGGAGGCAGGACGTCATGCGGTCGTGATCGTTGATGGCGCTGGTTGGCATACTATTGATACTGTACAACCATTCAATAATGTCACGCTAATAAAACTTCCGCCTTACTCCCCGGAGTTAAATCCAATAGAGCAAGTATGGAGTTGGATACGGCAACACTGTCTATCTAATCATGTGTTTAGTTGCTATGAAGAAATAGTTGAACAGGTTTCGCAAGCGTGGAACAAATTCATTTCTGTTCCAGATACGGTTAAAAGCATATGCTCTAGAGACTGGATCAAATTGACTTAATCTTTATGCAGATTGGTATCAGTTGCTTTGCTCTTAACTATGGGTATTTTTAATTCTCAAGTTGAAAACAAAAAAGCCTCGCTATAAGCGAGGCTTTTGAATAAATGGTGCCGACTAACCGAGTCGAACGGTTGACCTACTGATTACAAGTCAGTTGCTCTACCAGCTGAGCTAAG
>NZ_JADYXN010000080.1:0-1414 GCF_015864285.1 Pseudoalteromonas sp. NZS100_1
AGCTGTCTCTTGATCACAAGTCTGGCTCAAGAGATTTTGCTAAATCGTAGCCTTCCAGGATGGCTTGTAACTTAAGCCATCCTTGCCATAACACTTTCACAGATGCACGCCCTGTGCGCTTGGTATCTTTCCAGCCTCCTAACTTTGCCAGTTCCTGATACGCCCATGACATATTTGGAGCAGTTTCAGGCAATGGTGTTTTTATTCTCTTTAACCACAATAACTTCCATGCTTTGGGAGATAACAGTTGTTCACAACTTGGAGAATCAGGCTGCTCATTGGTGAACTTTAGTTGCAATATTCGCGTCGCAATAAAGCCATTAATCGTCACCAATCTTTCCATGTTATCTTGGCTTTGAAGGCGTAAACTTTCGATATCCGTACCATCACTTTTCCAGACTTTATGGTATTCCTCTACAAGCCAACGGTGCTCATAGTAGGTGATGATAGCTAAGGCGTCTTCTTTGCTGGTGACTGGTTCACTGGTTAATAGGTGCCAGCTTAAGCCGTTCTTAGCGTTTCCTCGCTCTGCACAGCCGACATAGTAAACTGGGAGGGAGTGTCCTTTCTTATTGTAAGGCGCTTTGAGTGTCACTGGCGCATAGGTGATATCCAGTGTTGCGCTTCGGGCTTTTCTTCCTCCTTTTTGTGCAATGTGGATGTGTTTGGTGCCTGCACTCATCAGCTCGCTTGCAAACGCATAGAGCTTATCCTCACCTTCTTCAATATGACGACTTTGCATCGAGCGTACGACGAATCGTTGCTGCTCGGTTAGTTTATACTGCAAGTATTCGTAGATGTCCGCTTCGCGGTCACACACCGATATCACGTTCGCCATTTGTCCTTGCAGCCGCTCTGCCATCGCTCGTGACGCTGACTCCCACTTGTAACTTTCTTTTTCTTCGTAAGAAGTCGTCGCGTGTTTTTCTCTTTTTCCAATCGTGTTGATATCACGACTCCAGCGAGACTGTTCAATTAATCCCACAACTTGCTTTGTGTCTGGCGCAAACAGTAATACGCTATGAGCTAACAAGCCTCGTTGTTTTGCTCCTCGTCCGACATGACCCAAATCATCTCGAATGGAGGAATGTTTATAAATTAGTGTGGTCGTGTCTTCTAATGCGAGCAATAAGTTATGACTTTTTGCTTGTTCAACCGTGGCTTTAAAGCCTGACTCGGCTATAGCCGTTGCGTCAATATTCTCGTTGCGAATAAAGCGGTAGGCACCTTCCATATCGGCGGGGGATTGAGTGATGTTCACAAGTGGTTTTCCTGGTTCATTTGCAAGCGTTGATGCTAACTTTACCAGACGCGCTGTTCTTCTTGGATCACCTAAGTCCGATTTACCGAATTGTTGTTTTGCCCAATGAGTATGTTCGTTAATCATAATGTGCCCTCAAACAAGATTTGAAGA
>NZ_JADYXN010000081.1:0-1400 GCF_015864285.1 Pseudoalteromonas sp. NZS100_1
GGTTGACCGATCCAAACGATCATGCAAAATCCGTAGTTAGGAAACTAACTACGGATTTTTTTGTGAATATAGAACAAGCACTGCAAGCAACACTTGAAGAAAGCAGCCGATACCATACCTTTGAAAAATTATCAGAAATTCTTGACCCTGAAATCATTGAACAAGGTTTTCAACAAGCTGGGATTGCAACCGTTCGTAAGCGAAGGTTACCGCTTGAGGCCGTTTTGTGGTCAGTTATTGGCATGGCATTGTTTCGAAAAGAATCGGTTTGGAATATCGCTAATAAGCTAGATATCATGTTACCAGGCAAGAACCAACTCGTTGCTCCAAGTGCGATGGTACAGGCGAGACAAAGGTTAGGTGATGATTCCGTTAAACACGTTTTCAATAAATCTGCTCAATCAATGTATAAGCAACAGTCATTCGAAACATGGAATGGTTTGAACCTATTAGCTGTTGACGGTGTTGTGTGGCGAACAGCCGACACGCCTGATAATCGTAAAGCCTTCTCTTCTGGTAGCAACCAATACGGTGATACAGCCTTTCCTCAAATACGCATGGTCTGTCATATGGAATTGACCAGCCATCAACTGCTCAGTAGCGAGTTTGATAACTATAAAACCAACGAGATGAAATTAGCTGAGCGTTTAATTGAACGTACACCAGATAATTCACTGACTATGTTTGATAAAGGATATTATTCTTTAGGCCTGTTAAATCGTTGGCACCAAACTGGGAAGATGAGGCACTGGCTGATACCAGCAAGGCCCGACTTACAGTATGAAATCATCTCCAGCGCGGGTAAAAATGACCATATCATTGAATTGAAAACAACAAAGCATGCACAAAAAAACTTTCCCGATGTTCCTGAAACGATTAAAGCGAGATTAATCAGTAAAACAATAAAGGGTAAAAGCTACCGTATATTAACCTCGATGACGGATAGATTGCGTTATCCAGGTAATGAAATTGTTGAATTATATTGTCATCGTTGGGAGATAGAGCTTGGGTTTAGAGAAATCAAACAAACCATGCTTGATAGCGCATACCATTTAAGAAGCAAGCGTCCAGACATGGTGCGTCAGGAGCTATGGGGCGTGTTACTCGCCTATAATTTAATACGAAGAATAATGACGATGGCGGCGACAGTTACAGGGATATGGCCTAACCAGCTTAGTTTCTCTAGCAGTTCGATGGCTGTCATTCAGTATTTCTCGTCAGTATCTATAATGAGTCCAGGGAACATTCCAATACACTGGCAGCACTTACTCAATACACTGGTCTTATTTAAGCTTCCAGCTAGACGAGAGGATAGAAGATATCCCCGATGGGTTAAGCCAAAACCATCTAAGTATCCCCATAAAAAGAAAAATGCCAGTCAGCTTAACTGACTGGCATTA
>NZ_JADYXN010000083.1:0-1380 GCF_015864285.1 Pseudoalteromonas sp. NZS100_1
TAACACCGATCAGTTAAGGTATTTTTGATCGGTTGACCGATCTTTTGGTTGCTTCACAATACCCTTATCATCTTTTGATTATGAGGGTATTTTTATGCTTAGTCATTGGTTACTTGATACAGATATATTCGCCACTCCTGACTCTTTATCTACATTTCAGAAACATATCCCTCTTGAGTGGATTTCTAATGTGCTCGAACAGACCGATAAAGCAAGTATTCGCAAACGTAAGTTACCTGCTGAGCTTGTCGTCTGGCTTATCATTGCAATGGGTCTTTTTCGCGACCGCTCTATTAGTGACGTTGTTGAGAAGTTAGATTTAACACTCACTGATACCCTGGGCGATACGGTTGCTCCAAGTGCTATTCCTCAAGCGAGACAGCGCCTGAGTAGCGACCCCCTCCAAGCCTTATTTCACCTATGTGCAGCCCATTGGACACAAGAAGAAGATGCTGATGATACGTGGTATGGACTCCGGTTATTTTCTGTCGATGGAACGCAATTTCGTGCACCCGATACACCTGCTCTTGCTGAGCACTTTCACTATATTAAGCACAGTAAAAACCGTCATACAGAATATCCTATTGTACGCCTATGCGCCTTAAGCTCCTTGCGTAGCCGGTTGATACACCACGTTGCCTTCGGGCCCAGTTATCAAGGTGAGGTGAACTACGCAAAGCAGCTATTTGGTCATGTAAGTGATAACAGTCTAACTATTTTTGACCGATGTTATCTCAGCGCTGAGCTACTGATTAATTGGCGTAAGCAACACCCACAGTCGCACTGGATGGTCCCGATTAAAAGCAACACGCAATACACCGTCATTGAATCTTACTCTGAGCATGACTTCAAAGTAGAGATGAGTGTATCTGCGCATGCCAGAAAACAAGACCCTTCGCTTCCTGAGTGCTGGCAGGCCAGACTGGTTCTTTATCCTGAGCCAATAGGGCCTGGAAAAATAAAAGGTCTGCTGTGCTCTTTGGATGATAAACAGGCTTTTGGTGCACAGGCCATTCTTGATGTCTATTTCGAGCGCTGGGAAATTGAAAATAGCTATGGAGAAATAAAACACCAGATGCTTGAGGATAGTATTCTTTTGCGTAGTCAGACTGTGGATGGAGTCAATCAAGAGCTATGGGGTATATTGCTAGCCTACAATTTAATTCGAGTAGAGATAAGTCGAATAGCCAAAGAGGCTAAAGTCTCCCCGCTGAGAATTAGTTTTGTCATGGCTTTGCGGGATATACAGGATGAAATACTCTGGTGTGCCATCGCTTCGCCAGGTTCAATTCCAAAGAAATTAAGGGCAATGCGAGAACGAGTGAAACGTTATATTCTTCCAGAAAAAAGAAAACGGCCCAAAAGTAGGACCGTTCGAAT
>NZ_JADYXN010000084.1:0-1335 GCF_015864285.1 Pseudoalteromonas sp. NZS100_1
CGTAACCAACAGAAGCATATTCCACTTAATATAATAGTCAGTTACTTTTAAATTAAGTGGCTTGGTCGAACTATAAGGCGTTCAAACGGACAAAAAACAGTTGGCTGTTTCACTCCGTTCACAATTTTAGCCAACAATTTTTTGCCGCTTAACTTAGCGTTATGTGCCAAAAGGAATCCGGTTATGTCGACAAATCTAAAGTTAAATTATGTAGAGTTTCCCGCCAAAGATATTCCAGCTACAAAAAAGTTTTTCGAGGACGCTTTTGATTGGAGCTTTACCGATTACGGTCCCGACTATACCTCTTTCGCTGATGAAGGATTGGACGGTGGTTTCTACAAATCGGATTTATCTTCGCTAGCCTCAAATGGCTCTGCCTTGCTTGTATTG
Organism: Pseudoalteromonas sp. NZS100_1; assembly: GCF_015864285.1. NCBI lineage: Bacteria > Pseudomonadati > Pseudomonadota > Gammaproteobacteria > Alteromonadales > Pseudoalteromonadaceae > Pseudoalteromonas > Pseudoalteromonas sp. NZS100_1. Next base: position 391 of record NZ_JADYXN010000084.1, read on the forward strand.
TTAACAGAGAATTTGGAGGAATCTCAATCTACTGTAGAATCATTTGGTGGTAAAATATCGACACCAATTTTTTCATTTCCTGGTGGTAGTCGGTTTCACTTTATTGAGCCTAGCGGTAATGAATTTGCAGTCTGGTGTTTATCTGGCACATAATAAGCTGTTAGGCTTTTTTATAGAATGGAGATAATCGAGTGGCTGGCAATGTAGTTGATCACAGTGAGTTACCTGAAAATTTCCCTACACATTTACATGATGGAGAGTTTTGGGAAAAGTTAGGTAGATCTGTTGCAACTTTTGGCTTCTTGGAAGATACCCTAGCTAAAGCTATATTTGCTTTTACCGCAACAACGGAATACAACGTAGAAGATATCGATAAAGCATTCTCTGAATGGATTCCTAAGTTAGAACGCTCTCTTTCAGATCCTCTTGGTGGCTTAATTGACACATATGGTAAAGCTGTTCGTTCTCATTCTAATTGTAAAATCGATAACTTTGATTTACTAATAGAGGACATGAGAAGAGCTTCAAAACTGCGTAATGTTTTGTGCCACGGTTCGTGGGGAAGTATCGATTCAAACGGAGCTTCAATTCCTTTCTTTATTAATAAACAAAAAGAAAAATTTGAGACACCAATAAATATCGACTTCTTAAAGCAGGTGCAAAGGCACACCTGTGATCTAATTTGTTCGGTCATCAATACAGTAACTCATATGGGCTGGCAATTTCCTGGTTCAAATGGCCCAGGGGAAGTGATTTTAAAATAGGCTAGTGTAAGCAAAGCCTAACAAGTCGCTCAAAAGGACAAAAAACAGTTGGTTTTTGCTCCTGCGTCGCTTATTTTAACCAACTATTTTTTGCCTCTTAGCGAGGCGTTGGTGCGTCAAGCTAAGCTTGATGCATCTTGCAGGGTGCAAGTCCCTGTCAGGTAAGGTTTAACCAACCACC
>NZ_JADYXN010000085.1:0-1330 GCF_015864285.1 Pseudoalteromonas sp. NZS100_1
AAGATGTCATATTGTCAATTAACTAAAATACACAAACCGTTTAACATTCTTCGTAGAATTGATTGAAGATTATTTTTTAGACTGCGAGCCGCCTAAGTACTTATAATTAAAAATATACTCCTTTAGCAAACTCAAACTATGTATAGCTCAAGCTCAAACTTCCTTTAAGTTATAAAGTGGCTTTTATAATGCGCTTAAGGTATGCCCATAAACAACTGCAGTGCTAAACGCTTTGCTTTGTATTTCCAGGTTAGTTTTTCAATACGCTCAGGCTCACCTTTAAAATGTAGCCAAGGTTTGGTTATTTCTTCGTTAGGTGTCGCTCTGAGCCAATTAAAATGAGCAGCCTCTTTATTAAACTTTTGCCATATTTCGACTTGTTGAGCAAGTGAAAAGTCGCTCCAAAATTTATTAGGTCTGTCATTTTTTTTATCAAATTCAGCGGTTGGTTCATCAAGGTGTCGGTAGTTTTCATACTCAGGTACATCAGGAAGTGGTTGGTTGTTGTCCATAAAGCGCACTACACGCTCCCAATATAAATAACAGTTCATTGGGTTATTTGAGTTATCCGGCACTTGCACAACAATTTTAGTGTCAGGGTATTTATTCTCATCAACATGGCTTATATAGGGTACAAATCCCATTACACCCGGGCGTGTTGCAACCATATCTAAATGGCATACAATATCAGCCCACTTAAAACAACAATTACCCTGCTCATCACGTGCTTCGCAACCAGGGATTGGATAAGTAAAGCCTACTAGCTGCTTTTGTCTATCAAAGTATATTTGTTTTTTGGGGATGTAACTGTCTGTTATTGGTAATAAATTAAGAAAAAACAGGTTCCAAGAAAAAGTAAGTATAGGTATCCACCATTGAAATTTTTCACCCTCTTCGTAAATAGGTAGAGATAAAACACTTATTAAAGTCACAAGACTCAAAACAGCCCCTATAATTACAGGACCAAAAAGTACAGCTCTAGCTGGACTATTTCCGCACATTTCTACTTTATATCGTTCTGGGTGCTTTTGTATAACTTTCTGCTTTTTAGAGGTCAGGTCATACAAGTAACATAAGCCTTTAAACTTTTCTTTAAGACTATTTAATCTCTCAGGGTAAAAAAAACAATTAAACCGCTTTTTTTTAGGCATAATATCAACGGCTAGGTAGTCATTATTTTGCATCAGATTCCTTTAATAAACAGAGGCACTTTAAGGTGCTCTGTTTAAGTTCCTTTTTTTGATTGTTAAAGCATCATGGACTCTGAAACTTAAACAGTCTCACGGAAAGCCGATAAAAAGTTGAATCAATAAACGCTTTACTTTATATT
>NZ_JADYXN010000086.1:0-1329 GCF_015864285.1 Pseudoalteromonas sp. NZS100_1
GGAGAGGTCCAGGACCTGCGCCGCGAAGCCCGGGCCCTGAAGGAATGCGTGGCCGATCTGACACTGGAAAACCGTCTGCTCAAAAAAAGCATGGTCGCGGATGGGGGCAACGACGAATGAGGTATCCCGCATCCGAGAAGCTCGAGATCATCAGAACCGTCGAGCAGTCGCACCTGTCGGCCAAGCGCACGCTGGACCAACTCGGCATCCCTCGTCGGACATTCTACCGCTGGTATGATCGCTACCTCGAAGGCGGGCCGGAGGCGTTGGAAGATCGGCCATCGGCGCCGAGCCGGGTGTGGAACCGCATCCCGGCGGGCATCCACGACCAGATCATCGAGCTGGCGCTGGAACAGTCTGAGCTGAGCCCCCGGGAACTGGCCGTGCGCTTCACCGATGGGCAGCGCTACTTCGTGTCGGAATCCACGGTTTACCGCCTGTTGAAGGCCCACGACCTGATCACCAGCCCGGCCTATGTCGTGATCAAGGCTGCCGATCAGTTCCACACGAAAACCACGCGGCCGAACGAGATGTGGCAGACCGACTTCACCTACTTCAAGATCATCGGGTGGGGCTGGATGTATCTGTCGACCGTGCTCGACGACTTCTCGCGCTACATCATCGCCTGGAAGCTGTGCACCAACATGCGAGCCGAGGACGTCACCGACACGCTGGACCTCGCCCTGGCGGCTTCTGGTTGCGACAGCGCCACGGTGCTGCACAAACCCCGGCTACTCAGCGATAATGGTCCCAGCTACATCGCGGGTGAGCTGGCGGAATACATCGAGGCCCGGAAGATGAGCCATGTCCGCGGCGCCCCGTGTCATCCCCAAACCCAGGGCAAGATCGAGCGCTGGCACCAGACCCTGAAAAACCGCATCTTGCTGGAAAACTACTTCCTGCCCGGCGACCTCGAAGCCCACATCGAGGCTTTCGTCGAGCACTACAATCACCAGCGATACCACGAGAGCCTGGCCAACGTGACGCCTGCCGACGCCTACTTCGGCAGGGCTCCGGCAATCATCAAACTGCGCGAAAGGATCAAGCGACAGACCATCGAACATCGGCGCTTGCAGCACCGCAAGTTCGCCGCCTAACATCAACCCCCTGACGAGGTCCGCACTCCGCTAATCTACGCCGCGAGTTGTGCCGAATGTTCTGACGACGGACATGACAGAGTATCCCGAAATCGGGGTGCGATGACGCCGGGAGTAGACGGACAGACCTTCGACGGCATGACGCTGGCGAGGCTCGACCGTCTGGTTCAAAGCGTGGCGGAAGGCCGTTACCGCCCTCGTCCAGTGCGACGGGTCTATATCCCCAAGGGCA
>NZ_JADYXN010000087.1:0-1324 GCF_015864285.1 Pseudoalteromonas sp. NZS100_1
AAGATGTCATATTGTCAATTAACTAAAATACACAAACCGTTTAACATTCTTCGTAGAATTGATTGAAGATTATTTTTAGACTGCGAGCCACCTAAGCACTTATAAATAGACATATTATTCCTTTAACAAACTCAAACTATGTATAGCTCAAGCTCAAACTTCCTTTAAGTTATAAAGCGGCTTTTATAATGCGCTTAAGGTATTCCCATAAACAACTGCAGTGCTAAACGCTTTGCTTTATATTTCCAGGTTAGTTTTTCGATACGCTCAGGCTCACCTTTAAAATGTAGCCAAGGCTTAATTATTTCTTCGTTAGGTGTCGCTCTAAGCCAATTAAAATGAGCAGCCTCTTCATTAAACTTTTGCCAAATTTCGGCTTGTTGAGCAAGTGAAAAGTCGCTCCAAAATTTATTAGGTCTGTCATTTTTTTTATCAAATTCAGCGGTGGGTTCATCAAGGTGGCGGTAGTTTTCATACTCAGGTACATCAGGAAGTGGTTGGCTATTGTCCATAAAGCGCACTACACGCTCCCAATATAAATAACAGTTCATTGGGTTATTTGAGTTATCCGGCACTTGTACAACAATTTTAGTGTCAGGGTATTTATCCCCATCAACATGGCTTATATAGGGTACAAATCCCATTACACCCGGGCGTGTTGCAACCATATCTAAATGGCATACAATATCAGCCCACTTAAAACAACAATTACCCTGCTCATCACGCGCTTCGCAACCTGGGATTGGATAAGTAAAGCCTACTAGCTGCTTTTGTCTATCAAAGTATATTTGTTTTTTGGGGATGTAACTGTCTGTTAGCGGCAGTAAATTAAGAAAAAACAAATTCCAAGAAAAAGTAAGTATAGGTATCCACCATTGATAAGGTTCCTCGGAGTAAGTCATCACAATACAAGAGAATAAAAATAACAAACTTAAAACAAAGCCGATTATGATTGGGCCAAATAATATAACTCTAATTGGGCTATTCCCGCACATTTCTATTTTATATCGCTCTGGGTGTTTTTGTATTGCCTTCTGTTTTTTAGAAGGTAAGTCATACAAGTAACACAAGCCTTTAAACTTACCCTTAAGACTATTTAATCTCTCAGGATAAAAAAAACGATTGAACCGCGTTTTTTTAGGCATAATATCAGCGGCTAGGTAGTCATTATTTTGCACCAGATTCCTTTAATAAACAGAGGCACTTTAAGGTGCCTCTGTTTAATTTCCTTTTCTGATTGTTAAAGTATCATGGACTCTGAAACTTAAACAGTCTCACGGAAAGCCGATAAAAAGTTGAATCAATAAACGCTTTACTTTATATT
>NZ_JADYXN010000088.1:0-1293 GCF_015864285.1 Pseudoalteromonas sp. NZS100_1
GGTAGTGTTTAGAAATCTGTGTCATTTCAGTATTATTAAGAAAACAGGAGTGACACATGACTCAATCTTTCGATTTCAACAAAGCATTAGCTGAACTTCAAGCTGGTAAAGGTCTTACTGGCGAAGACGGTGTTCTAACACCCTTAATCAAACAACTCACCGAAGCGGCTCTTAAAGCCGAATTAGAGCAGCATCTACAATCTGAGACGCAAGTTAACCGTAAAAATGGTTCAACCAAAAAAACAGTTAAGTCATCCATAGGCCAATTCGAACTTGAAACGCCCAGAGACCGTTCAGGTTCGTTTGAACCTCAGCTTGTTAAAAAGAACCAAACTAAGTTAACGCCTGAAATTGATGAGAAAATCCTATCTATGTTTGCTTTAGGTATGAGCTATCGAGATATTCGAGGCCACATACAGGATATGTATGGCGTTGAAGTATCAGAGGCCACCATCACTGCCGTAACAGACCAGCTGATACCAGAGCTTAAAGCATGGCAAGCTCGCAGCTTAGATACGCTTTACCCGTTTATCTGGCTTGATGCCATTCACTATAAAATTAAAGAAAATGGACGCTACGTGAGTAAGGCTATTTATACCGTGCTAGGTGTGAATATTGAGGGCCGAAAAGAGTTACTTGGTTTATATGTCTCTGAAAGTGAAGGGGCTAACTATTGGTTAGCAGTATTAACAGATTTACATAATCGTGGTGTATCCGATATTTTAATTGCCTGTGTTGATGGACTAAAAGGCTTCCCTGAAGCAATAGCAACAATCTACCCCGACGCCGAAGTGCAGGAGTGCGTCATTCATCAAATTCGTAATTCGATGAAGTACGTTGCTTCAAAGCACCAAAAAGAGTTTATGACTGACTTGAAACCCGTTTATAAGGCTGCCACTAAGGATGCAGCAGAAGCCGCTCTTGACGAATTAGATGCCAAATGGGGCAAGTTATACCCTATTGTTATCGCGTCTTGGCGTCGTAAATGGGGCAATCTGTCGGTTTATTTCAAGTATCCAGATTACGTGCGTAAAGCTATTTATACCACGAATGCGATTGAAGCTGTACATCGTCAGTTTAGGCGACTCACCAAGACTAAGGGAGGATTCCCTAATGAAAACAGCTTGATGAAACTATTGTATGCAGGCATATTAAATGCCTCAAAGAAATGGACAATGCCAATCCATAACTGGAATCTGACATTGTCGCAATTGGCCATCCACTTCGAAGGTAGGTTAGATGGTGTGCTAGATATTTAGCAATTTAGGCTGACACAGAATTCTGAACGCCCTC
>NZ_JADYXN010000009.1:0-144256 GCF_015864285.1 Pseudoalteromonas sp. NZS100_1
GCAACACCGCCGTATACTTTTGCAAGTACGTTAGTGATTGCTGCAGTTAGTGTAGTTTTACCGTGGTCAACGTGGCCGATTGTACCAACGTTTACATGCGGTTTTACGCGTTCAAACTTTTCTTTTGCCATCTTAAAAAATTCCTAATAAAGAAATTAAAGCCTGACTCACTATTGAGCCAGACAAGCTAAAATTATATAACAGCGCGAGCTGAAATTATTGTATCTGCAACGTTTTTCGAGGCTTCAGCGTACTTCACAAACTCCATAGAGTATGAGGCACGGCCTTGTGTTGCAGATCGTAAAGCAGTCGCATAACCAAACATTTCAGAAAGAGGAACTTGCGCATTAATTTGCTTAAGTCCACCTAATGCATCTTCCATGCCTTCGATTATGCCGCGGCGACGATTTAAGTCGCCAACTACATCACCCATATTTGAATCAGGAGTGAGTACTTCAACCTTCATTACTGGCTCTAAAAGTACAGGGTCAGCTTTACGCGCCCCATCTCTCATTGCCAGTGAACCTGCTATTTTAAATGCCATTTCATTCGAATCTACATCATGGAATGAACCATCATATAAAGTCGCTTTAACGCCAAGTAATGGGTAGCCTGCCAGTACACCTTGAGACATTTGCTCTTGGATACCTTTGTCTACCGCAGGAACGAACTCTTTAGGAACAGACCCACCTACGGTTTCGTTAACGAACTCGTAAATTGGTGACTCATCATCCGTAATGTCCATCGGTTCAAGTTTAAGCCAAACGTGACCATATTGACCACGACCACCTGACTGACGTATAAACTTCCCTTCAACCTTAACAGTTGAACGAATAGCTTCTCGGTATGAGACCTGCGGCTTACCAACGTTACATTCAACACTGAATTCACGTTTCATACGGTCGACGATGATATCTAGGTGAAGCTCACCCATGCCAGAGATTATAACCTGGCCTGATTCTTCGTCAGTTTGTACGCGAAAAGAAGGGTCTTCAGCAGCTAGTTTACCTAGCGCGATACCCATCTTATCTTGGTCAGCTATAGTGCGAGGCTCAACCGCAATAGAGATTACTGGTTCAGGGAATTCCATACGCTCAAGCGTAATAATAGAATTCGGATCACACAGTGTTTCACCTGTTGTTACGTCTTTAAGACCAATAGCTGCCGCGATGTCGCCTGCGAAAACTTCTTTGATCTCTTCACGAGAGTTTGAATGCATCTGTACGATACGGCCAAGTCGCTCACGCTTACTTTTTACTGGATTATATACCGTGTCACCCTGTTTAACAGTACCAGAGTAAACACGGAAAAAGGTCAAGGTCCCAACGAACGGGTCTGTAGCAATCTTAAATGCGAGTGCAGCAAACGGCGCTTTATCATTAGCAGGACGTTCTTCCTCAGTACCATTTTCTAAGATACCTTGGATTTGTTTCACTTGCTCTGGCGACGGCATATACTCAACAACGCCATCAAGCACAGCTTGAACGCCTTTGTTTTTAAATGCGCTACCACAAGTAACTGGAACAATCTCATTAGCTAATGTTCGTTGGCGTAAAGCATTTTTAATTTCTGCTTCACTTAACTCTTCACCTTCTAAGTATTTATCCATTAGTTCTTCTGTTGCTTCAGCAGCGCTTTCAACTAAATGAGAGCGCCATTCTTCAGCTAATTCCAGAAGTTCTGCCGGTATTGCCTCATATGAAAAAGTCATACCCTGGTCCGCTTCGTTCCAGTTAATCATTTTCATTTTTATGAGGTCAATAACACCTTTAAAGTCGTCCTCAGCGCCTACAGGCAACTGAATTGGAACAGGCGTTGCTCCAAGACGAGATTTCACCTGGCTAACCACTGCTAAGAAGTCAGCGCCCGTGCGATCCATTTTATTTACGAAGATCATTCTCGGAACTTCGTATTTGTTCGCTTGACGCCAAACTGTCTCAGTTTGCGGCTGTACACCAGATGAAGCACAAAGAACAACTACCGCACCATCGAGTACACGTAAAGAACGCTCTACTTCGATAGTGAAATCTACGTGTCCTGGAGTATCAATAATATTGATACGATGGGCGTCAAATTGAGCGTCCATCCCTTTCCAAAAACACGTTGTTGCAGCAGAAGTGATTGTGATACCACGCTCTTGTTCCTGCTCCATCCAATCCATAGTTGCAGCGCCATCATGTACTTCACCGATCTTATGAGAAAGACCTGTGTAGAACAGAACACGTTCTGTTGTGGTGGTTTTGCCTGCATCTACGTGAGCAACAATACCTATATTACGATAGCGCTCAAGTGGAGTTGTACGTGCCATATGATCCTCTTAAAGGTTAAAGACAGATTACCAACGGTAATGAGCGAATGCTTTATTCGCTTCAGCCATACGGTGAACGTCTTCACGTTTCTTAACCGCAGTGCCTTTGTTGTCAGCAGCGTCAACGATTTCTTGAGCTAAACGTAAGCCCATAGATTTTTCGCCACGCTTACGTGCAGCGTCTACTAACCAACGCATACCTAATGCGTTACGACGAACTGGACGTACTTCAACTGGTACTTGATAAGTTGAACCACCAACACGGCGAGATTTAACTTCTACCTGTGGGCGGATGTTATCAAGTGCAGTTTCAAAGATTTCTAGGTGCGACTTGCCTGATTTCTCAGCAGCCACGTCTAGCGCACCATAAACAATTTTTTCAGCAGTAGATTTCTTGCCGTCTAACATTACGATGTTAACGAATTTAGCAAGAAGTTCCGATCCGAACTTAGGATCTGGAAGAATTTTACGTTGACCGATTACGCGTCTTCTAGGCATTTTGTATCTCCGGTTTATTCAGGTTTGCTCTTTCGAGTCAATCACCCAAAACAATAATTATATATATTTAGTGCTTGGCCTTACTAACGGAATACAATTAGCCTTTAGGGCGTTTTGTACCGTATTTAGAACGAGCTTGACGACGATCGCTAACGCCTGCACAGTCAAGTGCACCACGAACAGTGTGAAAACGCACACCTGGTAAATCTTTAACACGACCACCACGGATTAGGATTACACTATGCTCTTGAAGGTTATGACCTTCACCGCCAATGTATGAAGTTACTTCGAAACCGTTAGTTAAACGTACACGTGCTACTTTACGTAACGCCGAGTTAGGTTTCTTAGGTGTAGTTGTATATACGCGAGTACATACACCGCGCTTTTGCGGACACGCTTTTAGTGCAGCTGAGTTACTTTTCGTAACCTTGCTACGGCGTGGCTTACGCACTAGCTGGTTAATAGTTGCCATTTAAATAGCTCCTGAAATTAAAATTACTACTGAAAAAAATAAAAAATCCGCCCTTTATTTACGAGCCTGCATTGAGCACACAAGTAAATGGGTGGCGGAATTTTAATGAGCAAAGTTTAACCTGTCAACCTAAACTAACCGTAAGACAGCATATAACTGCCTCACGATCACTTAATCTATTGATTAAGAACAGTTTATTGATTTCCAGACAAATCAGCATTTAGAGCGTCTGTAAGTGCTTGAGTTGCCTCTTCTGCACTTACTGTTTGCTCTTCTACTACTACTTTGCTTTGTTTACGGCGAGCCATACGTTCTTGATGATACGCAAAACCGGTACCGGCTGGGATCAAACGACCCACAATTACGTTTTCTTTAAGACCGCGAAGCTCATCGCTCTTACCATTCACTGCCGCATCTGTAAGAACACGTGTTGTCTCTTGGAAAGACGCTGCAGAGATGAAAGATTCTGTTGCTAGTGATGCTTTTGTGATACCCATTAACTGGATTTCATACTTAGCTGGTATCTTACCTTGTTTTTCAAGGTCACGGTTTGCGATATTAACGCGCGCCACTTCGATTTGTTCACCGGCTAAGAAGTCAGTATCACCGCTGTGTATGATGGTACATTTACGAATCATCTGACGGATAATTGTTTCAATGTGCTTGTCATTGATCTTAACGCCTTGCAAACGGTAAACCTCTTGCACTTCGTTAACGATGTAGTTAGCAACATGAGTCACACCACGTAGGCGTAAGATGTCATGCGGTGATTCAGGACCATCGGCGATAACTTCACCTTTAGACACTTGCTCACCTTCAAACACGTTAAGTTGACGCCACTTAGGAATCATTTCTTCGTAATGATCACCTTCAGCTGGAGTAATAACTAAACGCTTCTTACCTTTAGTCTCTTTACCGAAGCTAATAGTACCTGTGATCTCAGCTAATATAGCTGGTTCTTTTGGCTTACGAGCTTCAAATAAGTCGGCTACGCGTGGTAGACCACCCGTGATATCACGAGTTTTCGAACCTTCTTGCGGAATACGTGCTAACACGTCACCTGGGTTTGCTGTAACGCCGTCAATAACTTCAATCGTCGTGAATGAAGGAAGACGTGTTTCTTGCAGACCGCGCTCTTCACTTTCGATGATAAGCTTTGGTTCTTTCGTATTTACTTTAGCAAGATCTTTTACAACTACACGGGTTAAACCAGTTAGTTCATCAGTCTGTGCTTCAGTATTTGAATCATCGATATCGCTGAACGATACTTTTGACTTATGCTCAAGAACGATTGGGTGACTATGCGGGTCCCAAGTAGCAACGATGTCGTTACCTTGAACTTCCGTATTGTCTTGCACTGTTAATACCGCACCGTAAGGTACTTTATAGCGCTCTTTCTCACGACCATGACTATCAATGATAGTAATTTCCGTAGAACGAGAAGTAATAACAATCTTACCGTCTGTGTTAAGTACGTACTTAGAGTTATGAAGTTTTAATGTACCGTTAGTTTTAACTTGTACATTATTTTCTGCAGATGCTCTAGATGCCGCACCACCGATGTGGAAGGTACGCATTGTTAACTGTGTACCTGGCTCACCGATTGACTGTGCCGCGATAACACCCACTGATTCACCAGCGTTGATGATATGACCACGTGCTAGGTCACGACCGTAACAGTTAGCACAAACACCAAAGTCATTATCACACGTGATAACAGAACGTACACGAACTTCATCTACTGAGTGCTCTTCTAAAAGGTCACACAGTTTTTCGTCTAGCATGATATTACGTTCAACAAGTACTGTATTAGTACCTGGAATTACAATATCTTCAGCAACAACACGACCTAGAACACGTTCACGAAGTGGTTCTACAACATCACCACCTTCAATAAGCGGTTTCATTGTTAAGCCATCTTCTGTACCACAGTCATCTTCATTGATTACCAAATCTTGTGCAACGTCTACTAGACGACGCGTTAGGTAACCCGAGTTTGCTGTTTTAAGTGCTGTATCGGCAAGACCTTTACGCGCACCATGCGTTGAGATGAAGTACTGAAGTACGTTTAGACCTTCACGGAAGTTAGCTGTGATTGGCGTCTCGATGATTGAACCATCTGGACGTGCCATTAGACCACGCATACCCGCCAACTGACGAATCTGTGCAGCACTACCACGAGCACCTGAGTCGGCCATCATAAACACTGAGTTAAATGACGGTTGCTCTACTTCTTCACCTTGTGCATTGATAACTGTGTCTTTCGACAAGTTAGACATCATCTCACGTGATAAGTTTTCGTTTACACGTGACCAGATATCGATAACTTTGTTGTACTTTTCACCAGCCGTTACAAGACCTGATTGGAATTGTTGGTTGATTTCAGTAACTTCAGCTTCAGCTGATTCAATTATCTGTGCTTTAACCGGTGGGATAACTAAGTCATCAATACCGATAGAAACACCTGACTTCATTGCATAATGGAAACCGGTGTACATAACTTGGTCAGCAAAGATAACTGTATCTTTAAGACCTAAACGACGGTAACACTCATTCAATAAGCCAGAAATCTGCTTTTTACCTAGCGGCTGGTTGATTGACGCAAACGGCATGCCTTTAGGTAAAATTAGAGACAGAATTGCACGACCAACAGTTGTATCGATAACAGTGATAGTGTCTTCTACTACGCCGTCTTCGTTTTTAACTGATTGACTAATACGTACTTTCACGATTGCGTGAAGGTCTGCATTGCCACTGCGGTATGCTTTTTCTGCTTCTTTTGGATCTTTAAATATCGCGCCTTCGCCTTTAGCGTTAATGCGGTCACGAGTCATGTAATAAAGACCCAATACAACATCCTGTGAAGGAACGATGATTGGCTCACCATTCGCAGGAGATAGAATGTTGTTTGTTGACATCATCAATGCACGAGCTTCAAGCTGCGCTTCGATTGTTAACGGTACGTGTACCGCCATTTGGTCACCATCGAAATCGGCGTTGTACGCCGCACATACTAATGGATGCAAATGAATTGCTTTACCTTCGATAAGCACAGGCTCAAACGCTTGGATACCCAAACGGTGAAGTGTTGGTGCACGGTTAAGTAATACTGGATGTTCACGAATTACTTCGTCAAGTACATCCCATACTTCCGGAACTTCACGTTCAACCATCTTCTTAGCAGCTTTGATTGTCGTAGCCATGCCGCGACGTTCTAGTTTGCCATAGATGAATGGTTTGAATAGCTCTAGTGCCATCTTCTTAGGAAGACCACATTGGTGAAGCTTAAGTGTAGGACCAACTGTGATTACAGAACGGCCTGAATAATCTACACGCTTACCAAGTAGATTCTGACGGAAACGACCTTGCTTACCCTTGATCATATCAGCAAGAGATTTAAGAGGACGTTTGTTAGAACCTGTAATTGCACGACCACGACGACCGTTATCAAGTAGCGCATCTACCGCTTCTTGTAACATACGTTTTTCGTTGCGTACAATAATGTCTGGTGCTGCTAAATCTAGTAGACGTTTAAGACGGTTATTACGGTTAATAACACGACGGTAAAGGTCATTTAGATCAGACGTCGCAAAACGACCACCGTCTAATGGTACTAATGGGCGTAGATCAGGTGGCAATACTGGAAGTACTGTCATGATCATCCACTCAGGGTTATTACCTGATTGGTGGAACGATTCCATTAACTTAAGACGTTTAGTGATTTTTTTACGCTTAGTTTCAGAGTTAATTGTTGGTAACTCTTCACGCATCTCAGCAATTAATTGAGCAAGATCAAGTTCACGAAGCAAGTCTAAAACTGCTTCAGCACCCATCTTAGCTTCAAATTCATCACCATGCTCTTCTAGTGAATCTAAGTATTCTTCTTCACCTAATAGCTGACCACGCTCAAGCGTTGTCATACCAGGCTCAGTTACTACGAATGATTCGAAGTAAAGAACACGTTCAATATCACGAAGCGTCATATCTAGCATTAAGCCAATACGTGACGGTAATGATTTTAAAAACCATATATGTGCAACTGGGCTCGCAAGGTCGATATGACCCATACGATCGCGTCGCACTTTAGTGAGTGTTACTTCAACGCCACACTTTTCACAGATCACACCACGGTGTTTAAGGCGTTTATATTTACCACATAAACACTCATAATCTTTCACTGGGCCGAAAATACGGGCACAGAATAAGCCATCGCGCTCAGGCTTGAAAGTACGGTAGTTAATAGTCTCAGGTTTCTTTACTTCACCGAATGACCATGAACGAACCATGTCTGGTGAAGCAAGACCAATGCGAATTGCATCGAATTCTTCGGTCTTATTTTGTTGCTTCAGAAACTTAAGTAAGTCTTTCACCTTAGCTCTCCTGTCGGAGTTAATCTTGAGGACGGATAATTTCGTCCCTACATTCTATTCAGCCGTAACAGATGCTGCAGCGTTAACTGCAGCATCTAATTGGCTTAATTTTCTTCCAACTCGATGTTGATACCCAGTGAGCGGATTTCTTTCAACAATACGTTGAACGATTCTGGCATACCTGGTTCCATTTTATGGTTACCATCAACGATGTTTTTATACATCTTAGTACGACCGTTCACGTCATCCGATTTCACTGTTAGCATTTCTTGTAGAGTGTAAGCAGCACCGTAAGCTTCAAGTGCCCATACTTCCATCTCACCAAAACGCTGGCCACCGAACTGGGCTTTACCACCCAGCGGCTGCTGAGTAACAAGGCTGTAAGAACCAGTAGAACGTGCATGCATTTTATCATCAACTAAGTGATTCAATTTAAGCATGTACATGTAACCAACAGTTACTTGACGTTCAAACTGATCGCCAGTACGGCCATCATAAAGTGTAACCTGACCACTACGAGGATAGCCCGCAAGCTCAAGCATGTCTTTGATTTCGCTTTCTTTCGCGCCATCAAATGCAGGAGTAGCTATTGGTAAACCACCTTTTAAGTTTTCAGCTAGACGACGAATTTCGTCATCAGTGAAGCTAGCAATATCTACAACTTGGCGAGATTCGCCAATTTCGTATGCTTGCTTGATGAAGTCACGTAGCTCATGAAGCTCACGTTGTTCTTTCATCATCTCTTCAATACGTTCACCGATACCACGTGCAGCAAGACCCATATGTGTTTCAAGGATCTGACCGATGTTCATACGTGATGGTACACCTAGTGGATTCAATACGATATCTACCGTACGACCTTTGTCATCGTAAGGCATATCTTCTACTGGTACGATAGTCGAGATAACACCTTTGTTACCATGACGACCCGCCATTTTATCACCCGGTTGGATACGACGTTTAACAGCTAGGTATACTTTAACAATCTTAAGTACGCCTGGTGCTAAGTCATCACCTTGGGTAATTTTACGACGTTTGTTTTCAAACTTCTTATCGTATTCAGCTTTAAGCTCATCGTATTGTGCAGCTAGTTGCTCAAGCTCAGCTTGCTTGTCTTCTTCAGCAAGACTTTGCGTAAGTACTTTTTCAGCATTTAGAGATGCAAGTTTATCTTCATCAAAACCAGCAGCTATAAGTAGCTTACGTGCACGGTCTAAAACGCCTGCTTCTAAAATACGGAACTCTTCGTTGAAGTCTTTCTTCGCTTCGCGAAGCTGCATGTCTTCAACTTCTAACGCGCGTTTATCTTTTTCAACACCATCACGGGTGAAAACTTGCACGTCAATTACAGTACCAGTTACAGAATTTGGTACACGTAAAGAGCTGTCTTTAACGTCAGACGCTTTTTCGCCGAAGATAGCACGCAGTAGCTTCTCTTCAGGTGTAAGCTGTGTTTCGCCTTTAGGAGTCACTTTACCTACTAGGATATCGCCGCCTTTAACTTCAGCACCAATATATACAACGCCTGATTCATCAAGCTTGCCTAGTGCAGATTCACCCACGTTCGGGATATCTGCTGTGATCTCTTCTGGACCTAATTTAGTATCACGGGCAACACACTGTAGCTCTTGAATATGGATAGTCGTTAGACGATCTTCTTCAACTACGCGCTCAGATAACAAGATTGAATCTTCGAAGTTATAACCGTTCCATGGCATGAATGCCACGCGAAGGTTTTGACCAAGGGCTAAATCACCTAAGTCAGTCGAAGGACCATCTGCTAACACGTCACCACGAGTAACCGGTTCGCCAACCATACAAGTTGGTTTTTGGTTAATACATGTATTTTGGTTTGAACGTGTGTATTTGGTTAAGTTGTAGATGTCGATGCCCGCTTCACCAGGGATGCGTTCTTCTTCATGTACATTTACAACGATGCGACTTGCGTCAGCATACATTACTTCACCACCACGTTTAGCAACGATAGTTACACCAGAGTCTTTCGCTAGTGTTAACTCAATACCAGTACCTACTAACGGCTTATCCGCTTTCAATGTTGGTACTGCTTGACGTTGCATGTTTGAACCCATCAATGCACGGTTAGCATCATCGTGTTCTAGGAACGGGATAAGTGCTGCCGCTACAGAGATCACCTGTTGTGGTGATACATCCATATACTGCTGGTCCATGCGACCCATAAAGGTAGATTCACCTTTGTGACGACATGGGATAAGTTCATCAACAAACTCATTGGTTTCAGTTAAGTTTGAATTCGCCTGTGCGATAACAAACTGACCTTCTTCAATGGCTGATAAATAATCAACTTCATCAGTTACAACACCGTCTACCACTTTGCGGTAAGGTGTTTCTAAGAAACCGTAGTCATTTGTACGTGCGTACGTAGACAATGAGTTAATTAGACCGATGTTTGGACCCTCAGGAGTCTCGATTGGACATACGCGACCATAGTGAGTTACGTGAACGTCACGTACTTCAAAGCCTGCACGTTCACGAGTTAGACCGCCCGGACCTAATGCAGAGATACGACGTTTATGCGTAACTTCTGATAGTGGGTTATTTTGGTCCATAAACTGTGATAACTGAGACGAGCCGAAGAACTCTTTAACCGCTGCCGAAATAGGCTTAGCGTTAATAAGATCTTGTGGCATTATCGCGTCAAGGTCACCTAAGCTTAAACGCTCACGTACAGCACGTTCAACACGTACTAGACCAACACGGAATTGGTTCTCAGCCATTTCGCCAACACTACGTATACGACGGTTGCCTAAGTGATCGATATCATCAACATCGCCTTGACCGTTACGAATAGCAATTAATACTTTCATAACAGACACGATGTCTTCTTTGCTTAATGTACCAGGGCCTGTGTCTGTATCGTAACCAACACGGCTATTGAACTTCATACGACCTACAGTAGATAAGTCATAACGTTCTTCAGAGAAGAACAAGTTCTGGAATAAGGCTTCAGCCGCGTCTTTCGTCGGTGGCTCGCCTGGGCGCATCATGCGGTAAATTTCTACTAGTGCTTCTAAACGGCTGCTTGCAGAGTCAATGTTCAAAGTATTTGACATGTAAGCACCGCTGTCCACTTCATTGATATATAACGTATCAATTTTAGTGTAACCGGCTTTAACCAATTCAGCCATTAGCTCTAGAGTTAGCTCGTCATTTGCATTTGCAATAACTTCACCAGTTGACTCATCAACATAGTTTTTAGCTACAATACGGCCAATGATGTACTCATGTGGTACTTCTAATTGCTTAATGCCTTTCTTCTCGATGCTCTTGATGTGGCGAGCCGTAACACGACGACCGCTTTCAACAAATACTTCACCGTCTTCGCTCTTGATATCAAAAGCGGCAGTTTCACCACGTAAACGCGAAGGTACAAGTTCCATAAGAACTTTACCGTTCGTTACTTCAAACGTAGTGTTATCGAAGAACATATCTAGGATTTGTTCGCTAGAATAATCTAGTGCACGTAGGATGATAGACGCCGGTAATTTACGACGGCGGTCAATACGTACATATAAGTTATCTTTTGCATCAAATTCGAAGTCTAACCATGAACCACGGTAAGGTATAACGCGTGCGTTATATAATACTTTACCCGATGAATGGGTTTTACCGCGGTCGTTATCAAAGAATACACCAGGGCTACGGTGTAGCTGAGAAACGATAACACGCTCTGTACCATTGATTACAAAAGTACCGGTATCTGTCATGAGCGGAATTTCGCCCATGTAAACTTCTTGCTCTTTAATGTCTTTAACTGTGCCTGGTGCTTCTTTGTCCATAACAACAAGACGCAGTTTCACGCGAAGTGGAGCAGAATAAGTCACACCGCGAATTTGACATTCTTTTACATCGAAAACTGGCTCACCAATACGGTAACTTACGTATTGAAGCTCAGAATTTCCCGAGTAGCTTTTAATAGGGAACACAGAACGGAAGGCAGCTTCCAAACCATGATCGCCATCAGCGTCCGGCACTAAGAATTTTTTAAACGATTCTAACTGTGTAGACAGTAAAAAAGGTATATCCAAAACTTGTGGACGTTTACCAAAATCCTTACGGATACGTTTCTTTTCAGAATAAGAGTAAGCCATGGGGTTCCTCAGCTTGCTGATCTTTGACCCGACCTGTTCTTGTAAGAACAGACTTAACTGGCAGCTATGCCAAGATTTTACAACATTTAACTGTTGTTCTAATTAGATCCCACTTTAACACTAGCAAACTATAAAGCGTTGAAAGTAAAGAAAAAATCAGATTTTATTTGAACTAAAAGAGTGCATCACTCTATAGCGCAAAAAGGCCGGTGATTAAATAATCACCAGCCCTTGCCTGATTTCTCAGGCAGCGAACTTAGCAAAAGCTAAATTACTTAACCTCAACTTCAGCACCAGCTTCAGTAAGATCTTTTGCAAGTGCTTCAGCTTCTTCTTTAGATACACCTTCTTTAACAGGTGTAGGAGCAGCTTCAACAAGAGCTTTCGCTTCTTTAAGGCCAAGGCCAGTTGCGCTACGAACAGCTTTGATTGCAGAAACCTTGTTAGCGCCAGCGCCAGTAAGGATTACGTCAAATTCTGTTTTCTCTTCAGCAGCTTCAGCAGCTGGACCAGCTACCATTGCAGCTGCAGCAGTTACGCCGAATTTTTCTTCCATTGCTTCGATAAGAGCAACAACGTCCATTACTGACATTTCAGCAATTGCGTCAAGGATTTGGTCTTTAGATACAGACATTACAAATTTCCTAATAATTAACGGACATTACGTCCAAATAAATTTTACACCGAAAGTGATTAAACAGCTTAAAATTAAGCAGCTTGCTCTTCTTTCTGTACACGTACTGCTTCAATTGTTTTACACAATTTGCCAGCAGACGCTTCTTTCATAGCACTCATTAAGCGTGCAACAGCTTCATCGTATGTAGGTAATGTAGCAAGCATTGCTGCATCAACAACATTTCCTTCAAAAGCGGCCGTTTTAAGCTCGAATTTCTCATTCTTTTTCGCGAAATCTGAAAAGATACGCGCAGCAGCACCTGGGTGCTCTGATGAGAAAGCGATTAAGCTTGGACCAACAAATGAATCAGAAAGACACTCAAAATCTGTTCCTTCAAGAGCACGTTTTGCTAAAGTGTTACGGACAACTTTCATCCAAACACCATTTGCACGAGCTTCTTTACGAAGGGCAGTGATTGCGCCAACTGTTACACCACGAGAATCTGCAACAACTGCAGATAGAGCACCATTGGCTGCTTCGTTGACTTCAGCAACTATTGCTTTTTTGCCTTGAAGATTTAAAGCCATGGGTGTTACTCCTGGTTTAATGGGGATACCGATTATCGGATTCCCCTGTTCTACTCTTCCCTACCAAACAAGGTAGAGATGCTTTTTACGGCGAGAGCCAGAAGGATTAGGAAAAATCTATCTGGGGTCTACACCGTCTACGTAGGTGAATATTAAGGCCGAAGCCACCTACGGTCTTGGACGGAAGCCCAATTTATCGTTAACCCCGAAGGCTTAACGAAATTATGGACTTCAACCCGAATTCTTTACTTTGCTAATTAATAAATTAATCAACAAAATGGCGCGAAATTATAGTACAAATTTCACGCCATGTAAACACTAATTAAGCTACAGTTGTGCTTAAAGTGCCTTGGTCAACAGAAACACCTGCGCCCATTGTTGTAGAGATAGTTACTTTCTTCAAGTAAATACCTTTAGCTTGAGAAGGTTTAGCCTTCTTAAGCGCAACAATTAGAGACTCAAGGTTTTGTTGTAATTGCTCTGCAGTGAAATCAACCTTACCAATAGTAGTATGGATGATGCCATTTTTGTCATTACGGTAACGTACTTGACCTGCTTTAGCATTTTTAACTGCTTCTGCAACGTTAGGCGTTACAGTACCAGTTTTAGGGTTTGGCATTAGACCACGTGGGCCTAAGATTTGACCTAGTTGACCAACAACACGCATAGCGTCTGGTGATGCAACAACAACGTCAAAGTTCATCTCGCCTTTTTTAACTAGTTCAGCAAGATCTTCCATGCCTACTAATTCAGCACCGGCTTCTTTTGCAGCTTCTGCATTAGCGCCTTGTGTGAATACAGCAACACGAACGTCACGACCAGTACCGTTAGGTAGTACAGTAGCACCACGAACGTTTTGATCAGATTTACGAGCATCGATACCAAGGTTAACGGCAACGTCAACACTTTCTACGAATTTAGCTGTCGCTAACTCTTTTAAAAGAGCAACTGCTTCATTGATTTCGTAATCTTTTGTTACTTCCACTTTTTCGCGGATAGTACGCATACGTTTAGTTAATTTAGCCATTTCTTAGTCCTCTACGTTCAAGCCCATCGCACGCGCAGAACCTGCGATAGTGCGAACCGCTGCGTCCATATCGGCAGCTGTAAGGTCAGTTCGTTTTGTCTCAACAATTTCTTCAAGTTGAGCACGAGTTACTGTGCCTACTTTATCAGTGTTAGGACGGCCTGAGCCTGACTTGATACCAGCAGCTTTCTTAAGTAAGTAAGCAGCAGGTGGCGTTTTCATGTCGAACGTAAATGAACGGTCACCGTAAACAGAGATCACTACAGGAACTGGAGCGCCTTTTTCGATAGACTCTGTACGTGCGTTAAACGCTTTACAGAATTCCATGATGTTTACACCGTGTTGACCTAGTGCAGGACCTACTGGAGGACTAGGATTAGCCATACCAGCGGCAACTTGTAGCTTGATTAGAGCTTCAACTTTTTTAGCCATTATAAATACCTCATTTGGTGGGTCTCAGCCTTGTGCGCGCGAGGACGCGTACTCTAACGGCTTCCCAGTTTAAAAATTGGTTTCGTACTTTTTGCACAGTAAAAATAAATTTTTACCTTAATACAAAAAGGCCGCTGATTATAAGTTAATCAGCGGCCTTTTTCAAGCTTCATGCCAAAATTTAAATAAAAATTAGCGAAGCTTTTTTAATCAATTACTTATCTTGCTCAACTTGACCGAATTCAAGCTCAACTGGCGTAGAACGACCAAAAATAAGTACAGATACTTTTACGCGGCTCTTTTCGTAGTCAACTTCTTCAACTACACCACTGAAATCTGCAAATGGTCCGTCTGTAACGCGAACAACTTCACCTGGTTCAAATAATGTAGCAGGTTTAGGTGCTTCAGCATTTTCTTGAAGGCGATTAAGAATGCGTTCTGCTTCTTTAGGAGTTATTGGAGCAGGACGATCAGACGTTCCACCAATAAAGCCCATTACACGTTCAGTGCTGTTCACTAAGTGCCAGCTTGCGTCATTCATATCCATTTGTACTAATACATAACCTGGAAAGAATTTACGCTCAGATTTACGCTTTTGGCCAGCGCGCATCTCAACAACTTCTTCAGTTGGTACTAGTATCTCACCAAAGCTCGATTCAAGACCTTCGATTTTAATGTGTTCAGTTAACGTTTGAGCTACACGCTTTTCGTAACCAGAAAAGGCTTGTACTACATACCAACGTAACTTAATTTCTTTGTTCTCGTTCTCATCCGACATGGGATCAGATCTCCAATCCAGTTAAAAAGCCTACAGCGCGGAATAAAATGCCATCTAATCCCCAAAGGATAAGTGCCATAATCACTGTTGCAACCATTACAATTAATGTCGTGTGGGTAGTTTCTTGGCGCGTTGGCCAAATAACTTTGCGTACTTCAATTCGAGCTTCTTTAGCGAAAGCAAGAAAGTTACGTCCCTTAAATGTTTGCGAGGCAATTGCTAATCCGGCCGCTATTGCAACAACAACGCCGATAGCACGTAGTAGTACAGATTGATCTGCATACATGTGATTACCAACAACTGCGCCTGCAAGTAGCGCGATTGCTACTAACCACTTTACTGACTCCATCGCACTTGATGGTGTTTCTACATTCGTGCTCATAATATTATTACCTTAACTACAGACACAACAACCCTACACTACGGTAAGGTTAATCCATTAAAATCTAAACTTAAAAACAGACTTAATTTAAACCGGTTTTTAATCTCAGACTACTCAAACCACAAGTAAAACTGGCAGGGGCGGAGAGATTCGAACTCCCAACCATCGGTTTTGGAGACCGCTGTTCTACCAATTGGAACTACGCCCCTGCAAAGTGGATGCCTATTATACTTACGCAGTCCATTAACACAAGCCTAAAAGATACCCACATTGGAAAATCTCGGCATTGCATTAAAAAATCAATCTTAACATTGATTAAAAAGCAGTTTATGATTGTCCAAATTATAGGGACTCACAATTAGATGGGAAGTCTGTGAAAGCAATAAAAACAATCATAAGATATAAAATTATTAGCTTTTTATTATTATTTCATATTAGTTCTTATGCCCTGCCATTGTACTTAGATACATATACAAATGAACAAGGTTTATCACAAAATTCAATTACCTGCAGTACCACTGATGAAAAAGGGTTTCATTGGTTTGCTACCCAAGGTGGCTTAAACCGATTTGATGGGTATGAATTTAAGCACTATAAATTCAATCCTTCACAACCTAGTATTTCGGGAAATTGGATTACGGACTGCCTGAATTTAGGAAACGGCCACATTTGGTTTGCGACAACAAGTAATGGACTTAACTTATTAAATACTGAAACAGGAAGTTTTAGTGTTTTTAACCAGTACTCAGCTCCTCCTATTACAAATGAACGTATTTCATCAATTTCTTCTAATTCGCCACAAATCATTTGGATTGGTCACGATAAAGGGCAACTTACTCGTTTAGATACATACACAGGTACTACCGAATTATTTTCTTATCAGGGCACGAATCACTTAAATGTTGTTTTTAAGGATGTGCTTTTTGATGATCAAAAAAACCTTTGGTTAGCAAGTAGTATCGGGCTGATTAAGTTCGATACACAAACACATCGGTTCGAACATATATCTAATAGCCCTGAACAGCTCTGGCAATTAAAAAAAGTAACAAACGGCAAATTTATTATAGGAGGTAAGACTGGTCTAAGTGTTTTTGACTCAAACACACTCGCATTTTATAACTTTGAGCAACTCAAAAATGTTTGGGTCACAGATATACTTTTTGATGATGAAAAAAAATTATGGGTAAGCACTTATGGTCATGGTCTTTATTACCAAGCTACAGATAATTTACTAAGTAGCGAGTTTCGTCAACTTACTCACTCTCCAGATTTAAAACATGGCTTAGCTAACGATCACCTATTATCACTTTACCAAGACCCTCAAGGCATTATTTGGATTGGTACAGACGGCTATGGATTACATCGCTATGATAAAAGGCAGGCTCAGTTTGGTCATCAAAAACATCAAAGCAATAACCCAGCTTCTATCTCGAATGACTTTGTAAGAGCAATACTCAAAGACAGTAACAACTTACTTTGGGTGGGTACGCGCGACGGACTTAACAAACAAACTGACACAGGATTTAAACGCTATGAAACAGATAAAAATCAAGATATAGGCTTAACTAATAACAATATATTTAGTCTTTATGAAGATGCCAATAAACGCGTATGGATAGGCACATACGGAGGTGGTTTACTGCTTTACAACCCAATTAATGATAACTTTTCGGCTTTTACTGTGCAAAGCCATCAACTCAGTAGTAACCGTATTTATGCAATCGAAGGTGATCTAAGTGGTAATTTATGGCTGGGCAGTAACGAAGGCTTAACGCGATTTAATCCCGATACTTTACAGGTTACAAATTTTAAATACACCGCAGATAAAAATAGTATCTCAAATAATACTGTTTTTAGTATTACTTATGACAGCGACAACAACGCTATATGGGCAGGAACCCGCGCAGGGTTAAATAAACTTTCTTTACATGATGAAACATTCACCCATTACCAAAGCGATCTTAAAAAGCCTAATAGTTTAACGCATGACATGGTTACATCCTTGCATTTACAAGATAAAAACACTTTATGGGTAGGTACTTTTGGCGGGCTCAATAAGTTAAATATCCAAACAAACAAAGTAATAAACATTACAGAGTTTGATGGCTTACTTAACGATAATATTTTTGCAATTAAACAAGATAGCAGCGGTTACTTGTGGCTAAGCAGCAACCAAGGCCTAACCCGTTACGCTCCTCAAACCCAACAAATGCAGCATTTTTTACCCGCAAACGGTATACAGCATCATTCTTTTATTTTAGGTGCCGCTTTTCAAGCCGATGACGGCGAGCTATTTTTTGGTGGTATTAACGGTTTTAATCAATTTGATCCGTTAAAGCTGACTCTAGCAACTCAACCCCCAGAACCCGTTATTACAGACTTACTTATTTTTAACCAGTCAGTCGGGACACAGCAATATATAAAAAACAAGACCCAAACGGCTAAGCTTATAAGCTATACAGACAGACTCTTTTTTAAAGAAGAAGATGGTGTTATCGGCTTTAAATTTTCTGCTTTAAACAGTGCAGAGCCCCCTTCTCAATACCAATATGCTTACAAGTTAGCTGGGTTAGATAAGCAGTTTTTATACGCAAACAAAAACCAGAGGCAAGTTAGTTATTCTCAACTTCCCGCTGGAAGCTATCACTTTATTGTAAAAGTTAAAGATCAATACGGTCAATGGAGTGATGATAAAACAATGGTTGCGCTTAAAGTTACTCCACCTTGGTGGAAGAACAATGTTGCCTATGTAACTTACATCATTATCGTATTATTTATAATGTGGTTAATTATAACAGCAAGGTATAGAGCTAACGTTGCAGAGCAAGCAAACTTAAAAGAGAAAGAACTTAGCAACTTAAAAACCCAACTATTAGATAATGTTAGCCATGAACTTAAAACACCATTGAGCTTAATATTAGCGCCACTTGAGAGTTTACAAAAAAGCCATAAGGATTCAGACACCCAACAAAAACTAGCGATGATTCAACGTAATAGCTATAAGCTATTGGATCAAATAAACCAACTTTTACAGCTCAGCCAGCGCCCAAGCACAGCAGTGAAACACGTCACACCCTATGCTATAAAGCCGGTAGTTGAACAATTAATTGAAGATTTCACCCCTTTATTTAAACAAAAAAATATTACGTTCGAGTTTGAAGATTTAACACAAAAAACTATTCCCATTAAATTAGAGCTAAATCATACAATTTCTATTATCAGTAACTTATTGAGTAACGCACAAAAATACACTCCAAACACTGGCAAAGTATTACTTCAGCTATTAACTCAAAAACAAACATTAATCATCACAGTCTCAGATACTGGTGTTGGTATAGATAAAGAGCACCTTGAGACCGTTTTTCAACGATTTACACGCATAGATACGAGTAATCAAAGTGGTAGCGGTATTGGCTTAGCGCTGGTGAAGCAGCTAGTTGAGCAATATGGAGGAACTATTGAACTTAAAAGTGAATTAAACAAAGGAAGTTGTTTTACTGTTTCACTCCCAACAACTCAAACAGACGAAACCTCTAACCTCACGGCTCTTGCTGTGTCTAAAAACAATAATTTATGTGCAGTAAAAAGTAATAAGATTCTTATTATTGAAGACAACGATGAAATGCGTGATTTAATAACGTCACTATTTATTAGTAGCTTCACGTGTATAAGTGCAGCTAACGGAGAGCTAGGTTTAGCTTTATGTAAAAACGAAATGCCTGACTTGGTAATAAGTGATGTAATGATGCCTGTTATGGATGGCTATCAGTTTATTAAAGCACTGCGCAGCGACACGGCTATTAGCCATATTCCGGTGTTATTACTTTCAGCAAAGGCAGATACGCATAGTAAATTAAAGGGCCTAGACTTACTTGCTGATGACTATTTGAGTAAACCTTTTGAGCCGCAGCTGTTACTCAGCCGCGTTCAAGGGTTATTAACGATTAGAGAAGTACTTAATCAACATTTAAAACAACAACTACCTGCTTTATCACAAACAACCCAGCTCGACCCACAAATGGCGCAAAGTAAAGATTATGTATTTACCGAGCGTGTAAAAACGACAGTAAAAGAGCATTACCAAGACGAAGCATTTAGCGTAGAAGAATTTGCAGCAGCGCTCTACCTTAGCCCTCGCGCTTTACAATTAAAAATGAAAGCCTTGTACAACCTAACACCAAGCGATTACATTCGAAATATTCGTTTAGAATTTGCACAAGAGCTTTTAAAAAATAGTGAGCTTGCAATTGGTCTAGTAGCACAGCAAGTTGGCTTTAATTCACAAAGCTACTTTGCCCGGTGCTTTAAAGCAAAATATAATATGTCCCCAAAACAGTTTCGCGAACAATCCTGATAAATTTCGCCTGTGTGACTAAACATTTCGCACCAGTACTATTATTAACCTACTGATTTAACTAAATTAACATGAATTTAAATATTAAAGGAAATGCACTGCATTTCCCTTGAGCATATTAATTAAGGACAGTCATATGTTAAAAGCACCACAAAAACTATTATTAACGGCACTATTAACTGCCACTCTTAGCGCTTGTCAAAGCACCTCCACAAATGTTACGTCAGGTCAAAATTCACCAGACATAAACACTGTCGCCCAAGAACAATACAATGGGCCTAAAGCTCGTATTGCTGTTGCACGCTTTACCGACAAATCAAACAACTCAAAATGGTGGCGTAAAGAAATAGGCGACGGTATGGCTGATCAATTAACTACGGCACTTGTATCAACAAATCGCTTTATTGTTTTAGAGCGCCAAGCGCTTGATGCTGTTTTATCAGAACAAGACCTAGCAGCCTCAGGTCGCGTTAGTGCATCATCGGGTGCCGCTTATGGTGAGATTGAAGGCGCTGAAATAGTCGTTATTGCAGCGGTAACTGAATTTGATGACGATAGCTCTGGTGCAAGTGTTGGCAGTGGCGGCTTTATGGGTGATGTATTTAGCTCTGTATCCGCTGGTTTCTCAGGCTCGCATATGGCGATTGATCTTCGTCTAATAGATACACGCACATCACGCATTTTAGCTGCAACAAGTGTTGAAGGTGGCAGTAAAGATTTTGACTTTACTGGAGCCGCAACCAACTTTGGTGGCGCACTTGTTGGCGGTAATATTAGTGGATGGTCTGATACCCCTAAAGAAAAAGCCCTTCGTGAAGTTATTATTAAAGCGGTTGAGTTTTTAGAAACTAAAATTCCAGATACTTACTATCGCTATAACAGTAATAACACTTTAGCATCGGGTTACACTGCGCCGCCACCGGCAGCTGTACAAGCAAAAACAGCCAGCAAGAGCGCTGTAACAGTCGATGTACCCACTCATAGAATGCCACATTATGAAAAGATGGATTTAGCAATGTCGCGCCTAAGCTTGGTATGTTTGGGTTACCTAAGAAACCAGCCTGATTACGAAGAATTTGAAACACAGGATGTTGAGTACGATCGTAAAACAGTTATCGCACTTCGTGAGTACCAGCAAGACAAAAAACTAAAGGTAACGGGTTTAGCTGATGAAACAACTAAAAAATCACTTGATGATAGTGGTTGTATTGCTAAAACGAACAAATCAAGCCTCGAAAGTATAAGCAACATGTTTAAGTTTAATTAATGGCTTTGACTTGGGTAGCTAATAAAAAGAGCTACCCAAGTACTCACTATTTAGTTAGCACCTTTAACAAGTGGTACTCCGTTATTGCCTACCGGAATATAAACAGTTGTATGATTAGGTGACTCAGCCATTTTTATTTGTGCATTAATAGCTTCATGTTGAATGTAATTAGCTGTTAGTGTTGCGTTAATGATCTTCTGAGCTTGAGCAATCCCTTTGGCTTCTTCAACCCTAATTTCAGCGTCTTTTTTGGCAATCTCTTTTTGTGTTTCTTTTTCCGATAATAGCTGCTGAGCTGCCAATTTTTTCTCAACTGCATTAGCAACAATATCGGGGTAATTAATATTGCCTACTACAACGTTTGCAAGTTTAAACGGCGTTGTCGACAAATAACTTTGCAGGCGCAGAGTCACTTCCTTCGCAATTTTCTCACGATTTGTTTTAAGCTCGCCACTATCGTATTTTTGTACTGTATCGCGCACATACGTTCTAAAAGTTTCACGTACAAAGCGTTTATACCAATTTTCGGCGCCGTACTGCTCTACCACAGTTTTAACAGAGCCACTCTCAATAGCAATAACAGCATGAAAATCAAATTTAATATTTAAATCATCATTCGCTAAGATTCTAAATGTCTCGGTATATGTATTAGGTCGCATATCGATGTTTACCACTTCATTTCGCAGTAATGACATACCGTAATTAGATGGGCCCTTCATTGTTCCTTGATAACCACCTTCACCAAATACACGCGGCTTTTCGAATACGTAGCCTTCTTCACCTGCGGGTGTGCTTGGGTTAGTACATGCAGTTAATCCAAAACCAACGACTCCTACAACCAATGCACCTTTAAATAGGTTATTAAACAATGTTTGTGTCCCGGAGTTTCTTGCTCTCATTATTTATCCTTTAATTACTTTTTAATATTGTATAAACATCGCTTAACAGGCTCGAGGCACCAAACCTAAATGTATTTGCTTGCAGATAATCATCTCCCATTATCGCGCGTGCTAGCGCTAAATAATCACTGGCATCGGCAACAGTTTTAACACCACCGGCAGCTTTAAAGCCCACACGTTTATCTGAGTTTTTAATAGCTGTTAGCATAATTTTTGTTGATTCAAGTGTGGCATTTACAGCGACCTTACCTGTACTGGTTTTTACAAAATCAGCACCGCCTTTAATTGCAAGCTCCGTGGCCTGAGTTATGAGTGCTTCAGTTTTTAGCTCTCCACTTTCTATTATTACTTTTAATTGAGCGTGCGACCCACACGCTTTTTTACTTTCGCTTACATAGCTAAGTACTGTTTGAACATCGCCCGCTATGAGTTTTTTGTAAGGAATAACCAAATCAATTTCGTCAGCGCCGCGCTCTATTGCAATAAGTGTTTCGTTAATTACATCACTCAGTGGCGCATCACCTGTTGGAAAATTAGTGACCGTTGCAACTTTTACGTAGTTAAGCTCACGTGCTGCGAGTGCTATTTTTGCATCATCAACAAAGTCGCTATAAACACATACTGCAGCAGGTGTGCCCAGCCTCGGGTTTATACTATCAACAAGCGCTTGAATGTTTTTGGTTGTATCGCTGGTGTTTAAGCTTGTTAAATCCATCAGTGCGACTGCTAATGCGGCATCTTTTTGGTGTTGTGTCATTAGAGCTCCGTTGCTTATGTAATACCAATTTTATTAAAAACATAATCATTTTAGCGTATTAAATAACTCACTAACTACGTTAAAAATTATTTATATAGAACAACTATGTATCATAATTTTAGCCTTGTTATTGAGCTATTTTCTCGTCGCTATTATAGATCACTAATTTAATGCAATTGGTATAAGTACAAAATTTGATATGCCTCCATATTAACAAATTAAACCAAACTCGCTATAGCTCATAACCAAACACTATAAGCTGTTTATTTTACTTGTAACTCGGCGCAATCCCTTGTTAACTAACTCTTAGGCCTAAAAAGCCCACCTATTATAACTTTTGGTTATATCAACTTGGTTTTAATTATTTTTTACTTATTGATAGCCGCTATATTCTGCTTATCAGAATAAAGCGTTTTCTTATATTTGAATTTGTTTAGGGGTCTTATTAACGTGCAGTATTTACCTATCTTTACCAAACTCGACAACAAACCAGTATTGGTTGTTGGCGGTGGAGAGGTCGCATTACGCAAATGTCGCGCGTTTTTAAAAGCGAGAGCGAGCGTTACTTTAGTAGCGCCTTGGTTTTGCGACGAACTAAAAGAGCATGCACATAATAATGAAGTAACGCTTATTGATGCTTATTTTGATGAGTCGCATCTCGATGGAAAAATGCTTGTTATTGCAGCAACCGACCGCGATGAAGTAAACAACAACGTATTTGAACTTGCCAATGCCCGCAATGTATTTGTAAACGTAGTTGATGACCAACCTAAATGTACGTTTATATTCCCATCCATTGTTGACCGCGACCCAATTACGATTGCTATATCAAGTGCAGGCACAGCGCCCGTACTTGCGCGTCGCTTACGCGAAAAGCTCGAAACCCTTATTCCGCATCATATTGGCCCACTTGCAACACTTGTAGGTGGCTTTAGAGACAAAGTAAAAAAACGCTTTAAACATTTTTCAGACCGCCGCCAATTTTGGGAAGGCGTGTTCGACTCATCCGTCGTGAGTAAAGTGCAAACCGGTGACACTCAAGCCGCACAGCAGCAATTAGAGCAAATGCTAGATGCAAAAGCAGAACCTGAAGGCGAAGTATATGTAGTAGGTGCAGGCCCAGGCGATCCAGAGCTTTTAACACTTAAAGCACTGCAACTTATGCAACAAGCCGATGTGGTTGTATACGACTTTTTAGTGTCTGACGAAATTATGGAATTAGTGCGCCGCGATGCTGACCTTATTTGTGTAGGCAAACGTTTAGGCGATCATAGTGTTGTTCAAGACGACACCAACCAAATGCTGGTCGACCTTGCTAAACAAGGCAAAAAAGTGTGCCGCATTAAAGGTGGCGATCCGTTTATTTATGGTCGTGGTGGCGAAGAAGTACAAGTACTGGCTGCTAACAACGTAAATTATCAAATTGTACCGGGTATTACAGCCGCTGCAGGTTGTAGCGCATATGCGGGTATTCCGCTTACGCATCGTGACCATGCACAAGCCATTCAATTTGTAACTGGCCATTGTAAAAAAGACGGCCAAGAACTTGATTGGCAATCGCTGGCAAAAGCAAATCAAACGCTTGCTATTTACATGGGCGTAATTAAATCGCCGCACATACAAAGCGAGCTTTTAAAGCATGGCCGTAAAGCCGACACACCTGTTGCCATTATCGAAAACGGTACACGCAAAAATCAGCGTGTAGTAACAGGCCAACTAGGCGAACTTGCCGACTTAATCCAGCGCAACAGCATTATATCGCCTGCGCTACTCATTATTGGTGAAGTAGCCGCCCTGCACTCGCAACTAGCGTGGTTTGGGAAAAACGAGCAAACAAGCAGCTTTGCACAGCCGCTAACAGATGTATCAAATACATAACCGAATTTTAAATTTGTAACTTTTAATCATTTTAGTAGGACGACTAACAATGGCTTTAACTCACCTTCAGCAACTTGAAGCTGAAAGTATCAAAATCATGCGCGAAGTCGCCGCTGAGTTTGAGAACCCAGTAATGCTTTACTCTATTGGTAAAGATTCGTCGGTACTTTTGCACTTAGCGCGTAAAGCATTTTACCCTGCAAAAATTCCGTTTCCGTTATTACACGTAGACACCAATTGGAAGTTTCGTGAAATGATTGAGTTTCGCGACCGTATAGCTAAAGAATACGGTTTTGACCTACTGGTACACAAAAATCCAGAAGGCATTGAAATGGGTGTAGGCCCGTTTACGCATGGCTCGGGTAAACATACCGACATAATGAAAACCCAAGGCTTAAAGCAGGCACTTAACAAATATGGTTTTGATGCTGCATTTGGTGGCGCACGCCGCGACGAAGAAAAATCACGCGCAAAAGAGCGTGTTTATTCGTTCCGCGACAAACACCACCGTTGGGACCCTAAAAACCAACGTCCTGAGCTTTGGAACACTTATAACAGCCAAGTTAATCCGGGCGAAAGCATTCGTGTTTTCCCGTTATCTAACTGGACTGAGCTTGATATTTGGCAATACATTTACCAAGAAAACATCGACATGGTGCCGCTTTACCTAGCAAAAGAGCGCCCTGTTGTTGATCGCGATGGCACCCTAATTATGGTTGACGATGAGCGTATGCCACTTAACGAGGGTGAAGTACCGCAAATGAAATCTGTACGTTTTCGTACATTAGGCTGCTACCCACTTACCGGTGCAGTTGAGTCAACAGCAAGTACTTTAACCGAAATCATCGAGGAAATGCTGCTATCTACGTCATCTGAACGTGAAGGTCGTGTTATTGACCATGATTCAGCAGGCTCAATGGAGAAGAAAAAACGTGAGGGGTATTTTTAATGTCTAGCCAAAATAACGATACATTTAACGAAGTAAAAGAAATAGGCATAGACGCCTACCTAGCACGCCAACAAGACAAAAGCTTATTGCGTATGCTTACGTGTGGCAGCGTAGATGACGGTAAATCAACATTGATTGGCCGCCTGCTGCACGACAGCCACCAAATTTATGAAGATCAGCTAGCTGCTCTTCATAAAGATAACGAAAAAGTAGGTAATGCAGGTGAAGATCTTGACCTTGCATTATTAGTTGATGGCCTACAAGCTGAGCGTGAGCAAGGTATTACCATTGACGTAGCGTACCGTTACTTTTCAACGGCTAAGCGTAAATTTATTATTGCCGACACGCCTGGGCACGAGCAATACACGCGCAACATGGTAACAGGTGCATCAACAAGTGATGTCGCCATTATTTTGGTTGATGCGCGTTACGGCGTGCAAGTACAAACCAAGCGCCACAGCTTTATTTGTGACTCGCTTGGCATTAAGCAGTTTGTTGTTGCCGTTAATAAAATGGATATCGTTGATTTTGACGAAACCGTGTATGAAAAAATTAAGGCCGATTACCTTAAATTTGCTGAGCAACTTAACGTATCAAACATTAAGTTTGTGCCTATGTCGGCGCTTAAAGGCGACAACGTAGTAACTCGCTCTGCTCATACACCGTATTACACCGACAAGCCGCTACTAGAATTACTAGAAGATTCGCCAGCAGCCGAAACAGATACAGGCTTTGAAGCGCGCCTACCGGTGCAATATGTAGTGCGTCCTAACTTAAACTTCCGTGGTTTTCAGGGCACACTTACGTCGGGCAAGATACACGTAGGCGATGCAATAAAAGTATTACCGTCGGGTAAAACATCAAGTATTAAAGAAATTGTTACCTTTGATGGCAATTTAGATAGTGCTGAAGCAGGCCAAGCAATTACCGTTACCCTAAATAACGAAATTGATATTAGCCGAGGCGACGTAATAGTACCTGCAAATTCAACGGCCGTTGTTACTAACCAGCTGCAAGCTAAAATTGTGTGGATGCATGAGTCGCCATTAGTATTAGGTAAAAGCTATAACCTAAAGCTAGGCAGCAAAAACACTTCAGCTATTGTTACAAAAATTGATTACACAATTGATGTGAACACGCTTGAGCACGGCACTAGCGACTCACTGCAGTTAAACGAAATTGCGATTGTAACACTTGAACTAACCGAAACTATTTTGGCAGACGAGTACCACAGCAATCACGAAACAGGCTCGTTTATACTAATCGATCGCTTATCAAACCTAACGGTTGCTGCGGGCATGATTGAACAAGTACTGCAAAGCCAAGCACAGCAAAGTAACTTTAGCGAATTTGAAGTTGAATTTAACACCTTAGTACGCAAGCACTTCCCGCATTGGCAAGCGCTTGATATTTCTAAGTTATAAGTTAACTTTAGCCTGTTAGGAATTTAAAAGCATGGTAGAACAGCTCGTTTTAACAGGCATTATGCTTACCTTAGTCGGGTGCCTTTTTGGCACCCGTATTAATCCAGCATGGTTATTTGTAAGCGCCATTGGCACCAGCTACTTAGCAGGGCTAATCGATCTTGAAAGTATGTTAGTTAATTACGCTAACCCGTCGCTTATCACCTTAGTGCTATTGGTGTTAGTGTCGACCGCAATAGAAAAAACCACTCTAATTCAAAAGTTAGCGCAATCGCTATCTAAAGGTAGTTTAGTAAAATCGGTAACAAAATTGGGGTTATCAACCGCCTTTTTATCGTCGTTTACTAACAATACCGCCGTTGTTGCATCGCTTATTACCGCGATAAAAGACAACCCTAATCACTCCCCTTCAAAGCTATTATTACCGCTGTCGTACACTGCTATTTTGGGCGGCACCATTACGCTTATTGGTACATCAACCAACTTAATCGTTAATGGCTTTGCAGTTGATGCGGGCATGGAACCGCTGGGCTTTTTTGACTTTACCTTAGTGGGTTTAGGCGCGCTAAGCGTAGGCCTAATTACCATTTTAGTAATGCTTAAATACTTACCCGACAACGGTAAAAGCGACCAAGAAGTCGTGCCTTTTTACCTCGAAGGCAAAGTACAAGCAAACTCAAAATTAATAGGTCAAACCGTTGAAGAAAACGGCCTGCGTGATTTAAAAGACTTATTCCTTGCTGAAATTATTCGCGATGGCAGCCGCATTTGCGCAGTCACCCCGCAGCAAATTATTCAAAAAGATGACGTGCTGCTTTTTGTAGGTGACATAAAGTCGGTGCCATTACTTACCCGTTTCGACGGCCTAAAAGTAGTGCACGAGAATCATCAAAAAGACATAGAACACTTAGTAGAAGTAGTCGTAAGTCAGTCTTCAAAATTTATTGGCAAAACCGTAAAAGAAGCCCGCTTTAGAGAGCAATTTCATGCTGCTGTTATTGCCATTCGCCGTGGTCACGACCGCTTACAAGGCGGCCTTGGGCAAGTGCAATTACAAGCTGGCGACTCACTAATACTCGCCCCAGGCAAAAACTTTTATACCTTGCCTAACTTAAAGCGCGAATTTGTGTATATTTCAGGGTTTGACTTACAAGCCCACCTTGCACCTAAACAATCAAACATTGTGCTACTAAGCTTTGCCGCAGTACTGGGTTTAAGCATTGTTGGCATAGTGCCGCTGGTTAAAGGCTTATTAGTATTACTGATTGGCTTAATGCTCAGTGGCACCATAAAACTTAACGAAGTAAAACGCCGTTTTCCTATCGAGTTACTCGTAGTCGTAGGTAGTGCCATTGGCCTTGCCAAGTTAATGATAGGCACCGGACTTGCCGGGCAAATATCCGACGCCATGTTTATGGTACTTGGCGACTTTGGTCCTTACGGCGCATTTATTGCCATATTTTTAATGACCGTATTATTTACCGAGCTTATTACTAATAACGCAGCAGCTGCCTTGTCGTTCCCTGTTGCTTACTCACTCGCGGTTGGTTTTAATGTAGACCCGCTACCATTTATTATGGCGGTTGCCTTTGGCGCATCAGCCAGCTTTATATCGCCATTTGGGTATCAAACTAATCTAATGGTTTATAGCGCGGGTAACTATCGCTTAAAAGATTACATAGTGATGGGCTTACCCCTTTCTATTATTTATTCAATCACGGTATTAACCTTGATCCCGCTGGTATTTCCGTTTTAATACCTGCGCTCACAGCATAAGAGACTCTCACTATGGATGAAAATATAGTTTGGCATAACTACGCAACTACAAAAGCACAGCGTAGTGAGCAAAAAAAACATAAGCCCGCTATTTTATGGTTTACCGGCTTTTCAGGCTCTGGTAAAAGCACCGTAGCAAACGCACTAGAAGCGGCGCTTAATCAACAAGGTACGCACACTTACCTGCTCGATGGCGACAACGTACGCCACGGTTTATGTAAAGACCTAGGCTTTAGCGACGAAGACCGCATTGAAAACATACGCCGCGTAGGCGAAACCGCTAAACTAATGACCGACGCTGGCTTGTTAGTACTTACTGCGTTTATATCGCCTTTTAGAGCGGAGCGCGATATGGTGCGCAGCCTAGTAGACGAAGGCGAATTTATTGAAGTATTTATCGATACCCCACTGGATGTATGCGAAAGCCGCGATCCAAAAGGCTTATACAAAAAAGCCCGCGCTGGAGAGATAAAACACTTCACCGGTATCGATTCAAGCTACGAAGTGCCAAACAATCCAGAAATAATTTTAGATACAAGTAAAAACACCCTAGACCAATCGGTTACACAACTGATAACGTATCTAAAACAAAAGCACATAATATAGGTTAACCCCATGAATCAAACCGAACTGCTAGAAGAAACCCTCATCCTTGCCCGCAAAGCAGGCCAAGCGATAATGGGAATTTACGAAAAGGATTTTAACGTTGAGTACAAAGCCGATGAAAGCCCCGTAACCGACGCCGATTTAGCAGCTCATAAACTGATTGTGGCAGGGCTTCAACAGCTCACACCCGACATTCCAATACTCAGTGAAGAAAACGCCGACATAAGCTGGGATGTACGCCAAACGTGGAAAAGCTACTGGTTAGTTGACCCAATCGACGGCACTAAAGAATTTATTAAAAAGAACGGTGAATTTACCGTAAATATCGCCCTAATTAAAAACGGCATTCCTATTTTAGCCGTAGTCGATGCACCCGCACTCGGCGTATCGTACTTAGCCGCCGAAGCCATTGGTGCATTTAAAGATAAAGGCGATGAGCGAATCGAGCTTAAAGTAACCACCAAACCTAACAAAGGGTTAATTCGCGTTGTAGGCAGCCGCTCGCACCCATCACCCGATTTAGCCGAGTTTGTAAAACGCTTTGACGACGTTGAAATGGTGTCTAAAGGTAGCTCACTTAAACTGTGTTTAGTGGCTGAGGGCAGTGCCGATATTTACCCGCGCTTAGGTCCAACCTGCGAATGGGATACAGGTGCAGGACATGCAATCGCCGAAATAGCCGGTGCTAAAGTCACTAAGCTTGATGGCAGCCCGCTTATTTATAACACCAAAGATGAGTACTTAAATCCGTACTTTATTGTAAGTGCTATAGAAGAGTAAGGGCAGTTTTTAGTGGTTAGCTATCAGTTGTCAGCAAGACAAGTGGTAGCTTTAACTCTTTGATGTTACCAGTTGATGTCTAGCAAACGGTGAAAAAACATGCCTAATTTATTACTTGCTAGGTTTTAAGTACATCATACTACCTTTAAATACATCAAATAACTCACAATGAAAGTTTTGAAGACTATCAATTAGCTCCTCAATTTCCCTTAGATTACGAGTAAACTCGGGATTTGATTCTTGCGTACCAGGTAATGAATTAATTTGCATTAAGTTTAGCCAGGCTGATGCATCAGAGTCTACTTGAAATAACCAGTCGGTCACAATACCGTCAAAATAAAAATCAGCTAGGGCGAGTGCCTCTTGAAGCTCTTCGTATAACTTATCATCGACCACACGATTTATATCAACGCTACGCAAAAACCTTTTAACAACTATACAAATATGCAAGCTTATTTAAGTTACTTTCACGTATCTCTCTAACACCACTAAGCCTTTACTATTGGTATGCAATGAAAGCTACTAAGCTAGCAATTACAGGGCTCAATAAAGCAGAATAGATATCTTAGCTATATTTAGTAATTCCATTTTAAATCAAATCATTAGAGCTTGTTTTGATAATTGTTAAAAAGAGAGAGCTGACTCTATTCTTTTCATTTTAATCATATTATTTTATTTAAAGTAAATTATTAACGAGCATGTAAGTACACTGATAATCCCACACAACAAGAGGATGCCACATATTATATCTTTTGGTAACGCTAAATCCTTGTACAGTTTTGAGTATTCATCATAGTTTAATGAGTCAACCTCTTTGTCATCAATATTTTTAGGATACCTAATTGGAAGTCCAAATAAAAATATACTTAGACCCCAACATATTAGGGTAAACACAAAAAAATACAAATCACTTCCTCTAATGGTAATAGTTCTAGAGGTTAGTTTACTAACTACTTCCATTTCTCCTAAATACAAAGAAATTAATGCATATGACGTAAGCAGCCCCCCTAGAAGAAGAAAGAATTTGATTACTTTATTTGACTTCAACCTTTCACTGTTTCGGCAGATTTTCATAACAATTTGACTTGAACTTAATATATCGCCAGGTTTAATTCCAATACCGTAAATCATTCCTCTATATTCAGCACGGACGTCAAGATCACTAGGTGAGAAGCTTTCGGGATATTCATTGAAATGATGAGAAGTAATTTCGACACTAAAAAGAATGTCACCAACATTAACTTCAGCTCCCTCTGCAACCCAGACCAGCGTTACTTTTTTTGGATCCTGATCATAGAAAATTGGAGCTAAAATATCGATGATAACCTCCATGTAGATAGACGGGTAATCCCCCCATTTTTAATGGAGGGATTACCGACGAGCCTATAAATCAACTCGTTTTTACTTCAATTTGTAATCAAACCATAGCTGAGTGTCTATTTTGAAGCAACTGATTACTGTACTTTTGCGCGGAATATAACAAAGTGTTTGGTGTTGCTTTAATTAGAACTTTGATGAGGGTAGAAATATCTAAATGGCATATTTTAGGTGTGGACCTAGCATTAGACACAGCACATTGATTAAATCAATTCGCAGTCCTTCGTAGTCTAAATTTCCGTTGTATCTCATTAAGTTATTAGGCAATTTGGTTTTAACTTATCAGTGTGACATCGAGTAAAGCTATGTTTTTAGCCTAAGGATAAAGCCAAAAAGAATGACCTAATCCAATTTACTAAGTACCTACCATTGACTGAAAGCTTTCTAAAAGCGACAACCCTTAACGATTTTGTTGGGCGATAAAAGCAAGCGAATGCTGATTGAATAAGTCGGGGCGCTCTACATTACAGACATGGCCGCAATGGTGAATAGTTTGCAGTACGCTATTTTTATGACGCTTAACCATTTCTTTAACAGGGCCAAGGAACATATGATCTTCTTTGCCCATAATGTAAAGAATGGGAATATCAATGTCTTTTTCTTTGAAGTATTGCATTAAAGGGTTTACGTCCATGGCTAATTTAAACCATTTTATAAACTCTTTTTGGCACAAGCGTTTTGCTTCACGAACAAACAAAAGTCGAGATTCTTTATGGCGCTTTTTCGGCATCATAATAAAAGCAAATAAGCGATACAGCCACATATAAGGCAAGAAGTGTTTAAAAGTATTGCCTAAATAAACCAATGTATTACTGCGCGTATTAAAACGAGTAACCGCTCCACCTAGCACCATGCTAGAAACATATTGCGGCGCAATTTCAGCAATATTTCGAATAATAATTGTGCCCAATGAAATACCAACAAAGTGTGCGCTGGTGATATTGTTATGATCTAACACATCTATGATGTCTTTAGAGACATTATCAAATGAATAATTATTATCAACAAAGTTTTGTACTAAATTATTCGATTTACCGTGACCACGAAGATCTAGCAACAATACATTATATTCTTTTTTATAAGCTTTAAGCTGACGAAACCAAATTGCCGAACTACCACCTGCTCCATGGACAAATACAACCCATGTTTTACTGGTTTCGTGCGCAAAAGTAGTATGGAAGAGAATCTCTTTGCTCATTGCAGTTAGTGGCCTATTTACTTCGTTTGGCATATTTAATTGCAGGAAGTATAACGGAGTTTAATAAAAATCTCCTATGAAGTTCAGATCAATGGCTTCTAATTAACAGCTTTTCGGAGCAGATTTTGATTTTTAAATGAAAACCAATAAAAATGACCAGTCCCTATTTTTACGTTATGAGAACCGCCTATCTCGGCTTTGCTGCTAGCATGACGCTATAGCGTGTTGGGTTTCGCTGCGCTCTAACCAACCTACTTTAAAATTGTAATGTGGTGCTGCCGCTTAGGGTTTGCTCACTTTTACACCGCTGTTTCGTATTCATGACACTTACCCTTCAATTTGGTCTAATTAATTAGTCTACAAATCCTCTCAAAACATGAAATTTTTAGCTAAAAACTATATTCTTGCGCGCGATTATTATTTAAATAATGGATAAACACACACATGACAACATCTCAAGATGCAACGCTTTCAAATGCATCAACAACAGGTGCACACACACCTTCAAACACACCCACTTCTAAATGGAATCTGCACGATACGCAGTGGACTTTAAGCCTTTTTGGTACCGCCGTTGGTGCGGGTATTTTATTTTTACCTATTAACATTGGTATTGGCGGTTTTTGGCCGTTAATTATTTTGGCATGCTTAGCATTTCCAATGACCTTTTGTGCACACCGTGGACTAGCGCGTTTTGTACTTTCATCAAAAAATAAAGATGCCGATTTTACCGACGTAGTTGAAGAGCACTTTGGTGTGACTGCGGGGCGGTTAATTTCTTTATTATACTTTTTATCTATATTCCCAATTTTGCTTATTTACGGTGTGGGCTTAACTAATACCGTTGATAGCTTTATGGTTAATCAAATGGGGATGGAATCACCTTCTCGCGTGTTGCTTTCGGGTGTATTAGTTGCAGGTATGATTAGCTTAATGATGGGCGGCGAGCGCTTAATGCTGCGTGCCTTTACTATTTTAGTTTACCCGCTTGTGGGTATATTGTTCTTTTTATCACTTTATTTAATCCCAAGCTGGCAAATGCCAGATATGACAATGCCTGAAATGGGCAGCTTTGGTAAAACGTTGTGGTTATCGATCCCTATTATTGTGTTTTCGTTTAGCCACGCAGCGGCTATCTCAAGCTTTGTAAACGTGCAACGCGGTCACTACGGTGAACAAGCTACACATAAGTCTGAGGCGATTTTAAAGCGCACTAGCTTACTACTTATTACCTTTGTACTGTTATTTGTGTTCTCTTGCGTGCTGTCGCTTACAGGCGAGCAAATGGCCGCAGCTAAAGCAGCTAACGTATCGGTTTTATCCTACCTTGCTAATATTACTGATAACTCGTTTATTGCCACGCTTGGGCCGCTTGTGGCCTTTATTGCTATTACATCGTCGTTTTTGGGTCATTTTTTAGGTGCACGCGAAAGCTTTACAGGATTAGTAACTAAACAAACAGGCTTAAGCGCTGGCGTTACCGATAAAATTGGTGTGTTAATCATGTTTTTAGCTATTTGGTTTTGTGCTGTTAAAAATCCAAGTATTTTAGACATGATGGATCAGTTATCGGGCCCTATCATTGCGATGATTTTATTCATTATGCCAATGATTGCAGTTTATAAAGTACCTGCACTTAATAAATACCGAAATCGCTTTAGCACGCTATTTATATTAGCGGTTGGCTCACTTGCTGTATTTGCACTTTTATACAGTATGCTTAAGTAATAAAACTGTTTATACAAAAGCCCGGCTACTTTTTAGCTGGGCTTTTTTGTGTGCTGTTTATCTCAAATTGTTTTTTTATAGTCGCTCTTCAGGCATGTTATAAATTAACTAGCCTAAAAATAAAACAATTATGCACTTTACTAAACAACTCCTACTTTACGTAAGCTTGCTAACTACGCTTGTTTTAAGCCTCTTTGTTAAAGCTGATGACGCTCCCGCTATTTTATCGATGAAAGAGCGCGCTACGTTTATAGATAAAATAACTGAGCTTAGAGTTAATACCTTAATGCCCTCATTAATGAAGCAGCACAGCACTGATATGTGGCTACTTATAAGTCGTGAATATAACGAAGATCCAATATTAAAAACAATGCTGCCTGCAACATGGCTTTCAGCCAGACGCACCACTATTTTGCTATTTGCACTTAATAAACAAGGTGGTGTTGATGCTTACGCTATTGCGCCTTATAAAATAGGTAACGTATTTAAAAAAGGGTGGGATAAACAAACACAACCAAGCCAGTGGGAAGCACTCAATACACTTATTGAGCAATACAAACCTCGCAACATTGCGCTTAATACTTCTACCGACTGGGCACATGCCGATGGCCTTGTGCTAGGCGATTACAAAACCTTAATGGCTAACTTGCCCGCCACTTATCACAATAAAATAATTTCTGCAGAGCCGCTTGCTGTTGCGTGGTTAGAGCAACGCATTCCTGAAGAAGTTAAAATGTATAAACATATTGTCGCTATTGCCCATCATATTATTGCAGAGGGGTTTTCGGGTAAAACAATTACGGTTGGTGAAACAACTAACGATGACTTGGTATGGTGGTTTAGAGAGCGCGTAAAAGAGCTCAAACTACAAACATGGTTTCACCCAAGTATTGCTATTCAGCGCGCCGATGCGAAGTCGTTCGATCATGAAGAAAGCTTTACCAATGGCTACGATGATAACGTTATACAAGCCGGTGACTTGCTTCATGTAGATTTTGGGATTACTTATTTACGCTTAAATACCGACACGCAGCAGCATGCGTATGTGCTCAAAGAAAACGAAATAAGTGCGCCTAGTTACTTAGTTGAAGCACTAAAAAGCGGTAATAAACTACAAGACATATTTACCAATCAATTTGCGGTAGGTAAAACCGGTAATGAGGTTTTAGCTGCAGCACGAAAAGCCGCTATTGATCAGGGATTAAAACCCACTATTTATACTCATCCTCTTGGCTATCATGGCCACGCTGCTGGCACTACATTAGGTATGTGGGATTCTCAGCAAGGTGTACCGGGAAATGGTGACTATCCGCTACATTTAAATACGGCTTACTCAATTGAGCTTAACAATGCTGTGTTTATAAAACAGTGGAATAAAGAAATAAGAATAATGCTAGAGGAAGATGCTATTTTTGATAAAAGCGGTGTCTGGTATTTAAATGGCCGACAAACACAGCTATTGCTTGTAAAATAAAGTATAAAAAAATGGCGCTCACTGAGCGCCATTTTTAATTTAATTCGTTGCTATTATTCTGTATCTGGCAGGTTACGGCCATAGAATATTTCTTGCATTTCACGGGTCAGCTTTGAGCGAATTTCGTCTTCTTCGCCCTCTGATAAATCTGCCGTAGAAAGGCCGAACAAATACGTGTTTAGATCGGTTTCTTTTAACATCATTTTGGTATGGAACAGGTTTTCTTGATACACATTCACGTCCATCATTTGGTACGCTTCTTTTGTATCTTCTGTCATGAAGTTTTGAATCGAGCTAATAGCATGATCAATGTAGTGCTTAACACCGTTTATGTCGCGGGTAAAACCACGAACGCGGTAGTCAATTGTTACTACGTCTGATTCAAGGCTATGAATTAAGAAGTTTAACGCTTTAAGTGGCGAAATAATGCCACAAGTAGACACTTCAATATCAGCACGGAATGTACAAATACCATCATCAGGGTGAGCTTCTGGGTATGTGTGTACACAAATGTGGCTTTTATCTAGGTGCGCAACAACTGAATCAGGTAATGGGCCTGGTGCTTCGTCAGCATCGTAATTTTGCTGTTCTTCTACTGGTTCTTCTGAAACCAAAATAGTTACACTTGCGCCTTGCGGTTCATAATCTTGGCGCGCTACATTTAAAATGTTAGCACCAATAATATCAACAACTTCACCTAAAATGTCGGTTAGTCTATCTGCACTGTACTGCTCATCGATATATTCAATATATTCTTTACGTTGTTGCTCGGTCTTTGCGTAACAAATATCATAAATACTAAAGCTTAAACTTTTGGTTAAATTGTTAAAGCCATGAAGTTTAAGTTTATCGAAGGGTTTGTTCATAATAAACCAACCTATAAATTAGTGGGTTCTGCACCTGCAGAATGAAAAGTTCGCGGATTTTATACGAATTTCCCTCGTGGAAAAAGCGTTATTTTGCTTGATCTTGCACAACTTCGTGGCTATGCGTAATTTCTACTGTTTTATCAAGCATTAATGCAACTGAACAATACTTTTCAGCAGAGAGTGAAACCGCGCGTGCAAGGTGCTTTTCAGACACATTATTGCCTTTAACAACAAAGTGTAAGTTGATTTTGGTAAACACACGTGGGGCTGTTTCGGCGCGCTCTGCACTTAGTTGTACTTGTACATCTGAAAAATCTTGTTTGGCTTTTTTTAAAATACTAACCACATCAACTGATGAACAACAGCCAACTGACATTAAAACCATTTCCATTGGGCTTGGTGCTGCACTATCGCTGCCGCCATCAAACACAACATTGTGGTTAGAATTAGAACGACCAATAAACGTATCGCCTTCAACCCATTTTACATTTGCTTGCATTGTTATATCTCAAAAAAATATTTTCTTGATTGTAAGCAAGTTAGCCGTAGTTGCAAATGAAAATGCAACGCAGGGCTATAAAATGGCTAAGATTGTTGTGTTAAAGCGCTATCAAAGAGGTTTTTTACTAAACCTGCAAATTCATCTATAAAGGCATGCTGTTCAACCGTGACAGGCTGTGAGGTGATGCTGCTGAGGACTTCTTCTAAATCGTAAACTATGCCATCAACTTCACGTACAATTTGGCTACGCTGCTCTGTGTTGAGGTTTGTGTGCTGCTCGCAAATAAGCATCACATTTTGTGCAATAACGTCTTCGATTAATTCCATTACTGTTGGGGCACCTGGTTTTATTTCGCCTGGCTTCTCAAACAATGCTAAATTTTGAGTTAGATACATGATCAAATCAT
This sequence comes from Pseudoalteromonas sp. NZS100_1, assembly GCF_015864285.1. Classification (NCBI taxonomy): domain Bacteria; kingdom Pseudomonadati; phylum Pseudomonadota; class Gammaproteobacteria; order Alteromonadales; family Pseudoalteromonadaceae; genus Pseudoalteromonas; species Pseudoalteromonas sp. NZS100_1. The sequence continues at coordinate 37,845 of NZ_JADYXN010000009.1, forward strand.
CGTACCCTTGCCTATCTAAAACCATTTTTGTACCACCTTTGTATAATTAATTATTTTTGATTTAAGCAGAAAGCGCTGTTGATTGCTAGCTTTGCGCGTTAGCAATACAAAAAAAGCAGCCGAAGCTGCTTTTATAATGATTAAGTAGTATTACTACTTAATCTATTTTTAAGCCTGGGCTTAGTGTTGCTGGCATCGCTACTTTTTCAAGCTCTACCGAAGCAACAGGGTATGCACAGTAATCGGCTGCGTAATACGCGCTTGCTCTGTGGTTGCCCGATGCGCCAATACCACCAAACGGTGCTGCGCTTGATGCGCCAGTAATTGGGCGATTCCAGTTAACAATACCTGCACGAATACGACGTAAGAAATAGTCGTAATCTGCTGCACTATCACTTAATAAACCAGCCGATAAACCAAAGGTTGTATCGTTTGCTTTATCAATGGCTTGGTCAAAGTCGTCAAAGCGGAATACTTTTAAAAGTGGTCCAAAATGCTCTTCATCTGGGAAGTCACTAATATTTGTACACTCAATAATACCTGGTGTTACAAAACCGGTATTAGCTGTGTGCTCAAGTTCTACTAATACTTCACCACCAAGCTCAACAAGCTCGTTTTGCGCTTTAACCATACCCGCAGCTGCAGCTGATGAGATCATAGAGCCCATAAATGGCTGGTCTGCATCGTCATAATTACCTACTTTAATCGCTTTAGTTGCTGTGATTAAACGCTCCAGTATCACATCGCCTTTGCTACCAGTTGGTAAAAATAGTTTACGTGCACACGTACAACGCTGGCCGCTTGAGATAAACGCTGATTGAATAATATCGTGAACAACCGCTTTAGTGTCTTCAACGTCAGTAATAATAAGTGGATTATTACCACCCATTTCTAGCGCTAAAATTTTGCCAGGTTGACCCGCAAACTGTTCATGTAAAATATGACCAGTACGCGAAGAACCCGTAAAGAACAAGCCATCAATACCTTTGTGAGCAGCAAGGGCTTTACCCGTTTCTACTTCACCTTGTACAAGGTTAATGACACCTGCTGGTAAGCCTGCTTTTTCCCACAGTTTAAGCGTAAGCTCAGCTACTTTAGGAGTAAGTTCAGACGGTTTAAACACAACCGTGTTACCTGCTAAAAGCGCTGGCACAATGTGGCCATTAGGTAAGTGACCAGGAAAGTTATACGGACCAAATACGGCTACAACACCATGTGGCTTATGACGAATCATCGCACGGCCAAGTGGCATTGCGTTTTCTACGTCGCCAGTGCGCTCTAAAAATGCTTTTTCAGAAATGGCAATTTTACCAACCATAGCACCCGCTTCTGTGCGAGTTTCCCACAATGGCTTACCTGTTTCTTGTGCAATAGTAATAGCGAGCTCTTCGCTGTTTTCTTTTAATTGCGCTGCAAATGCTTTAATTATTTCCAAGCGCTCAGTAAAGCTTTTATCAGCCCATGCATAAAACGCTTCGCGCGCTGCATTTACTGCGGTGTCTACTTGCGCCGCAGTTGCCGATGAAGCCTGCCAAATAACGTCGTTATTTGCAGGGTTTACTGAATTAAATTCTGTGCCTTGGCCTTGTGACCATTGACCATTTATAAATTGTGCAGGATGAGTCATATACTTTCTCCTAAATTAAATCGTGGTTGCACTAACAATATCGCCAGTTTGCAAATGCAGTGCATCTGCTATTTCTTGCGATAAAATAAGGCTTTTTGCGCGCTCGTCAAATGTCATTGGTGCAACGGTTGCTCTAAAGTCATTAAGCTTTTCGTTAGCTAGTAACACCATGGTGTCGCCAGTCATTTCGCCAATTTCAACGTTAAAGTTACGTGCATTACGAATAGTCGCAATGTTATCTACTTTTGCTTCAACCGTTGGGCCGCCGTCAAAAATGTCTACGTAGCCATTAAACGTAAAGCCTTCGCTTTTTAATAACTCGATTGCTGGGCGAGTGTTGTCGTGTACTTTACCTATTACGGCTTGCGCATCTTTACTTAGCAAGTTTACGTAAATTGGGTATTTAGGCATTAATTCAGCAATGAAAACCTTTTGGCCAATACCTGTTAGGTAATCAGCTGTTGGAAAATCCATTGAGAAGAAGTGCTCTTCAAGCCACTGCCAAAAAGGGCTGCTGCCGTTTTCGTCAGACACACCGCGCATTTCTGCGATTACTGTTTGCGCAAAACGCTCTTGATGCTGTTTTATAAACATAAAGCGCGCTTTTGAAAGTAGCTTACCGTTACAATTTTTACGATAACCATCTTTTAAAAACAATGTGCAAAGCTCTGTAGCACCTGTGTAGTCGTTACATAGCGTTAGAATATCAACCGCTTTGTATACGTCTAATGTGCGCGAAGAGTGAATCACTTTACTTAAGTGATAATGATAAAATGCATCATCAAGCCCTACCGCAGCTTCAATTGCAGATGTTCCTACAACGTCACCGGTTTCGCTATCTTCAAGAACAAACAGGTAGCCTTCGTCACCAGGTTGTGACGTTTGTTTAGCAAAAGAGCTTACTGAATGGTCGATCTTTTTTTGCAATAGTTCTTCGTTTAATGGCAAAGACGTAAAACCATGCCCTGATTCGTGGGCAATTTTCAGTAATGCTGAATAATCATTTTGCTGGATTGGGCGAAGGATCATCATGAGTCCGCTTGCTCCCTTATAAATAACGGTAAATAGGAATTGCAGGGCAAGCAGTGCTTGCCCTTAATTGGTTGGCTTAAGTCGCTTATGCGTTTACTACGCTTGCTACTGCTTTTTCAAAGCGTGCCATACCTTCGCGAATGTCCGCTTCAGGAATTACTAAAGATGGAGTGAAACGTATTACGTCTGCACCAGCAACTAATGACATAAGGCCTTGCTCAGTCCCTGCCACTAAAAACTCTTTTGCACGACCTTTATATTGCTCGTTCACTACTGCACCAATTAATAAACCTTGGCCACGGATTTCGCTAAATACGTTGTATTTGTCGTTAACCGCAGTAAGTAGTTCATTAAATAATGCTGCTTTAGCTTTTACGCCAGCAAGTACTTCTGGGGTATTTACTGTATCAAATGCAGCTTCTGCAACAGCACACGCAAGCGGGTTGCCGCCATAAGTAGAACCATGAGTACCTACTTTAAGATGCTGTGCAATTTCAGTTGTTGTGATCATAGCGCCAATAGGGAAACCGCCGCCAAGTGCTTTAGCTGAAGTTAAAATATCAGGTACTATGTTTAAGCCTTGGTATGCGTATAAATCGCCAGTACGGCCAACACCTGTTTGAACTTCATCAAAAATAAGCAGTGCGTTATGTTTAGTACATAAATCGCGAACGCCTTGAGCAAACTCGTCAGTTGGTGAAACAATACCGCCTTCACCTTGAAGAGGTTCCATCATTACGGCACATGTTTTATCGCTGATAAGCGCTTCAAAAGCAGCTAGGTCGTTGTAATCACAATGTACAATGTCGCCAGGCTTAGGACCAAAACCATCTGAATATGCAGCTTGGCCACCAACAGTTACGGTAAAGAATGTACGACCGTGGAAACCTTTGTTAAACGCGATGATTTGTGATTTTTCTGCGCCAAACTTATCAAGTGCAAAACGACGCGCTAATTTAAGCGCTGCTTCGTTTGCTTCTGCGCCTGAGTTGGCAAAGTAAACTTTTTCAGCAAATGTAGCATCAACCATTTTTTTAGCTAGGCGAAGTGCCGGCTCATTGGTCATTACATTTGATAGATGCCAGATTTTTTCGCCTTGCTCTTTTAATGCGCCTACTAATGCAGGGTGACAATGGCCAAGACAGTTAACTGCAATACCACCAGCAAAGTCGATAAACTCTCGACCTTGTTGATCCCAGACGCGAGAACCTTCGCCTCGAACAGGAATTACGCTTGAAGGTGCGTAGTTAGGAACCATTACGTGATCAAATAATTCGCGATTGACTGTCATTTTATTTCCTCTTAATTGTGAGCAACACAAAACATCAAAATAGGTGTTTGGTTAATATTTGTAACCAACTTTATAGGCAAGATCAGTAACCTGATAATTGCGCAAAATTGCTTTGTGGTTCAATTTTCAGACGCACATTATTTCAGAATTACTTATATCTGTCTCGTTAAAAACTTTCATGTATCCCTTGAAAATAAAGGGCTAAAGATATTATTTCATAGATAGTGAATAACTATTTGCATAGCTATTTATGCTTATTTTTAAACAACTAACCGCATGAGCACCAAGGCGCGCATGCTTTAATCGGCAAATATGCAATATAACAATAGAGTGAGAATGAATGGTTAGTCGCAAAAAAATTAACAAAAAATTCAGATTTTTAGTCAATTTGAATAGCTAAATTGGTAAAATTACTCGATTGGAGGGTTTTTAGTTCCGTTTTAGTGAACTTAAAGTACGAAAACCAGCTTAGAGTTTCATCGGGCTCAATAAGTTGATGCTCTTTTAAATTAAGATATTGAGAGTAGCAACGTGCCTTTAGCATTACTTCTGTTAATGGCAGTAATGTATCGCCTTTATCTACCCCATTTACTAGCTGCTGCATTACACCTTTAAACGGTAAATATTTAAAAGCCATTTTGTCTATTACCTTCGCGCTTACTTCTATCGACTTATTGCTAAGTAGAGTAGTTAAAAATAGCGGATCGGGTTGTAGCTCTAATAATGCGGTGTGTAAATCTTTTTGGTTTTCATTTCGGGCTAACTGCACTTTGCGTTGCCATACTTTCTCAAACGTTTTTAAGTACAAGCGCACTAATGCAATTCGTCCTACATCTAAAAGCATTCCAAGGGTAAATGCATGTACGTCATTCACATTATTAATTTGTGCAATTTTTTGCGCAGCAATCGCGTTTGCCATCGCGCTGTCGCGTAGCCGGCGTTTTAATAATGAAAATGGTTCGGTGCTATGTGGCATCCAATGACGGGCAGCAAATGTAGGAATAACAAGCTGTAAGTTATCAAGGCCAATATAACGAAGGGCAAGCGATGGTTTATCTACTTTTACAGACGTGTTTTTACTACGTTGATTACGGTAGTAAGGTAAATTAACAAGCGTTACTAACTCTCTACCCAACCAGCTTATATCATTAACCAGTGGCTCTAAACGCCCTACCGACGCTGACTTTACAGCTAATATGTCGAGTATATTGGCAATGCCATCTTCAATACCTATAGTGCTGTGAATTACGCCATCTATATCTTCGAGCTGCTTATATATAGCTGTTTCAATTGTTTTGTGCAGTTGCTCACTCGCTTGAGCGCGGTACTTATGATGTGCAGTACTGCTTTGCTGGCGTTTATTTTGCGCGGCCACTTCAACCTGAAGCAAGGTGCGCTGCTTCATGGGTTCGCCGTAATCTATATCTAATGTATGGATGAAACCAATTTGCTGATGCGCAAAGCTGTGCCCAAGCAATAAGTCATGAGCCCGTTGGCTTAGTATTTTGGCAGTACGCTGTTGCGCTACAAGTTCAGTCATGACATCCATTAATAAAGTATTAAATGCTCTGTGTATTATAACATTAGAAGCGAGTTAAAAAGTTATCAAGCAGTTCTAAGCCTTGATCAGTTAGAATAGCTTCGGGGTGAAACTGCACACCTTCGATTGCTAGTTCTTTATGAAGTAACCCCATAATTTCGTCAAACTCGCCTTGCTCAGTCTGAGTCCATGCGGTTACTTCAAGCTCTTTAGGCAAAGTTCGCTCTTTAACCACTAAAGAATGATAACGACATACTGTTAACGGGTTAGCTAAGCCTTTAAACACCCCTTTATTAGTATGAACTATGGGTGATGTTTTACCGTGCATTACTTTTTTAGCACGAATTACATCTCCACCTAAAGCTTGCGCGATAGTTTGATGTCCCAAGCAAATCCCTAAAATAGGATATTGCCCTTTTAGTTGCTCAACAACATTTAACGAAATACCCGCTTCGTTAGGCGTGCATGGCCCCGGCGATAACACGATGTGTTTCGGGTTCAACTGCTTTATTTGTGCAATGCTTAGCTCGTCATTACGTTTCACTAAAACGTCTTGATCTAAACGCTGAAAATATTGCACTAAGTTGTAAGTAAACGAGTCGTAGTTGTCGATCATCAACAGCATTACACAACAAACCTTATAAATTATTGACCACTTACTTCACACAAGTGGTACTAAGCGCTGCATTCTACCACTATTAATTAACCAACATAAATTAGCAAAAAGCGTTAAAAATTAACTATTTTAGCTAAAATGCTTAAAAGCCTTTAGCAGGTATTAGTTTACTTAACCTGAACTCTGGTTAAGAGATTTATTAACGTATTGAATCATGGTGATATTTAAATTTATTTTCTCTAGCCAGAGATTCCTTGCAGCTTGAGCAATAATATCGAACCCTAAGCTTTTTACGAGTAGTTAATACTCCTATTTAGGCTGTATACCCCAACAATAAATTATTGACCTCTAAAGTACGTGCGTATATTGATCGCTCTATTAAATACTTTGGTGAAATATCTTACTGAGCAAAATAAACAGATTGTTTGAGCTGCATCAAATTAGCGGCTCAATGGTTGAATTATATCTATGTAAGCCCCAGTGTATTATATGAAAGGCAGTAATTCACTTATACAACTCACTTACTTGTGAGCTCATTTATATCCTACTAAGGAGCGAATATGTTAGGCGAAGACCACTCACTCACTAATGACTTTCCAGAGTATTTAAATACCATTGCCAAGCTAAATGAAAGCGATACTGAGTTTGCAAAAAAAGCAGATAAGTACGATAAGCTAGACAAAGAAATTAGAGTGTTAGAGCTCAAAGATGCGCCCATAAGCGATGAGCAAATGCATCAGCTAAAACACGAACGTACAGAATTAAAAGATTGGCTATACGAGCGTTTGCAGCAAGAGCAGTAATGCCACTAAAAAAAGAGCTCACTGATGAGGTGAGCTCTTTAGAGCAACAATGGGTATTTTTTCTAAAACTTTACAAAACCACCTACTGGTTTCATAAATACAGTGCTTAGGCCTGCAAAGGCTTGCGCAAACTCTTTTGATAGTTGACTAAATACCGTTATTTTATCCATATCAACTACGCTTAAAAATAGTGGGCCACTTTTGTCCCAACCAGCAAGGTGCACTTTAGCAGCATCTTCATCTTGGTAACGCTCGTAAATATGTACACTGCGTTTGTCTTCACTTACTGTCCACTCATACATTAAAGTGCCGGCTTCACTTTTAGCCAAAGCAACTAATTGCGCCATTATCAATAAAAATTCATCGTATTTACCTTCTTTAATTTGGCCTTGTACTGTCCAGGTAACATGATTTTTCATTATGCTTTGCCTAATTTAAGTTGTGCTAAAATACTGTCTAACGTATCTACTAGTTGTTGATTTTTAGCATTATTAAGTGCATCAACATGAGGAAGCGCAAAGCGTCCTGTATCGTTATCAAAATACAGACCTGCGGCATCTTTAAATTCATCCCTAAGCGCTGCGCGACAAAAAATATCTGCGCCAATTTTTAAATCGCCGCCATCTATACCGTAAGCGTCTTTTACCATTTTACTTCCTAGTAACGATTTAGGGTTTACCGATACAACTAATGGCCCAGTATCTTTAAGCTCCAGCCCTAAATGACGCGACCACATAGTAATAGCCAATTTACTTTGTGCATAAGCCGCACTATCAGAAAGTTCAGTGTTACCTATAAGTGCATTTAAGTTAACGCTTGATTGCGCAGCTGATGACACATTAACCACTCGCGAATCATGACCAAGAACAGGTAACAATAGTTTTGTAAGAAGATATGGCGCAATCGTGTTTACAACAAAGCGAGCATCAAGGCCGTCAATTGTTGTAGCATCAACTAATTGATAAACGCCTGCATTATTAATAAGTACGTCAAGCTGGTTATTATTTTCGGCCAAATCGGCTAATACATTTTTTGCCAAAGTTTGAACTTGGCTCATATCGCTTAAATCAGCAATATAAGTATGTGTACTTGCATTTGGGTATTGCTCGGTTAAAGCTACTTGTAGCGCATTTAGCTTTGCTTGGCTGCGGCCATGTAATAATACGGTGTGACCTTGTGCTAATAACATCTTTGCAGTTTCTAGCCCAATGCCATCGGTAGCACCGGTAAGTAAAATTTTTTTGTTCATGTTGATCTCTCCTTACTTTATTTTCGCTATATTAGCATCCCGACTTACTGCTGATAATTAGGCCAATAGTTGAATCAGTTTATAGAATTAATTGATAAAGCTAAGCCTATGTTAGTTAATATAAAAGCATTCCTTTAAAAGGCAGATGAGTGTTTAAGCTGAATATTTTTTATGCTTTTATTTGAATTACCCAACAATCATAACTATTGTTTTTAAACCACCTTAATAGTAGTATTTATCATATAAATACACTTTTCGAGAAATAACATGAAAGTTTTAGTTACTGGCGGCATGGGTTACATAGGTAGCCACACATGTATTGCATTGCATGAAGCAGGTATTACGCCTGTTATTTATGATAACTTGTCTAATGCAAGTGCGCGGGTACTTGACCAACTCGAAAAGATTACAGGTACTCGGTTTGAGTTTATTTTGGGCGACATACAAGACGAGCAACAATTTAAACTCGCCCTAAAACATACTAAAGCCGAAGCTGTTTTTCACTTTGCGGCTTTAAAAGCCGTTGGCGAATCTACCGAGCAACCGCTGCGTTATTATCAAAATAATGTGTCGGGCACATTAAGCATGCTACAAAACATGCAAGATGAAGGCGTTAACCATATTATATTTAGCTCATCGGCTACTGTGTACGGCGAGCCAGACTACCTCCCTATTGACGAAAAGCATCCTATACGCGCAACTAACCCTTATGGTTGGACTAAAGTCATGGTTGAACAAGCCATGCAAGACGTATGTAATGCCAACAGTCAATTTATGGGTATTGCGCTTCGTTATTTTAACCCAGTAGGTGCACACCCAAGTGGTTTATTAGGTGAAAGCCCTAATGGTATTCCTAATAACTTAATGCCATTTATTGCTCAAACTGCAGTAGGCAAACGCGACGTGGTTAATATTTTTGGTGGCGACTACGACACCGAAGATGGCACAGGCGTGCGCGACTATATTCATGTTTTAGATTTAGCGAAAGGTCATGTTGCGGCATTTATGCAGCATAAAACAGATACCGCCTTCCATGCTTACAACCTAGGCACAGGGCAAGGTTATTCTGTGCTTGATATGATCAAAGCATTTAGCGCATCAGCCAATAAAGATATTCCTTATCAAATTGCACCGCGCCGAGCAGGTGATATTGCCTGTAACTACGCCGATGCCACAAAAGCGCAAAACACACTTAACTGGCACGCAGAACTAACACTTAGCGACATGACAAATGACACATGGCGCTGGCAAACTAATTACCCAAGTGGGTTGGAGAGTTAATATGGCTTTATTAGAAAGTACTCACAGACGTAAAAATCCGCTAACGGGTCGTTGGGTATTAGTGTCACCACATCGTAATAACCGCCCATGGTTAGGCGCAACAGAAGCCGTTAACGAAAACGTATTACCAAAACATGATGACAGCTGCCCACTTTGCCCAAGTAATACCCGTGCAAATGGCGACAGTAACCCTGATTACAAATACACACACGTATTTAGAAATGACTTTGGCGCATTAACGCCTAATGCCAGCGAGCAATTACAAAGCTTAGAATCAGACAGCGATTTATTTATTGCCGACGAAGCCAGTGGCGAATGCCGCGTAATTTGTTTTTCTCCAGAGCATAATAAAACACTACCAGAGCTTAGCCAAAACGCATTGCACGAAGTAGTAAAAACCTGGAAACAAAATTATACAGAGCTTGCACAGCAGTACGAATGCGTACAAGTTTTTGAAAATAAAGGCGAGATCATGGGTTGTTCGCAACCTCATCCTCACGGCCAAGTATGGGCTCACTCGCATTTATCAACCGAAATAGAAGCCGAAGATAACCAGCAGCTTGCCTATTATAAAAAGCATGGCACAGCCATGCTTGCCGATTACGCGCAAAAAGAACAAGCAGATCAAACACGTGTTGTATTTGAAAACGAACATTGGCTTGTTGTTGTGCCATTTTGGGCAGCGTGGCCGTTTGAAACAATGCTAGTAACTAAAGACAATATTCAAAACTTTAGCCAGCTAAACGATGCGCAAACCGACTCTTTGGCTCAGGCACTTAAAGTATTAACCACTAAGTACGACAACGTATTTAATTGCAGCTTCCCATACTCAATGGGATGGCACAATGCACCGGCTAACAGAGGCTCTGATGAGCAACATTGGCGTTTGCATGCACACTTTTATCCGCCGCTACTTCGCTCTGCTACTGTTAAAAAACACATGGTAGGCTACGAAATGCTAGGCGAAAGCCAACGCGATTTAAGCGCAGAAACCGCTGCTTCTATTTTAAAAGCAGCCAGTACAACACACTATAAAGATACAGCAGGACACACAGATGAAGCTTAACGAATTCCAACAACAATTTTTGTCACTGTATGGCGCGCCTGCTCAAGGTATTGCAGCAGCACCGGGGCGTGTAAACCTCATTGGCGAATTTACCGACTACAACGACGGTTTTGTTTTACCGTGTTCGTTAGAGTTTCGTACCCAAGTAATGTTTAAAGAGCGCGACGACAATATTATCACTGTGCATTCTTTAAATTACCCAGGCGAAAAAGACAGCTTTAGCGTTGATGAAGAAATCACTGAAGGCCAATCGCAATGGGGTAACTACATTCGTGCTGTGACTTACGTTCTTAAAAGAGCGGGCTACACACTGCGCGGCGCCGACCTACTTATTGACAGCAACTTACCGCAAGGTAGTGGCTTGTCGTCATCGGCCGCACTAGAAGTTGCTGTAGGCGGTATGTTTAACCATATTGCACAGCTTGGTTTACCGCCAGAGCAAATTGCGCTATTTGGCCAAGAAGCCGAAAATGACTTTATGCATTGCCAATGCGGCATTATGGATCAGCTTATTTCAGCTAAAGGCGAAAATGGGCATGCACTATTAATCGACTGTGAAAACCTAGCAACTAAATCAGTTAAAGTTCCTGATGATTTAAATATTGTTATTGTTAACTCTAACTACCCGCGTAAGTTGGTTGATAGCGAATACAACCAGCGCCGCATTGACTGCGAACAAGCTGCTGTAAAAATGGGTGTAGAAACACTTCGTAAAGCAACCATGGCCACGCTTGAAGCAACAAAAGACGCATTGAGTGAAAACGAATACAAACGTGCACACCACGTAATTAGCGAAAACGACCGTGTAATTGCAGCAACAACTGCACTACAAAATAATGATATGGATGCACTTCGTACGCTAATGGCTGCATCGCATCAATCGCTTAAACACGATTTTGAAGTAACCGTACCTGCAACCGATGGCCTAGTAGAAATTTGTAAAGAAGCGATGGGCGAGCGTGGCGCAGTTCGTATGACAGGGGGTGGTTTTGGTGGCGCGATTGTATGTTTATGTCGTGATGCGGAAGTACCTCTTATTAAAGCAGCGGTAGAAAAGCATTACTTTGAACGCTTTAATTTAAATGCTGATATTTACGTATGTTCAGCGGGTTCAGGATTACAAATTACGTCTTTTTAAATAAACTTAAGGAATAAGCATGGCAAAGGTTAATTGGGGAATTATTGGGTGTGGCAATATAGCTCACACCTTTGCTAAAAGCATTGCGCATTGCAGTGATGCACAGCTTATTGGCGCTGCATCAACGAGTATGCAGCGCGCTAAAGAATTTGCCACATCGTACAATATTCAAGGCTATGAGAGCTATCAAGCACTTATTCAATGCCCAAACATTGACGCTATTTATATTGCCAATACGCACGATCAACACTTTAAAACTATCGCCCAATGCTTAACACACAATAAGCACGTGCTAAGCGAAAAACCGATTACCGTTAATGCTAAGCAATTGCAAAACCTCACTGAGCTTGCCAAGCAACAAAACTGCTTTTTAATGGAAGGCGTTTGGATGCGATTTTTACCAGCCATAGTAAAATTACAACAACTCCTAAGTGAAGGTGTTATTGGTAATGTGCACAGTGTTAATGCCAACTTTAGTTTACCTGGCAGCTTTGCCGACACTCACCGATTAATGAATCCTGTAACAGCGGGTGGCGCCCTGCTCGATTTAGGTATTTACCCTATTTCGATTGCTGATGTGGTATTTAATAAAGCCCCTGAACACATCAAATCCTTTGTATATAAAAGCACAACCGGCGTTGATGAGCGAAGCACTGCTATAGTTGATTACGGTAACGGGCAATTTGCATCTCTTGCTAGCGCACTGCAGCAAAATGGCCCAACAGAAGCATGTATTAATGGTGAGCTTGGCTATATTCGAATACCTCAGTTTGTAGGTGCAAAAACGCTAGAGCTACACATAAACGACCAAGACCCGCAATACTTTGAATACGACTTTAGCGACGATGAAAACTTTAAGTTTGAAATTGCACATGTCACGCAGTGTATATTACAAAAACAAACCCAAAGCAGCGTATTACCACTGGGTACTAGCTTAAGAATTATGAACATCATGGATACCTTACGAGCACAATGGCAGTTGCAATATAGCAATGCCGTCGAGTCGGCTGAACTGACTAATTAAAAAATAAAAATACACAACAAGGACACACAATGACACACACACTCAAGGCGCTTTCAAAAGCTATATTACTTGCTACGTGCAGTTTATCTGCCAGTGTAGCTGTTGCTGAATCTAATAAACCAGAGCAGCTATACCCGCCAATCACTAGCGAAGTACTCCCAGAACTTGCAGCTAAAGGTAACTACAATGTAGGTGTGCAAACACTTGATTTAGTTAACCCTGCGCAATTTGACCCCGCTACACAAGGCCAAAAAGATCGTCCTTTAAAAGTAGAGGTGTGGTATCCGGCTGCAAATACAGCAAAAGCGCCACTTAGCAGCTACACAGATGAAACTCGCTCAGGTAAAGAGTTTACTCTGCAAGCCGATGCAATGCGTGATGTCGCCATTAATAATAAAGAGCACTACCCTGTGATAGTGCTTTCGCACGGTTATACCGGTTACCGTACAATTATGTACTACCTTGGCGAGCATTTAGCGTCGCACGGTTACATTGTGGTAGCTATTGATCATACTGACTCGACCAATGCCGATGTTGATTTTAAAAACGCGCCATTCTCTGGCTTTTTTAGCACGCTTATAAATCGCTCACGCGATCAGCAGTTTGTTATTAATTACTTTAATGAGCAAAACAACTTTGCAAGCAAGCAAGTAGACAACAAAAGTGCAGGCGTAATTGGTTACTCAATGGGTGGTTATGGCGCGGTAAATACGATAGGTGGTTGTTACGCTTTTAATGAGCAAACTACAGCTATGTTTACGGGTATGAAAGACCCAGCTCAAATTAAACAAGTACAGCAATTACTAAACAGCTGCGCTGGTGGGCAATACCAAAACCCAAAAGTAGACCCACGTATAAAAGCGATGGTGGCCTTTGCACCATGGGGCGGACAGCACGCTATATTTGATGCCAAAGCAATGGAAAATATTAAAGTACCTTCGCTTTATGTAGCCGGTAACTTAGATGACATTTCAGGCTACAAAGGCATTAAAAGTCTTTATGAACAAACAGGCAGCAAAGATAAGTACATGCTTACTTACAAAAATGCACGCCATAATATTGCACCACACCCAGCCCCTGCTATTGCACAAAGTAGCAGTGAGCTAGATATAGGCCATTACTACGAGCCTTCGTGGTCTATGCGCACACTAAACGAAATCAACAAACACTTTGTACTTGCCATGATGGATTGCCACGTAAAAGGTATCGCCAGCGAGTGTAAATACTTAGATTTACCACAAAACGGCGACCAAGCTGTTGTTGATGGTAAGCCGCTGCCACAGTGGCGCGGGTTTGATAATCGCTTTTCAACGGGTATGGATTGGCAACAAGCCAAACCACACACCAAGTAATAATAAGCTTTAAGCGGCTGTTTTAATCAATAGCCGCGTACGCCCTTAAAATAATGCCAAAACAAAACGCCTTTTATATAAAAGAGTTACCAGTAAATATTCGCGCGTTTGTTTTTTAATCGACTATTTTAAGAAAAAACCATTGCCATTAACTTCGGTTAAAGGCAATCTAGTCATATATAAGATAAGATAAATAACATAAATATCATGTCCAAATACATACTCTCAATTGATCAAGGAACCACAAGCTCTCGGGCCATCTTGTTTACAAAAGATGCAGACGTTTTTGGTACAGCACAACAAGAATTTTCGCAGCATTTTCCGCAAAATGGTTGGGTAGAACACGATCCTAACGATATTTGGCAAACAGTGCTTAGTACTAGCCGCGAAGTGTTAACTAAAAACGATGTAAAACCTGAAGAAATTATTGCCATTGGTATCACCAACCAACGCGAAACCACCCTAGTGTGGAACAAAAAAACAGGTAAACCAATTTATAACGCCATTGTATGGCAAGACCGCCGCACCAGTGATTATTGCGAAAGCCTAACGACTGATGAGCTTTGCCAAACGATTAGCGACAAAACAGGCTTATTACTCGACCCTTATTTTTCGGCGACTAAAATTCGTTGGATTTTAGATAATGTTGAAGGCGCACGCGAGCAAGCACTGGCTGGCGAACTGGCTTTTGGTACGGTTGACACTTACCTGCTTTGGCAGCTAACTGACGGTAAAGAACATCGCACTGATGCAACCAACGCGTCACGCACTATGTTATTTAATATTCATACTCAGCAGTGGGATCAAGAGCTTCTAGAGTTATTCGATATTCCAGAATCTATGCTGCCAGAAGTTATGGATTCAGCCGATGAGTTTGGTTCAACAAGCGCCGATATTTTTGGCGCGCCAATTCGTGTTTGTGGTATTGCAGGCGATCAGCAAGCTGCGCTTGTTGGCCACGCATGTTTTGAACAAGGCATGGCTAAAAGTACTTACGGTACGGGCTGTTTTTTAATGCTCAACACCGGCGAAAAAGCTCTGACCTCAGAAAACCGCTTACTGACTACTGTTGCCTATAGATTAAACGGCAAGCCAACCTATGCTATTGAAGGCAGCATATTTATGGCAGGCGCAACTATGCAGTGGATTGTTGAAGGTTTAAAGCTACTTAGCCATGCTGGCGAAAGTGAGTCGATGGTTAAAGATGTACCGCTAGACCATGGTGTATTTTTAGTGCCTTCGTTTACGGGTTTAGGCGCTCCTTATTGGGACCCTAATGCACGTGGTGCAATTTTAGGCTTAACACGCGACTCTGGTATTAGCACTATTGTTGCCGCTGCTTTGCAATCGGTGGGTTATCAAACCAAAGATTTACAAAAAGCGATGGAGCGTGATGGTCTTCGCCCAAGTGTGCTTCGTGTAGATGGCGGCATGGTAAAAAATAATTGGGTTATGACCTTTTTATCAAACATTTTAGGCGCAACAGTTGAACGCCCAACAGTGACCGAAACCACCTCTTTAGGCGTAGCATATTTAGCAGGCTTACAAACAGGTGTGTATGAGTCTACTGAGCAGCTAGCTAAAATGTGGACATGCGACCGTCGTTTTGAGCCAACTATGAGCGCCGACGAACGTAACGACCTATATGCAAAATGGCAGCACTGCGTAGCTCAAGTATGCTTAACAAATAAAAACTGTCCGTAGTAAATACTAAGTGGCTAAAGGCAACACTTTAGCCTCTTCGCCTTTTTAACTTAGCTAATAGCTTGATTTAAAAGGCGTGATTTACTACCTCAAATTACAAATGAATCAGCGTAAAAATAAAAAACTAGGTTTTCTATTGTCAAATGAAAACAGCAGCTTTATGATGTTTATGTCTTATTTATATTACAAATAAAAAGGTTAGCTCGGTGGAATTAGCAGATAACGAATATGACTTACTAGTCATCGGTGGCGGTGTAAACGGCACTGGAATAGCAGCTGATGCTGCAGGCAGAGGATTAAAAGTACTTTTGTGCGAACAATCTGATCTTGCCTGTGCAACATCTTCAAACAGTTCTAAGCTGATCCACGGTGGTCTACGCTACCTTGAGCATTACGAATTTAGATTAGTAAAAGAAGCCTTAGCCGAGCGTGAAGTACTACTTAAAAATGCACCACATATTATGTGGCCGCTTACTTTTAGATTACCGCATCAAAAGCATTTACGCCCTGCATGGATGATTCGCATTGGTTTGTTTATGTATGACAACCTAGCAAAACGCGAAACACTTGCGGGTTCTCGTGGTATTAAATTTGGTGAAAACAGCGTTTTAGAGCCTTCAATTACTAAAGGTTTTGAATACTCAGATGGTTGGGTTGATGACTCTCGTTTAGTGGTTTTAAACGCCCTTGCAGCGCAACAAAAAGGCGCCGTTATTAGCACGCAAACTAAGTGTGTAAATGCTAAACGTGAGCAAGGTAAGTGGCAGGTAACGCTTGAGCAACAAAAGAGCAAAGCTAAATACAGCATTTCAGCTAAAGGTATTGTAAACGCTGCGGGCCCTTGGGTTGCTAAATTATTTGATGAAGCGCTAGCAGAAAAATCACCACAAAATATTCGCCTTGTAAAAGGTAGCCACATTGTAGTGCCGCGTATTCACGATGAGAAACAAGCTTACATTTTACAAAATAAAGATCAGCGTATTGTGTTTGTTATTCCGTTTGAAGATGACTTTTCGCTTGTTGGCACAACCGATGTAGAACACAAAGGCGAAGCGCAAGACGTTAAAATTAGTGATGAAGAAATCGATTACTTAATTGATATTACTAACAGCTACTTTAAAAATCATATTAAACGCGAAGACATAGTACATACCTTCTCAGGTGTACGCCCATTACTTGATGACGAATCAGTTAATGCACAAGCTGTTACTCGCGATTATAAATTAGAACTTTCGAGTGATGCCAAGCAAACACCACTACTGAGTGTATTTGGTGGAAAAATTACCACTTATCGTAAACTAGCTGAAGCCGCAGTTAATAAGCTTGAAGAATTTTATCCGCAAATGAGCGAAGCGTGGACTAAACATAGCTCACTCCCAGGTGGCGATTTTAGCTCGGTAGAAGCACTTAAATCAGAGCTAAAAGCAAAATATGAATGGCTACCTGAAATAACGCTTAAACGCTTTGTACGTACTTACGGTACTCGTGCTAAAAACATACTAGGTAGTGCAACCGGCCTGAGTGATTTAGGCCAAGATTTTGGTCATGGTTTATTTGCAGCAGAAGTTGATTACTTATTAAATGAAGAGTGGGCAGAAAACGCATACAATATTTTATGGCGTCGGAGTAAATTAGGACTTCGCTTTAATGAAGCACAAGTTGCGACACTTAATCACTACATTGATAACAAACAAGCTGCTAAAAGCGCTTAGCTAAATTATATAGCTGCTTTTAACTGCAGCTATAATGATTTCCCGTAACCCCTTTATAATTTAACCGTTATAGAGGGGTTTATTTTTTTGACTCTAAATTAAATAAATAATTAAAGCCGCTTAGTGTGGCTGCTTTTATATCAAACTCAACACACTTCACACCAATTTGTTTAAGCGCTGTAGTAAAGCATTTATTTAGCTGCTTTGTACCAATTACCACAACTTGTGTATCACTCAATAATTGCCACTCGCTTGCATGTCGTGCAGCTCGTACATCGCTGCCAATTAACACGCCCGACAAATAAGCTTTGGCTTGTACTGGCGATAACTCTTTTGAAAGTTGACGGGTACGCACGCTAAAAATACCATGTGCTAAGTTACCGCTATCGCTGCCTAAAGTAAGCTCACAACCTTGTTCAAATGCCTTAAAGTCAAACTCACCTTCTGCGCAGTCATTCGCAATTAAAACACTTTGATGACACAACAAATCATACAACTCACCGGTCATGGCTGTTTTAAAGCAGATGATTTCGCCGTTGTTTATAAGCACCCATTTGGTATGTGTACCCGGCAAACAGAGTAATATTTTACCTTGTTGATACTGTGGATTTTGTTTTAAAAAGCCGAGTATTTGCAGCTCTTCACCACGCATTACATCAAATAAGCCATTTTGCAGCGTACATTTTGTACCTGGGAATGCCTTAATAATATGCCCATCGCAATCAAAGCTAATAGCCGCATTAAGGAGTTTTTCGGGATTAATTGGGCATTCTAAATAAGGGGTTTTGTGCCAGCCAATACTTGAGGTAATTTGCCCTGCAATATATATAGGTAAACTGCCATATTGTTGCTTCCACACCGCAACCGTGTCTATTAAGGTTTGTTCAAAATTTTGATTCGCCTTAACCACACCCAGGCCATCACGCTGTGCTAATAATGTAAGTTTTGACTGTGCTTTCACTTCGCACAAATAAGCGCGTAAATGACTTGTGCCCCAGTCAACGGCAATAAAAAGAGATGAAGTAGCCAAACTTTACAGCCTCCCACCGTCAATTTTAATACTTTGCCCGGTAATCATACTGCTTTCGTCGGCGGCTAAAAAGAGTGCCAAATTAGCAACATCTTCAGGTGTTACTAACTTTTTAAGCGCCATGGCTTCCATCCACTTAACTTGCTCTTCTTCGGTAAACCAACTTGCTAGTTGACGGTCGGTGGCAACCCACCCTGGTAAAATAGCGTTAACGCGAATACCAAACTCGCCATAATCGCGTGCAAGTGCCTTAGTCATACCAATTAACCCTGCTTTTGCTGTTACATAACCGGCCATTTGTGGCTGGCCCATAATCGCGTTAATAGAGCTAAAGTTAATGATACTACCCGCCTCATCACCTTTCATAAAAGACATAGCAACTTGAGAAGCAAAAAAAGCAGGGTTTAAGTTTATTTGTAAGCACTGATCCCAGTCTTGCACTGTAACGTCTTCGCTTGCTTGGCGGCGGTCGTTCGCTACATTATTAACTAGTACATTAATGGCACCAAA
Organism: Pseudoalteromonas sp. NZS100_1; assembly: GCF_015864285.1. Classification (NCBI taxonomy): domain Bacteria; kingdom Pseudomonadati; phylum Pseudomonadota; class Gammaproteobacteria; order Alteromonadales; family Pseudoalteromonadaceae; genus Pseudoalteromonas; species Pseudoalteromonas sp. NZS100_1. The sequence continues at coordinate 56,820 of NZ_JADYXN010000009.1, forward strand.
AGCGGCGCATGCATCTACAAGTGATTGCTGAAGTGCATGCGAATCAGTTACATCTACTTGTCTGTACCATAGTTTTGCATCGGGTAAATCACTAATGAGCGATTGTGCAGCCTTATCATCAATATCAATAAACGCTACTTTTGCATTTTGGTTTACAAAGGATTTAACCATTGCTCTGCCAATGCCTGATGCACCACCGGTAATAAAAACAACTTTGCCAGAAATACTATGATATTGAGCTAGGGTGTCCAAATTAAACTCTCCAAACAACAACTTACAATAGTGTTTTGCTTATTAAAAACGCCAATAGACGTTATAAAGAACTAAAACGCTGTGCTAAAATAATTAGCCAATTAAAACTTTATATCATATCCTCAAGTACATTAATATGATATATGATATATAATAAAGCAATATATCAACTCGGAATCCTGCGCAATGAAAAGCCAACCTCGTCAAAATTTAACACAACAATTAACCCACGATTTGGGTTTTGCTATTGTGCGTGGTGTTTACCCTGTAAGCGAAGGCCTGCCTTCTGAAGCCGATTTATGTATAAAATACGATGTGAGTCGCAGTGCTACTCGCGAAGCCGTAAAAATGCTCTCTGCTAAAGGACTTATTTCATCTCGTCCTAAGCAAGGTATTCGCGTACTACCAGAAAGTAGCTGGAATATGTTTGACACCGACGTACTGCGTTGGATTTTAAGCAGTAAGCCATCTTTATCATTATTAAAAGAGTTTACTCAAGTACGTGTTGCGCTTGAGCCACAAGCAGCCGCGCTTGCAGCAGTAAATGCCACTGCTGAACAGCTCGCTGAAATTGATAACGCCTTAGCTCGTATGGCTGAAGCTGACGAAGGCTTAGACGACCCACTAGAAGCTGACATTGCTTTTCATACCAGCATATTAGTGGCCAGTAACAATCGCTTTTTTGTACAGTTAACTGAGTTTATTAGTACTGCGCTTAGAGTAAGTATTCGTTACACAAACCACATTAAAGGTGTACCGGGCGCAGACGTGGCTAAACATGCTGATATTTTAGAAACTATAAAATCACGCGACCCTGAACGCGCTAAAAAAGCAGTAGAAACAATTTTAGAAGAAGCACTACAGTTAATTGAATCTAAATTAGTTTAATGCAACTTTAGCTAAGCATATTTTATAAATATTAAGTCCATCAAGTTTACTCTTTGCAGTACATTCGATGGACTTTTTTATTACCTATAAGGCTTAAATTATACCAATTCGCTTAATTAAGTGATCTATTTTGAGGATGAAAAAACGTGTTGATAGCTAGGCAAAAAATTCGCTATTCAGTTGTTCTAAATGAAAATTTTTTAACGCAGGTAGCGACACGTTTAGCCCCTAAAAATGATTAAGTATTATTGCGGATTGGTATTTCAGGCATTAAAAAATCCGATATCAGTCACCTGATATCGGATTTTTAATTATTTAAATCAGATTAATAACTCTGGTTATTAACTGAGATAAAACACCTTTTTAGGCTCGAATTATAATCCTAATTTCTTCTCAAGATAGTGGATGTTAGTACCACCATTTTTGAAGTTTTCATCTGCAAGAATTCTCTTATGCAAAGGAGTATTAGTTTTAATTCCGTCAATTACCAGCTCGTTAAGTGCATTGCGCGCGCGAGCAATAGCTACGTCACGGTTTTCACCGTAAGTAATTAACTTACCAATCATTGAATCGTAATGTGGTGGAACCGTGTAGTCAGCGTAAATATGGCTGTCCCAACGAATACCTAAACCACCAGCAGGATGGAAACGTGTAATTTTACCCGGTGAAGGAATAAACGTTTCAGGATCCTCAGCATTAATACGACACTCAATAGCATGACCACGAATAACAACGTCGTCTTGAGTGAATGATAAAGGCTGACCCGCTGCAATTTTTAATTGCTCTTTTACTAAATCGATACCAGTAACCATTTCAGTTACAGGGTGTTCAACCTGAATACGTGTATTCATTTCGATGAAGTAAAACTCGCCGTTTTCGTATAAAAACTCAAACGTACCCGCACCGCGGTATCCAATTTCGATACATGCACGTGTACAGCGCTCGCCAATGAATTTACGCGTTTCAGCAGTAATTCCTGGTGCAGGAGCTTCTTCAACTACTTTTTGGTGACGACGTTGCATAGAACAATCACGTTCACCTAAATGTACTGCATTACCTTGGCCGTCTGCTAATACTTGAACTTCGATGTGGCGTGGGTTTTCAAGGAATTTTTCCATGTAAACCATGCTATTACCAAAGAATTGCTTAGCTTCTTGCTGTGTTAATGCAATTGAATCAATAAGTTCAGATTCGCTGCGAACAACACGCATACCACGACCACCACCGCCACCAGCGGCTTTGATGATTACCGGGTAACCGATACGCTTAGCGATTTGCATGTTGCGTTCTTTATCATCTGATACCGGGCCGTCTGAGCCTGGTACACATGGAACGCCTGCTTTACGCATTGCTGCAATAGCAGACACTTTATCACCCATAAGGCGAATAGTGTCGCCACGAGGACCGATAAATACAAAACCACTTTGCTCAACTTGGTCGGCAAAATCAGCATTTTCTGCAAGGAAACCGTAACCAGGATGAATCGCTACAGCGTCAGTTATTTCAGCCGCAGCAATAATGCGCGGAATATCTAAATAACTTTCAGTTGCTGATGGTCTACCAATACAGATGGTTTCATCTGCAAGCAATACATGCTTAAGATCGCGATCTGCCGTTGAATGCACAGCAACCGTTTTGATCCCAAGCTCTTTGCAGGCGCGCAATATACGAAGTGCAATTTCACCTCGGTTTGCAATGACTACTTTATCTAACATTAGAGTTGGCCTTTTAGGTTACGCTATTATTCAATGATGAATAGAGGTTGATCAAATTCTATTGGCTCGCCATTTTCAGCTAAGATAGCTCTTACTGTACCGGCTTTATCTGATTCAATTTGGTTCATCATTTTCATAGCTTCGATAATACAAAGTGTATCGCCAACTTTAACTTGCTGACCAACTTCTACATATGCTGGCGCTTCTGGAGAAGCCGCAGAGTAAAAAGAACCAACCATTGGTGATTTAACTTGATGACCAGTAGGTTCTGCTGGTGCTGCCGCTTCAACTGCTACAGGAGCCGCTGCAACTGGTGCTGCTGGCGCTGGTGCATATTGCTGTGGAGCAAATTGCGGGTAACCTGGGCCTGCACTCATGTTGTTGCGGTTAATACGTACTGATTCTTCACCTTCAGTGATTTCTAGCTCAGCAATACCTGATTCTTCTACTAATTCGATAAGCTTCTTTATCTTGCGAATATCCATTACACGACCCGCCTGTTAGTTGTTTGTGTGTTAATTTAAATTAAATTGCGCTTTGCAACCGGCTCACAGCGGCATTCAATGCTGCGTGATAACCCATTGCGCCTAATCCACATATCACGCCTTGTGCCACATCAGAAAAATACGAATGATGGCGAAAAGCTTCACGTGCGTGCACATTACTTAAATGCACTTCAAAAAACGGAATATCAACACTTAGCAATGCATCACGTAATGCAACGCTTGTATGCGTAAATGCAGCAGGGTTAATTATTATGTAATCAACCGCTTGCCAAGCACTGTGTATTCGTTCAATGAGGGCTTGCTCACTATTACTTTGAAAATGCGTTAACTCAACATCTAGACTATTAGCAGCACTGGTTAGCTCCTCCATAATCTCACTCAGCGTCTGAAAACCGTATTTATCCGGTTCACGTTTACCAAGCATGTTTAAATTTGGACCATTTATAACTAAAAGGTTAAATTTTGCAGCCATAATACGCGATATATCCTATAAGTAATGAGTTAAGCGGTTACTAACTAGTTTTTCACTTTTAAGTAAGCAGAAAAAGCAATGTAGCAACAATTTCTCACGTTAACCAACTATTATAGTGATTTCGACGTAAATAGCAGCAAAATACTGGTCTTATCAGTGTCGTGGGTACAAATATAAGAAGAATTAAGAAGGTGCCACTTAGTCAATTCAAGTGGCACTATTGCACTATTATTGTGCGCTGACGCGCACAACTGCTAGGTGTTTAGCAAAGTCCTCAGCATTTAAAAAGCCCGTTACGCGCTGCGTACTAAGCTCTTGTCCTTGAGTATTAAAAAACAAAATACTAGGTAAACCAAACACCGTGTACTCTTCCATTAGCTCAATTGTTTTATTATCACTCTCAGTTAAATCAATTTGAATAAGCTGATAGTGGCTAAACTCACTTTGCACTTTGGCATCAGGAAAGGTGTAATGTTCAAACTCTTTACACGCCACACACCAGTCGGCATACAAATCGACCATAACCATTCGACCTTCGTCGTTTGCTTGTGCAACTGCTTCTTTTAGTTCTGCTAAATCAGCAACCTGTTTAAACTCATTATTTTGCGAGCTTACCTGTACTGTTTGTACTTGAACTGGCCAAAAGTAGTTTTTAGTTAACGTAAAGCCTGTAATAACTAATAGAGTTGCAGCAAACCATAATGCAGTTTTTAACTTGCTTTGTGTTTGGCTACTTTGCCAATGATGTAAGTACAGTGCTGTTGCTAGTGCAAGCACACCTGCCATTAATAATATAATGTCGGCGCTGATTAGTCGCTCAAGTAATATAAGCGGCACAACGAGCATCACAAAACCAAACAAGGTTTTAACTTGCTCCATCCAACCACCCGCTTTAGGAAGCAATTTACCGCCAGATGTACCGAGTAATAACAATGGTAATCCCATACCTAAACTGAGCACGTACAGTGTTAAACCACCTACTAAGTAATCACCACTTTGCGCTACAAATAACAGTGCCGCCGACAGTGGTGCCGTAGTGCAAGGTGATGCAATCAATCCCGAAAGTACACCCATTAAAAATACGCCAACGTAGTTGCCGCCTTTTTGGTTGTTACTTACTTGGGTTAGCTTGCTCATCATACTGCTTGGCAGTTTAATTTCGTACCAACCAAACATCGACATAGCCAATAATACAAACAATAAACTAAAACTGATTAACACAAATGGATGCTGTAAATACCCCTGCACTTGCCCACCAAGCGCCGCAACAACTAAGCCTAGTGCTGCATAGGTAACTGCCATGCCTTGTATATATACAAACGACAACGCAAACGCTTTTTTAGTTGAAAGGTTTTGCTGACCCGCAATTAAGCTCGACAAAATTGGAAACATTGGGAATACGCATGGCGTAAAAGCAAGGCCTACACCAACAGCAAAAAATATGAGTAAATTAGTTATTAAGCTCTGACTGGCTAATTGCTCAGTAAAAGTCAGTTCTTTTTCGGTGTCACCTGAGTTTGTTGTAGGTTCAGTAGTTGGATCGTTGAGTGCTGCAAATGTACTTTGCGCTGTTGCCGCTTCATCTGTAGCGCTATTTTGATCTACATTTTTAATCTGTGCGCCACTAATTACACTAAGTGGAATGCTAATCACTTCTGGTGGATAACAAAGCCCCGCTTTTGCACAGCCCTGATAGCGAACTTTAACAACCGCTCCCTCAGTGATATTACTTAACTTACTAACAACGCTCGCGGTATTAAAAAAGACTTCTGTTTTACCAAAAAATTCATCTTCAATAATTTCGCCACTACCCGAGTCACCTACTTGAATGTTTGCGCCCTTGGCAATGATTTCTATTTTCTTTTTATATAAATAATAGTCTGGCGCTATATCCCAACCTACAAACAAGGTGCTGCCTTGCTGATCAAAGTCAAATACAAACGCTTGGTCTACAGGTAAAAAAGTGTGTTGAGGAGGCCCAAGTAGATCACCAAGCACATTATTAGTCGCAGCCTTTACAGGTACGGTTAATAATGTAACCAACAATAAAAAGAAAAAACGCATTAATTCAGTACCTCGTCCATCCAATTAAAATACGCCAAATTTCCCGTAGAAACTTCTAAAACCTGAATCTCTGGCACTTCGTAGCTATGTAACTCTTTTATTGTTAGAAACACATCGTTCATTTTATCTGATTTCGTTTTTATAAGTAGCTTAGCTTCAGTTGCTTCTGCAACTTCGCCTTCCCACATATAAATAGAGCCCATGTTAGGTAAAATATTTACACAAGCAGCTAGTTTTTTTTCTACCAACGCCCTTGCAAGTGTGCGTGCTTCTGCTTCGTCTTTGCAGGTCGTAAAAATCATTTTAAAATGCGTAGTCATTATGAACCTATACTTATTGGACAGTGTCTATCATCATAGTATCTGATAGCCGATACAATGTGTAGACGCTAAAATATCAGTAAAATGACGATACCTATGCCCTAACCTTGAAAAGAGACCTCGTCACCCTCATTTATATTTCATCAACTCTTTTGAGTGTCATTATTTAGAGAGCGCTATGTTTAGATTTTTATTTGTGTTGTTTATTATCATCCCTATTGTCGAAATCGCTTTGCTGATTCAAGTAAGCGACGTGATTGGCGGATTTGCAACAATTGCACTTGTTGTTATTACGGCGATTTTAGGTGCCAAAATGGTTAAAACACAAGGTATGGGGGCGCTGCAAAACGTACAAGCGCAAATGGCGCAAGGGCAAATGCCAGCCAAAGAATTATTTACCGGAATATGCGTTGTAATTGCAGGTGTATTACTCCTTACTCCTGGCATTATGACTGACGTATTTGGGCTACTATTATTAACCCCTGCAATTCGTAACAAATTGGCTGCAGGCCTTGCTAGCCAAGCAACTGTTAGAATGAGCGCAGGCATGCAACAAGGGCCATCGCCGTTTGCTGGGCAGCAACATGCTGAACGAGAGCAAGGGCAAATGGAACGACCAACCACTATTGATGGTGAATATGAGCGAAAAGATTAAAAATTTATCGTTTTTTCTCTTGGAATTTTTCACTCTACCCCCATTAATGAATGCAAATTAGAAAAGCTTTTTTCTGTACTGTTCAGAAACTGTTAGGAGAACTAAAAAACATGAACATTCGTCCTTTACAAGATCGCGTAATCGTTAAACGTCTAGAAGAAGAAACAAAATCTGCTGGCGGTATTGTATTAACTGGCTCTGCAGCTGAAAAATCAACTCGCGGAGAAGTTGTAGCCGTAGGTAATGGTCGCGTTTTAGAAAACGGTGACGTGAGAGCGTTAGAAGTTAAAGCCGGTGACACTGTGTTATTTGGCTCATATGTTGAAAAAGTTGAAAAGATCGAAGGTCAAGAGTACCTGATCATGCGTGAAGATAATATTTTAGGCATTGTAGGCTAAACCTACTTTTCGTTTATAAACATTTAAGAATTTAGAGGAATTTAAAACATGGCAGCAAAAGAAGTACTTTTTGCAGGTGACGCACGCGCTAAAATGCTAACTGGCGTAAACATCCTGGCAAACGCAGTAAAAGTTACATTAGGTCCTAAAGGCCGTAACGTTGTACTAGATAAATCATTTGGCTCACCAGTTATCACTAAAGATGGTGTATCTGTAGCAAAAGAAATCGAACTTGAAGACAAGTTTGAGAACATGGGCGCACAAATGGTTAAAGAAGTTGCATCTAAAGCAAATGATGCAGCCGGCGATGGTACAACTACCGCTACAGTACTTGCACAGTCTATTGTTAATGAAGGCCTTAAAGCTGTTGCAGCGGGCATGAACCCAATGGATCTTAAGCGCGGCATCGACAAAGCAGTTATTGCTGCTGTTGCAGAGCTTAAAGCGTTATCTGTTCCTTGTTCTGATACTAAAGCAATTGCACAAGTAGGTACTATTTCAGCTAACTCTGATAAAGAGATTGGCGACATCATTGCACAAGCAATGGAAAAAGTAGGCCGTAACAGTGGTGTTATTACTGTAGAAGAAGGTCAATCACTTGAAAACGAACTAGATGTTGTTGAAGGCATGCAGTTTGACCGTGGTTACTTATCTCCTTACTTCATCAACAGCCCAGAAAAAGGCACTGTTGAACTAGATAACCCATTTATTCTACTTGTAGATAAAAAAATATCTAACATCCGCGAATTATTACCAACATTAGAAGCGGTTGCTAAAGCAAGCAAACCACTACTAATCATCGCAGAAGACCTTGAAGGCGAAGCACTAGCTACATTAGTAGTTAATAACATGCGCGGTATTGTTAAAGTATCAGCAGTTAAAGCACCTGGTTTTGGCGACCGTCGTAAAGCAATGTTACAAGATATCGCTGTATTAACTGGCGGTACTGTTATTTCTGAAGAAATCGGCTTAGAGCTTGAAAAAGCAACAGTTGAAGACCTAGGTACAGCTAAGCGCGTAATTATCACTAAAGATGATACAACAATCATTGATGGTGCTGGTGAAGAAGCGGGTATTAGCGGTCGTGTTTCACAAATTAAAGCACAAATCGAAGAAGCAACATCAGACTACGATAAAGAGAAACTACAAGAGCGCATGGCTAAATTAGCTGGCGGTGTTGCAGTAATCAAAGTAGGTGCTGCTACTGAAATGGAAATGAAAGAGAAAAAAGACCGCGTTGAAGATGCATTAAATGCAACTCGTGCAGCGGTTGAAGAAGGCGTAGTACCTGGCGGCGGCGTTGCACTTGTACGTGCAGCTAGCAAGCTGGTAGATTTAGTTGGCGACAACGAAGATCAAAACCACGGTATTAAAGTTGCACTTCGTGCAATGGAAGCACCACTTCGTCAAATCGTAACTAACGCTGGCGAAGAAGCATCAGTTGTAATTAACGCAGTTAAAGGCGGCGAAGGTAACTTTGGTTACAACGCAGCAACTGGCGAATACAACGACATGATTGAAATGGGTATCCTAGATCCAACTAAAGTAACACGCTCTGCATTACAGTTTGCAGGGTCTATTGCGGGTCTAATGATCACTACTGAAGCAATGGTAGCTGAAATCCCAAAAGATGAAGCTGGTGGCGCTGATATGGGTGGCATGGGCGGAATGGGTGGTATGGGCGGAATGATGTAATCATCCCCTAAACACCTAGCTCAAATAAAAACCCAGCTTCGGCTGGGTTTTTAGCTATTGGGCACAAATAAAGTAAAAGCCACAGGTGTGGCTAATTAATAAAATGACTTCGCGTATCCCTTTGCTTCTTAAATGCATGCCAAGCCATACTCAGAGTTAATTTTATTTATTAAAAATTATTAAGGATATTAAGATGAATAAAAAACCTGAACTAATCATCTCATCACTCGATGCAGATAGATTGTATGACTTAATGGAATCATTGCCTGCAGGTAGCTTTGCTAATAAAGAAGAATTGGAAGCTGAACTGGCACGAGCGACAATAGTCGAACCTAAAGATATGCCATCATCAGTTGTAACGATGAACTCAACTGTAAACTTTATTGTTGAGTCTTCTAAAGAAGAATTTACGTTAACCTTGGTGTACCCAAAGAACAGTGACTCTAGCGGCGATAAAATATCGATATTATCACCCGTTGGTAGCGCATTACTTGGGCTAAACCAAGGCGACGAAATTGAGTGGCCTAAACCGAGTGGCGGCTTAATAAAGGTAAAAATAAAAGAAGTAACCTATCAACCAGAACGTGCTGGTGAATTACACAGATAAAACGTTTATGCACTTAGTACTAAAAAATCGGTTTAAAGTAGACTCAGCCTCGGCTGGGTTTTGCTTTTTATTATAAAGCAGATTGATACTGTTTAATTTATACCTATAACTAAGTTACATACTGCGGGCATATACCCTGCGTAATCGCTTACTAAACAACCTGAACTCTGGATAATAAATCTATCTCAAGCAGCTATTTTCAGCGCTCACTGCGTTGAATTTACTTGCAATAGGCCAGCTATTGACGCGTAAGTTCGCCTTGTTTTCACTGAAAATTTCTGGCTAGAGAAAATAAATTTAAATATCACTATAATTCAATACGTTGGTAAATCTCTTAACCAGAGTTCAGGTTAAATATGATAAAAAGCACATTTATTTAATAGTATGGAGTGAGCTAAACATGACTAACGTTCAACAGCATATCGGCAGCATTGCATTAGTTGTTAAGGACTACGACGATGCCATTGAGTTTTATACTCAAAAGCTTAACTTTGAGTTAGTGGAGGATACTGATTTAGAAGATGGTAAACGCTGGGTGTTAATTTCACCTCCAAATTCAAACGGGGCTGGTTCAAACGGGACTAATTCAAATGGGACTAATTCGAGCAGGACTAATCTACTGCTTGCTAAAGCCACAACACCTGAACAGATTAGCGCTATTGGTAATCAAACGGGTGGTCGCGTGTTTTTATTTTTGTATACTGATGACTTTTGGCGAGATTATAATTTAATGCTTTTTAAAGGCGTTATATTTAACGGAGAGCCTAGAGTAGAACCCTATGGCACCGTAGCGGTTTTTGAAGACTTGTATGGTACAAAATGGGATTTATTACAGCTTAATAATCAGTGAGATAAAATGCTGTTAAATATAAAAGCAAAATTTTTATTAAGCGCAGGAGTTATTGCATCTGCAGCGGCTGTATGGCATTTACTTTGTATATGGGGTGGCACTAGTTGGTTTATATTTGCTCGCGCCCCAATACAAATAATAGAATCATCACAGCAAGGTACATTCCTTGCGCCTTTAGGTAGTATTGCAATAGCTGGACTCATGTTTGCCTGTACTGCATTTGCCTTATCAGCAATTGGCTTAGTGCGTAACATAGTACTTACTAGAACCGCTTTAATTGCTATTGCAACCTTGTGTATCATACGAAGCTTAATAATTATCCCTGCATTAATACGAGCCGATACGTGGAATATTATAGCGAGCAGTGTTTGGCTTTATGTAGGTGTATGCTTTTTAGTGGGTGCAATAACGTTCCACAATTTAAAGCCGAACACTGATAGTTGAGTGACGCTTAAACTCACGTCACTTTATTAACTAACTCTCTTACAATTGCGAATAAATCACTGGGTAGCATTCCCCTTTGCCCGTCTCGCTCACTTGCAATATCACCGGCTTTAGCATGCAGTGTTACACCATAACGTGCTGCTTCATCAATAGTTAAACCTTGGGCAAGCAATGCACCAATAATACCAGTAAGTACATCGCCACTGCCGCCAACGGCCAATGCCGGGTTGCCATCTTCACATACCCACGTGTGCTGGGCATTATCTATTAATGTTCCTGCGCCTTTTAATACACAAGTCGCGTTATAGCGTTTAGCGCAAAGGCGGGCATAATTAAAGCGGTCTGATTCTATGTCGCTGGTGCTAACACTTAGCAGTCGCGAAGCTTCGCCGGGATGTGGAGTAAGTACGCATTGCTCTAACGTGTATGATGAAGCTTTCTTAGCCAGTAAATTAAGGGCATCTGCATCTATAACCAATGGCATTTTATTGTTTTGGCAATATTGCATTACTTCATCGAATGTTTGTTGTGCCCACTCGTCTTGCCCAAGCCCTGGGCCAATAACAACGCAGCTTGCCCACTCTAGCGCTTGATGTAAGTTATTACTGCTTACCATAAGTTCTGGTCTGCCAATACTAATAGGCGTTATTGAGCTTTCGTGTGTATACACTCTTACCATGCCAGCACCCGTTCTAAGAGCTGCTTCACTACTTAACCTAATTGCACCTGCAGTACCTTGATTGCCACCAACACATAAAAGTTTACCGTGGCTTCCTTTGTGACTATTGATTGCCCGCGTGGCTATTCCTTTAAAGCTATTGATATTAACAAGGGTTCCTGAAGATTGAGCGATACAAGTAAACGCATCGCCAATTGCTAAATCATCAAATACTAACTTACCGCTATATTGTTTACCTGCCGTCGTTGCGAGCCCTTGCTTAATGCCCACAAAAGTAACGGTTGAAGTCGCTTGTACTGCACATCCTAAAGGCTGCCCTGTATTCGCCTCAATACCTGACGGTATATCAATGCTTATTACGGGCTTATCACTGTTATTTACAGCTTTTATTATATTCGCAAAATTATCGCGCACGGTGCTTTTAAGGCCAGTACCAAGGAGCGCATCAATAACGATATCGCACCTATTAAGAGTGTCTTTTGTAAAATGAGAAACCACCCCACCCGCTTCAATCCATAACTGCTGCGCTTTTGCTGCATCACCGGTTAATACTTTATTAGGCTCAGCTGCGCATACTGTTACCTCTTTACCTGATTGCATAATAAGCCTAGCTACAATGTAACCGTCTCCAGCGTTGTTACCATGGCCAACAATAACTAATGTATGCTGTGCATCAAATAACTGCCATTGCTTATATACAGCCTCGCCTGCACGCTGCATTAGGGTAAATAAATCACAATGACTATTTTTAGCCGCTAAAGCTTCATTGTCTCTTACTTGTTGTGCGGTAAATAAAGTTTTATTGAGCATAAAAGCTCCTTTACTAGGTGATACTTCACCTTATCAAATACTTATATCTAACGGCTAGTTCCATTGATAATTTTAAACTGCAATTTTATTTAAAATCTAACTTAGCAAAATACTCCCAAGCCAATTTGGACATGACCAACATGAGCACGACTAACTTGAGCAAGGTGAGCTAATTAAAGTACAATACAGTTAATTAAAGGCTTGGCTTACTTGTAACCCAAGCCTGTTTATTTTTAGGTAGAGAAAAACATGGCACAAACTCGCGGTAACTTATTTATTTTGTCAGCCCCTTCTGGTGCTGGTAAATCAAGCTTAATCAATGCGTTATTAAAAAAACACGCTGACATGAAAGTATCTGTATCACATACAACTCGCGCCCCTCGCCCAGGTGAAGAAAATGACGTGCATTATCACTTTGTATCTACAGACGAATTTAAAGCGCTTATTGCCAAAGATGACTTTTTTGAATGGGCTCAAGTATTCGATAATTACTACGGCACATCAAAGCAGGCTATTGAGTCGCAACTTGATGCCGGTATTGATGTGTTTTTAGATATTGATTGGCAAGGCGCTCAGCAAGTGCGCAAAATTATGCCAAGCGTACAAACTATTTTTATTCTACCGCCTTCAAAAGAAGAATTAGAACAACGCTTAAATAACCGTGGCCAAGATTCGGCTGAGGTTATTGCCTCTCGTATGGCAAAAGCACAATCTGAAACATCACATTATAACGAATACGACTTTGTAATTGTTAATGATGACTTTGAGGACGCACTTGCCGACATAGAAATGATTGTAATGGCTCAGCGCTTAACACTAAAAGCGCAAGAAGATCGTCATCAAGTTTTACTAAATAGTCTGCTTAAATAATTTAAGCCTACTTAAATTAGGCTTAGGCAAGTAAAACTGATAAAAATTGAACACTGGCTATTGGCGAAAGTGGCTCCTTGGAGTAAACTACGTCTTTGCTTTTAAATTATTTTTGGAGTGCTGTGATGGCCCGCGTAACAGTTGAAGATGCAGTAGATGCAGTTGGTAATCGTTTTGACTTAATTTTAGTTGCGGCTCGTCGTGCCCGCCAAATTGCTGTTGGTGGTAAAACTCCACTAGTAGACCCTGAAAACGATAAGCCAACGGTAGTTGCTTTACGTGAAATTGAATTAGGTTTAGTTGATAGCGCTTCAATGGACTTAATTGACCGTGAAGAACAACAACACCAAGAAGCAGCAGAATTAGCTGCTGTTGCTGCCATTGTTGGTGGCAACCAATAATCGACCTCCCGGTCTGATTTAGCCAACGGCGCAGTATTTCTACTATAGCCGTTGGCAATCCTTTCATTTCATCGTATATTCGTAGCTTACCTAATTTGCTTCACTAGGGCCTTTTTATCTTTCGAGGTTAAATTTGCAGCAGTATGCTTGGTATTTAGGCAAGGCAGAGCCTATGTAGTGTGGTTATTTCCCATAAGTAGGCGATAACGCAGCATAAATGCAAAACATGCGCTGCCCAAAGGGTTCTGCCTAGGGGCAATTTACTCTTTGTTGCTCGATTTTTACTTAGCCCGCTAGGCTAAAAACCTCGCGCCGCGATTAAATCGCCCCTAGATTGAACAAATTTTAATCCTGAAAGGTCAACAGGCCCTAGAACATTGGAGTGTGAATGTATCTTTTTGAAGGTCTTAAAAAGAAAATTTCAGAATACTTGCCCGCTACTGATGTAGAGCTGGTTCAAAAATCTTACGTGGTAGCCCGAGAGGCCCATGAAGGACAAACTCGCTCAAGTGGCGAACCTTACATAACTCATCCAGTAGAAGTAACCCAAATTCTTGCAGGCATGCATCTTGACCATGAAACGCTCATGGCCGCGCTAATGCATGATGTAATTGAAGATACTGATTTTAGCCAACAAGATTTAGCCGAAATTTTTGGCGAAACTGTGGCAGAACTCGTTGAAGGTGTAAGTAAGCTCGATAAGCTCAGCTTTAAAGATAAAAAAGAATTCCAAGCTGAAAACTACCGCAAAATGATTATGGCAATGACTCAGGATATTCGAGTTATTTTAATCAAGCTTGCTGATAGAACGCACAATATGCGTACTTTAGGGGCACTGCGCCCAGATAAGCGCCGCAGAATAGCACGTGAAACGCTTGAGATTTACGCGCCAATAGCAAACCGCTTAGGTATTCACGATATTAAAAATGAGCTTGAAGACTTAGGTTTTCAAGCTTTATATCCTATGCGTCATCGCGCACTTAAATCTGAAGTAGCTAAAGCACGTGGTAATCGCAAAGAAGTTATCACTAATATCCAACATGAAATAGAAGCACGTCTTGAAGAGTCAGGCATTAAAGCGACTGTGTCAGGCCGAGAGAAACATTTATATAGTATTTATAAAAAAATGCTTAATAAAGAACTGCTATTTAACGAAGTTATGGATATTTACGCGTTTAGAATTGCAGTTGATTCTATGGATACGTGTTATCGCGTATTAGGTGTGGCTCATAGTCTTTATAAGCCTATAGAAACACGCTTTAAAGATTATATTGCTGTACCAAAAACTAATGGTTACCAATCGCTTCATACTTCATTAGTTGGCCCACACGGAATACCTGTTGAGATTCAGATTCGTACTCACGATATGGATCAGATGGCCGACAAAGGTGTAGCGGCGCACTGGATGTATAAAAAATCAGGTGATGGTGCAGGTAATACTTCGCAGCAACGTGCTCGCCAATGGATGCAAAGCTTATTAGAGCTTCAGCAAAGTGCGGGTTCATCGTTTGAATTTATTGAAAACGTAAAAACTGAGCTATTCCCAGAAGAAATTTACGTATTTACACCTGATGGTCGTATTGTTGAGCTACCAATGGGCGCTACCGCAGTCGATTTTGCGTATGCGGTTCATACTGATGTAGGCAATACTTGTGTAGGCGCTCGCGTTAATCGCAAGCCACATCCTTTAAGTCGGCCATTAGATACAGGGCAAACCATAGAGATAATAACAAGCTCAGGTGCCCACCCTAATGCAACATGGCTAAACTTTATTGTTACTGGTAAAGCACGCTTGGGTGTTCGTAATTACCTTAGAAGTCAGCATCATGAAGAAGCCATGCTTTTAGGGCGCCGTTTACTTGATTCGGCATTAGGCGAAAACAAACTAGATAGCATTGCTGATGAAAATATAGCGAGAGTACTTGAAGAGCACGAACTAACTACTCTTCTTGAATTACTTGTAGAAATTGGCTCTGGTAACTTAATGAGTATGTTAATTGCCAAGCGCTTATTGCAAAATGACAATGACGATTTAACTGATATAACAAGCCAAGCTAAAGCGACCATTATTGGTACTGAAGGCATGTTAGTGAATTACTCTAAGTGTTGCCGACCTGTACCAGGCGATGCCATTACAGCTCATATAAGCCAAGGTAAGGGCCTGACCGTTCACCGCCAAGAATGTAAAAATATTCGTGGTTGGGAAAATGAGCGCTCTAAATACTTAGTTGTAAAATGGGACGATAACCCAGAAAAAGAATATATTGCAGCTCTGAGAGTTGAAATTATTAACCATCAAGGCGCGTTAGCTAAGCTAACCAATGTTGTCGCTACAACCCAAGCCAATATTGTCGAAATTGCCACCGATGAAAAAGAAAGTAATTTATACGTGATAGATTTAGGGGTTACCGTTAAAAACCGTATCCACGTTGCTAACATTATGCGCCGCATTCGCGTTATGCCTGATGTACAAAAAGTCTATCGTAAAAAATAAAATAGGAAACACATGAATAAAGCATTTATCTCTACCGACAAAGCACCTGCAGCTATTGGCACTTATAGCCAAGCAGTTAAAGTAGGTACCGCTGTTTATTTATCTGGTCAAATTCCATTAGTTCCAGAAACGATGGAAATGATTTCAGAAGATTTTAGCGAGCAAACGCATCAAGTATTTAAAAATATTGCTGCGGTATGTGAAGAAGCAGGCGGAAAAATTCACGATTTAGTTAAAATCAATATTTACCTAACTGATCTATCTAACTTCGCCACAGTAAATGAAGTGATGAGCCAATACTTTAAACAACCTTACCCAGCTAGAGCTGCATTAGGTGTTCGTGCACTACCAAAAGGTGCACAAGTTGAAATAGACGGAATAATGGAATTACCTTCTACCAATTAAGTATTACAGGCTATAGAGCTTCTCTATAGCCTTTATTTTTCGCTCCACACTTCGTTTTATCTGACTTCTTGACTCAAATGTAAATTTCTAGCAATCTGTAGTTGTGTTTTAAAAAACAAACTTAACTTAAGTAGTAAAAAAGGATTAACTCGTGTTTAAGCTTGCCAACAATGGAAATGTTTTACTTGATGTAAAAGAGCATATTCCTCCCAGCGCTGCATTTATTTTAGAGGCTCTCGAAAAGTCAGCTTTTTGCGACTGTAAAATAGATCATGACGCTATTAATGATTTTTTTAAAAACGAAAACACACAACAAACTCTCGTTGTAGCAACAAAACACAATGCCACTTTAAATGTAACAATTAGCGACGATAAAATGCTGGCCATTGGCGAGCTAACGCTTGCCCAAGGTGGAAAGTTATTAAGCTTAGAAGATGCAAAAAAACAACTCGTTAAAGCAGGTATTGTACGTGGGTATAAACAAGCTTTTTTAGAACAGCTGCTACAAAAACAATCTGAACACTCTGCGGGATCTGTCGTTAAGGGGATATTAGCTAAAGGTAGGCTCCCAAGCGATGGTTTAGCCACTAAACTAATAACAACCGTAGAGACTTTAAAAGACCGTTTAAAAGCGCCCAAGCTCAAAGAAGATGGCAGTGTGGACATGCGCGACTTTGGCAAGCTTGCAAGCGTAGAGCCTGGCTCTGTGCTTATTCGCCAGCAACCAGCAACCCCCGGTAAAGAAGGCTTTACCGTAATAGGTGACATACTGCCCGCAAAACCCGGAGAAAATAAACAATTAGTGGCAGGCGAAGGCACTGAAATATCAAAAATGAATCCGCTTGAGTTAGTCTCTACTATTGCTGGTGTTCCGGTTGAAATTAATAATGGTATGCGTGTCGACGATATTTTTACCATTTCAGATGTAAATGTAAAAAGCGGCCATATTGATTTTCAAGGCAGTGTTATTGTTACTCGCAATATAGACCCAGGGATGAAAGTAACTGCCAAAGGCGATATTACTATATTTGGCACGGTTGAATCTGGCGAGCTTACCGCAGGCGGAAACATCACGGTTAAACAAGGCATTATTGGCCATCAAAAAATGGATAGTAAGTCACTTTCTTGCAAGCTAATTGCGCTAGGTGATATTCATGTATCTCACTCACAGTATTGTTACCTCGATGCAAATAATATTTTTATTGATCGCCAAACAAGCCATTGTGTAATAAAAGCTAAGCGCTTACTGCAAGTAGGCCAATCCGACTTACCTAAGGGTAAAATATTTGGTGGTGAAATACTTGATGCAACAACTCTCATTGCTGGCGAAATAGGGAATGAATCAGGCGCTAAAATGATTATTAACCTAGCGGCTTCTGGCGCTGAAATAACAGCGGATACTGATAATTGCTTTAAAGACTTAGCTAAAACAGATGCACAATTAGATACGCTGCAAGCAGCGCTAGAAAAAACTGATTTAGTGAAGGATGCCGAAAAGAAGAAAATATTAATTACTAAAATTGGAGCTACTCAGAAACATTACTGTGAGCAAGCAGAACTATTAGAAAAACGTCTTTCAAACTTAGATCATGACTTACACGATTTACTTAGCGACGCTAATTTAACGGTGAATTCTGTTTTGCATTCAGGCGTAGAGATTCATATTTTTGATAAAGTGCTAAAAACAATCCGTAATTACCCTCCTTGCAACGTTAAACTTTTGAATAACAAAATTGAAATAGAGTTTAAAACAAGCTAAGAACTGAGTGCTCTATTGAGCACTCAAATTAATTCATGTTTTAAAGTAAACCGCTTACCTCAGCATGTGTTTGCTGCGGCCATACACCCACTTGTACTTGGCCAATATGCTGCTTTTGTAGCAATAGCATAGCCAAGCGAGACTGCCCTATTCCACCGCCAATTGTTTGCGGGAATTTACTTTGTAGTAGCGCTTTGTGCCAATTAAACTCTAAGCGGTCTTCATCCCCTGTTGTACTTAACTGCGCTTTTAAAACCTCAGGGCTTACACGTATACCCATTGATGATATTTCAAATGCATCTTCAAGTACTGGGTTCCATACTAAAATATCACCATTTAAACCCATGTATTCATCGCATGTTGGTGTAGACCAATCATCGTAATCAGGGGCTCTTATATCATGAATTTTGCCATCTCCCAGCGCGCCACCAATACCAATTAAAAATACAGCACCATATTCTTGTGCAATAGCTTTTTCGCGTTGCTTAGCACTAAAGTCAGGATACATTTTACGTAGCTCTTCACTGTGCACAAATTTTATGTCGCCTGGTAAAAATGGCGTTAAACCATAAGACTCACTTACAAAAGCTTCCGTCTCTTTTATCCCTTTATAAATAGATTGGACAGTTTGCTTGAGCGTTGCCAGCGAACGCTCTGTGGTTTCGTTAATTACTTTTTCCCAATCCCACTGATCAACATATACAGAATGAATCGGGCTTAATGAGTCTTCATCTGGGCGCAAAGCCTTCATTTGAGTGTAAATCCCCTCACCAACACTAAAACCATACGTTGCCAGTGTTTTACGCTTCCACTTAGCCAGTGAATGGACCACTTCGTAGCGGCTATCTGTAATCGCTTTCACATTTACAGCAACTGCGTTTTCATGGCCGCTTAAGTTATCTTGCGTGCCGTCGCCTACTTTGGCCAAAATAGGGGCTTGAACCTCAATAATCCCAAGCTGGGTTTCTAGTTGCTGTGAAAAAAATTGCTTAACTTTACTTATTTGCTGCTGTTGCTGCACATAGTGTGAACTCATAATAATTGGCCTCATTCCCAGTTATTGTTACTTGCTTAATTGTTAAAAAGCGCTTCAACCAGCGCCTTTAATGAGGTTAATGTAACTATTTAAAGAATTAATTCAATATCCCATAACAAAAATAGCTTTAATATATAAAAATCATTAATTAAGTGGTATAAAAACCATATATTCGATAATTTCATGAGAAAAATATAATGGAAAATTATTTAATCGATAATCTCGATAAACAGATACTTCATGCGTTAATGGCAAATGCCCGTACTGCGTACGCCGAATTAGCAAAAAGATTCAATGTAAGCGCTGGGACAATTCACGTAAGAATTGAAAAAATGAAGCAAGCAGGGATCATTACAGGAACGCAATTAACGATTAATACTAAACAGCTAGGCTACGATGTATGCTGCTTTATAGGCATTAACTTAAATAACGCACGTGATTACCCACAAACACTTATAAAGCTAGAAGCATTGGAGGAAGTGGTAGAGGCTTATTACACAACAGGTAACTACAGTATATTTATAAAAGTAATGACAAAGTCCATTGATCACTTACAAGGTGTGCTAATTAATAAAATACAGGCAATAGAAGCAATTCAATCGACAGAAACACTTATTTCTCTACAAAACCCAATTAGCCGTACGGTAATGCCTTAACTGTAAAAATCTCGTATAATTGCCGAAAAAAGAGGATAACCATGCAGCAAACTCGCTATCAAAGAATCGAAGACGTACTTTCGCGCCGTCAAACAGACTTAACCGTGTGTTTAGAAGACGTGCACAAACACCATAACTTATCTGCAATAGTACGAAGTGCTGATGCGGTTGGTTGCCATCACGTACATGCTGTATGGCCTGAAAAACAAAAATGGCTAACAAATAATACCTCTGGTGGCAGTAAAAACTGGCTAGAAACGCACCTACACAGAAACATTGATGATGCCGTAGTGGCAATGCGTGAACGCAATCCAGAAATACAAATACTCGCGACTCATCTATCAGAAGATGCCGTTGATTTTAGAGAAGTAGATTACACCAAGCCAACGGCTATTATTGTTGGACAAGAAAAAACCGGGATATCAGAAAAAGCCCTAGAATATGCCGATCAAAATATTATTATTCCGATGCAAGGTATGGTGCAATCGCTTAATGTTTCGGTTGCTGCTGCGCTAATATTGTTTGAAGCACAGCGCCAACGTGAGCTGGCTGGTCTATATAATAGAGATATGCTGAGCGCCGAAGTTAAGCACCCACTTTATTTTGAAGGCTGCCACCCTATTATTGCAAGACAGTGCAAGCAAAAAAAATTACCTTATCCTGCACTTGATGAAAACGGCGAAATAGTCGCTGACGAGCAATTTTGGCAAGCTTTAAAACATACTTGATGGACTAAAGCTCTGTAAGTACACTTAACTGACTCACAAATAATAAGATTGGTACAATTTGTCTAAACCTAGCTTAAATCAATACCCAATTACAGAGCTCAAAGGGGTCGGCCCAAAGATGGCTGAACGTTTGTTAAAGCTAGGTATTTTAACTGTGCAAGATATGCTTTTTCATTTGCCACTTCGCTATGAAGATCGCACTCGCTTATATGCGATTAGCGAGTTGTCACTTCACAGCCACGTAAGTGTTGAAGCAACAATTGAAACAAGCCAAATTACGTTTGGTAAAAGGCGCATGCTTGTTTGCCAAATCAATGACGGTACGGGCAGGCTAACATTACGATTTTTTAATTTTACCGCTGCACAAAAAAATGCATTTAGTGCCGGTAAAATAATACGTTGTTTTGGTGAAATACGCCGTGGCCGCGTTGGCTTTGAAATGAGCCATCCTGAATACAGCATCAGCGATACTTCTAACGAACAACCAGTAGCTACAACGCTTACGCCCGTGTATTCAACAACCGAAGGTTTAAAGCAACTATCGATTAGAGCTTTAAGCGAACAGGCTATTGATTTACTACATAAATACTCAGTAGAAGAACTACTGCCTTCACAGTGGCAGCCATCAAATATGCCACTAAGTGACGCCTTATTATTACTGCACCGCCCACCTAATGATGTTGATGTAACTGCATTAGAGCTAGGAACTCACCCTGCTCAACAGCGCCTGGTATTTGAGGAGCTACTTGCTCAAAACCTCAGCTTATTAAAAGTGCGAGAGCAAGGACAACAAGTTAAAGCCGTAGCATTAAATCCGGTAAACACATTAGAAAGCCAATTTTTAGAACAACTTCCTTTTGCACCCACAAATGCACAAAGCCGCGTAGTTGCTGAAATTAAAGGTGATATGCAACACGCATATCCTATGATGCGTTTAGTGCAAGGTGATGTAGGTTCAGGTAAAACGCTGGTAGCGGCACTGAGTGCACTAACCGCTATTGCGCAGGGCTTTCAAGTAGCTTTAATGGCGCCAACTGAGATTTTGTCAGAGCAACATGGGGTTAATTTTACTGCTTGGTTTAATCCGCTCGGTATTTCAGTTGCTTGGCTTGGCGGTAAAACAAAGGGTAAAGAGCGCGTAGCAACACTTGAAAAAATCGCCTCTGGTGAAGCGCAAATGATTGTAGGTACTCACGCTTTATTTCAAGATGAAGTTAAGTTTAATAACTTAGTGCTTATTGTTATTGATGAACAACACCGCTTTGGTGTCCACCAGCGTTTATCACTGCGTGAAAAAGGTAAATTTGGTGATTGCTATCCTCATCAACTAGTTATGACCGCAACACCTATTCCACGTACGCTCGCGATGACAGCCTATGCCGACTTAGAAACCTCGGTCATTGATGAGTTACCACCTGGGCGTACGCCAATTACAACAGTAGCACTTCCTGATACGCGCAGAGACGATATTGTTGCTCGTGTTAAATTAGCGTGTAACGAGCAAGGCCGACAAGTTTACTGGGTGTGCACGCTTATTGATGAGTCTGAAGTACTGCAGTGCCAAGCAGCGGAGGACAGCGCACTACAATTAAAAGAAGCACTACCAGAGCTAAACGTAGGTTTAGTACATGGCCGAATGAAGTCAGCTGAAAAACAAGCCATTATGAGTGAGTTTAAAGCAGGTAATATACATGTTTTAGTGGCTACGACCGTTATTGAGGTTGGTGTTGATGTACCTAACGCGAGCTTAATCATTATAGAAAACCCTGAGCGCTTGGGATTAGCACAATTGCATCAATTACGTGGGCGCGTTGGCCGTGGCGCTACGGCATCGCATTGTGTGCTTTTATATCACGCACCGTTGTCTCACACCGCTCAAAAGCGATTAGGAGTACTACGCGATAGTAACGATGGTTTTGTGATAGCAGAGCGCGATTTAGAAATTCGTGGCCCAGGTGAAGTACTCGGTACAAAACAAACGGGTTTAGCCGAATTTAAAATTGCCGATCTTACCCGCGATAAGCACATACTCAACCAAGTTAGGCCAATTGCACAGCAAATGCTTAAGCAACATCCAGAGGTTGTTGATCCGCTAATTCAGCGCTGGTTAGGTAATAAGCAAAATTACGCGCAAGCGTAACCACTCTATTTTCGATATTTTTGAGTCTACTAAGTTAGCGATGCTAAATTAGAGGTGCTAAATTTATTCGTTAGCATTTTGAGGATATAAAAAAGTCAGCCCTAAACAATATAGAGCTGACAATACATATCATACTAATTATATTAAATTTAAGCTTTGTTAAGCTCAAAAATAAGTGATGTTTGCGGGAATGAAATTGGCATTTGTAAGCCAAACTGCATTAACGCTTCACCTGTAAATGCTTGACCATTTACCGCAGCAATAGAAGACGGACGATACTCTTCAAATTTAACCGGCCACACTAAATTAAGTGTGTACTGCGCATCGGCATCAAGGCCAACAAAACGAAGCTTATTAGGCGCTGTACGCGGTGTTTCACGTACGCTGTTATAAGCAAACAACGCTTTTGATTTTTGCTCGTCGATTAAACCAAAGTTAATTGATAAATCGTCGCTATCAAGGCGGTACAAATCGGCGCTATGAATAAACTCACGATGCTCTTTATGAAGCGCTATTGCCGCTTTAAGGGCATTGTATTCATGATCGTTCAGCTCACGTGGGTCCATTTCGATTCCCATGTGGCCAAACATTGATACCGCAGCACGCATTTCAATACTTACATTACGCCCTGTGATATGACAATCACGCGGACCTACGTGTGCCCCCATAACCGACGATGGGAAGAAGAACGAACATCCACGTTGTATTTCAAGGCGATCAAGCGCATCGTTAGAGTCTGACGTCCATACACGGTCGGTGTGTGCAAGTACGCCGTAATCTACACGTGCACCACCTGACGAACAGCTTTCTATTTCAAGCCCAGGATGCGCCGCTTTAATACGGTCAATTAGACGATAAAGTGCTAATGTTTGCTGGTGTACTGCTGGCTTACCATCAAAATTACCCGCATGATTAATATCGCGGTTCATATCCCACTTAATGTATTTAATAGTTGGGTATTCAACTAAAATGTCGTCAATCGCTTTGTATAAGTACTCAACAACTTCTGTGCGAGTTAAATCAAGCACTAGCTGATTTCTAAAGCTTAACTGTTCGTTGTTCTCAGAACCTAAAACCCAATCAGGATGTGCACGATATAAATCGCTATCTGGGTTAACCATTTCTGGTTCAAACCAAATACCAAACTCCATGCCTAAACTGTTTACATGGTCGATTACTGGCGATAAACCATCTGGGTAGATTTTGTAATCTACTGTCCAATCACCTAGCCCAGCGTTGTCGCCACGGCGACCTTTAAACCAACCATCATCAAGTACAAAACGCTCAATACCTAACGGCGCTACTTTGTCGGCTAGTTGCTTAAGCGTGTCTACGTCGTGATCGAAGTATATGCCTTCCCATGTGTTGTAATGCACAGGACGTGTTTTTTCACGCTGTGCTTGGCTAAGTAAATTAGCTTTAACAAAACGATGAAAATTACGAGAAAGCGCACTAAAACCTTCACTCGAAAACGAGCCATAAATGCTCGGGCTTTGATACGTTTGACCTTTAGCAAGCGTAAGCTCACCAGGTAATAATAACTCACCCATTTGCACGTAACGACGACCTTCAGCTAAAAGCTCTGCGCGTAGTTTATTATTACCACTCCAACCTAAATGAAAGCCGTAACATTCGCCGTGCTGCTCGCCTGCATTTTCGTTATGCACTAATAAACCAGGAAATACATCGTGTGATGTTTTACCTTTACGGTTTTCACGTACAAAGCTGCCTAAGACTAAATCAACTGATTGACGTTGAAATTCGTTTGACCAACGACCTTCAAAACTTACTATTTTACTTACGCTATCTGGCAGCTGGAATGTTGGCGCCGCGCAAAAGTTAACACTTAATGGCGAATCGCCTAAATTAGTTAATACGGTATGCGCGCTCAATACGTCAGTGTTTTTATCAAGCGTGATGCTGTGCACTACTTCAATACCACGAAGTTTATCTACACTTACAAATTCAAGTGTTGCAGCTGAAGGCTCACGTACTTCTTGAAGTTGTGGCCCTACTGACCATGCGATTGAATCATTTACTAGCTCAAGCCCTGGCGCACCAGTAAAGCCCTCGCCTAATAACGGAGATAGAGAAATAGGCGCTTCTTCAACCACGGCACATTTTACTTCTTGGCGGGTAGCAAGCTGAGTTAGCATTGTTTCTGTTGTTTGCTCAGATAGGCGTTTACCAAAGTACAGTAACGCCGGTGTTTTGCTCTGGCAGTCGAAAATAACGGTGCTGTTTACACTGTCTAATCGATAAAATGATTTAGTGTCGGCCATGATTTTCCTATCCTCTTGTTCATTGTGTGAGTTATAAATATAACGAAAGTAACTTAGTGATACTAAGTATTAATGTGTCTCTCGTTCTTTGAGGCACAATCTATCAGATGGTGACATTCAATAATAATAGTATATATCATATAAATTGGATTTTGATAGTCTTTACATCGCAAATAGTTAGATAAACTCACTGGAAGTACCACTGTAGCAAAAAGCTATAAACCAACCTTAACTTTAAAGTGCTGTTACTAATTTCTTATACATATAAAAAAATCGGCCAGAGTTGTCCCATGACCGATTTTGTCAGCTTAAATTATTTATACGTTATTTTTGTACTTGTGCTTGTCCTGCATCATCAAGTTCAGATGTTTTACCTGCCCATTGTGCATTCAAACCAAACACCACTTTATTTACTATTAATGCAAAAGCCACACATACAATCAGTGTAATTGGCATTAAGTGAATGTAATGAATATCAGTATGTAGTGGTGAGCTTGCAAATGTAAGCATGCCGTACATTACAACACCTAAAATTACTGCTGCAATACCCGCACGTGCATCAACATTTTTAAACAATAATCCCACTACAAAAATAGAGAATATAGGCATACTTAGTAAGCCATTTAATTGCTGTAGTAAGTTAATAATACTATCTGCTTGCTGATAAATTGGTACAAGTACCAGTGTTAAGCTTGTTAGTAGCAATGTTACGTAACCACTTAGCTTTACAACACTTGGCTCTTTATTAAAATATGCTTCGTGAATGTCACATACATACAATGCGGTTGCTGAGTTTAATAAGCTGTTGTAAGTAGACAGTACTGCTGCAGCCATTGCCGCTGCAAATACACCGGTTAACCATGCTGGCATTACATCACCCACAATTCGACCATAAGCGGCGTCGCCAATATCACCATAAAGCTTAAACGAAATAATACCCGGTAATACCACGATTGCAGGGACGATTAAAAAGCGAATACCCGCCGCTGCAAATATACCTTTTTGCGCTTCTTTAACATTAGGCGCTGCCATTGCTCGCTGCGTAATTGTTTGGTTAGTACCCCAGTAATACATTTGAATGAAGATCATACCGGTTAAAAGTGTTGGCCAAGGAATAGGTGAATCAGCATCGCCAATTAATGTTAAACGTTCTTCTGGAATACCCGTAAAGTCATAATCAATTGCATTAAGTGCTAAAAACACCACTAAAACAGCCATACCGAGTACAAGTATACCGTTGTAAGTATCCGATACTGCAACTGCACGCAGACCACCAAAGAAGGCATAAACAGCACCAAGAATGGCAAAGGCGGTGGCAATATACATAAGCGGAATATCAACTTTAAACATGGTTTGCATAAACAGCGCACCAGAGTAGATTACCGCTGGCATATAAATAAGTGCATTACCTAAAAAGAACAACCCACCAATAACAGCGCGAATATGCTTGTTGTTATAGCGCTTTTCTAAAAGCTCTGTGGTGGTTGTACAGTTGTATTTGTAATAAACAGGGATGAATACTTTGGCTAAAATAATCAACCCTATAATAGCGGCAAGCTCCCACCAAACAAGCAAAGCCATTTGGTTACCATTCATACCTACAAGTTGGTCAGTACTTAAATTAGTTAATGTGATTGAACCTGCAACAAACATCCAAGTAAGGCCACCGCCCGCTAAAAAATACTCTTTGGTTTGGCTTTGTCCGTTATTACGATTTTGGCCTCGGCATTTCCAATAAGTAAGGCCACCAATTAAAGCAGTGACAAAAACAAAAACCACCAGCTGTAAAATGTTATCTGACATGTGTGTGTCTCCTGCGCGTTATGCGCAATGTCTGGGTAATAAAAAATGCACGCTACAGCGCGTGCGCATCTCGACTTAGTTCTAACTTAATCTGCTTTAAAGGCATAAGTTCGGGACGTTGGTTGTGCAGCTTTACCAATGCATTTAACTGAAACAGTGAAATGAGCATGCTGTTAAGCACACTTAAGTAACCCTGCTTTTGTAGTTCTGCAATGGTATTGCTATCTAATGTTTGCAGTTTGTCTTCATCAACGGTGCTCAAACCTTGAATGGTTTGGGTTTCGCCTTGTTCAAACTGCAATACAATATCTATGTTTTTAATGAGTCCTAAACGCGCAACTTCTTGGGTAAATTGATACGTTTGGTAATCATTTTTTAAATCGCTTTCTAACAACTTTTGCTGTGCACTTAAAAATAAACTTGGGTTACCTTTAGCATCAAATAGTGACTCACCCTGCTCGGTGTTTACGGCTAAGCTTTGCTCATCAATCGCAATAAAATAATCGCTACTATTTGCTTCTCGAGTCATTAAGTAAAGCGGCTGGGTTTGCATGCATACCGGAGTGTAAAGTGCCTGCCATTGGTTGTTATTTACCAATAGACTTTGCCCAGCACTAAAGCTTGTTAACGCTGATACTGTATAGCTGCCATTTTGTGCGTTACGTGCTAAAAAAACAGGTAAATCGCAGGCTGCTTTTGCTATTTCATTTGCTCTTAAATTAACTAAATGCTGTGTTTTTGCGTATTCAACAGCGGCATTGGGGTTAATTTTTAATGTTTGGTGTTTGGTGTTTACTAGTTCACTAATAGCCATAGTTACACATCCTTAAACTGGGTTAGCTGCTAACCACTGCTCTATAAAAGCACGGTGCGGTGGTAAAGTTTGCAACATCTGCTGTGTAAGCTGGCTGTTACGTTCTATTATTTGTTTAGCTTGCGCGTCTTGTGAATACAAATACGCTTGTTTAGTAAAGTCAGGCTTAAAGCCCATACCGTACAAAACATACTGATAGCTGGCGGCTGGAAATAACTCTAATGCGCCATGAAAATCTTGAATAAGCGGGCCACGGCTTCCCCAAAGAAGTAAGTCTTCTTGCAGGGTTTCTGGAATAGTATCAGGCTGTACATGTGCTTGCCAGTAAGGTTCTGGGCGCTTGGTTAGCATGTAATGTAGCTTTAAAAAGTCGATAATACGCTGCCAACGATAATCCATCTGCTCATTAAAGCGCTTAGCTACAATAGGCATTACTTGGGTATCTGCTGGCATATGTTCAGCAACAAAGCGTGCTGAAATTTCAACAAGCATAATGGCGGTAGCTTCAAGCGGCTCTACAAACCCTGCCGACATACCAATGGCAACACAGTTTTTATGCCAAAACTTCTCACGGTATCCTGATTCAAAGTTGATTTTACGGGCAGTTAAACCGTTTGCTGCATCTCCTAAATAGTCTCTTAGGTTTTGCTCTGCTTCATCGTCTGATAAAAATTTGCTTGAATAAACATGCCCTACACCTCGGCGGTGCGTTAAACCAATATCCCAAATCCATCCAGCGTTTTGCGCTGTTGCTATGGTGTGGCTCGCCAAAGACTCATCGTTTTCATCGTAAGGAACTTGCATAGCCAATGCGCTGTCGTTAAATAGCACGTGGTCCATTTTTTTAAACGGTACGTTAAGCGCTTGGCCTAATAACAATGATGAAAAGCCAGTACAGTCTATGTATAAGTCGGCATTTATGGTGCGGGTTTGATCTTTTAGAGTAAGCTCATTTATTGCACCATCGTCATCAAGCTTTACCTGATCAACAGTACCAATAATATGATCTACACCAAGCTTACTTTTACAATGCTGTTTAAGCATTTCGGCAAAAGCGCCGGCATCTAAGTGATAAGCGTAATTACAATTACCTTGATATTCACCTTGCGATATACCTCTTGGGGCTAAGCTTGCTTCGCAAATATCATGTTGAAAATTTGTTTGCTGTGCAAAGTCTTCAACATTATCTAAATAAGGGGCTAAATCTATACGGCCGTAGCCTAGCGGTACAGTAAATGGATGGTAGTAAAAGTCATTATTGCCATGAGTCCAATTTACAAACTTTCCACCTTGTTTAAAAGTGGCATTACAGGCTTTAAACACGTCAACTTCACGTAAACCAATTTGCTGAAGCGTGTTTTTCATCGTGGGCCAGGTACCTTCACCTACGCCAATTGTTGGAATGTCTGACGATTCAACCAATATCACTTTTAAGCCGTCACCATTTTGACCTTGGTGATACGAAGCTATAATTGCAGCGCTCAGCCATCCTGCTGTACCACCGCCAACTACCGCTACTGTTTTTATTGCTTTATTCATAATGGACTACTCTTTGAGTATTTTTGATAACGTTTTATACAACAAATGCCCGTTAGGGCATTTTGATTTAATGTAGTTTCATTTTAGCCAATTAGGTTAACTAACATACATTACTGCTAAATCAACCTAATTGGTATTAGCACCAAAGTGCTGCAATGAAACAAGAGGCGAGAAATTCGCCTCAAGCATTAATTAAAACGATCCGCGAATACCAAACGCGTAACGTGAGCCATTATCTTCAACCGAATAGATTTGGTTAGCAAAACGACCCGTTTGTACTAACTCTTCTTCAGTGATGTTGATGCCTTCAGCAAAAATAGTGAAGTTTTCGTTAATATCGTAGCTTGCACTAATATCCCACTGACCGTAAGTTTCTACGTTCACTGGTTCACCGTTAAAACCATTATCAACTAAGCGTAAAAAACCTTCACGGTTGTTAAATGCAACACGTGCTTGCCAGTTATCTTGCTCATAAAATAATATTAAGTTTTGTGAATCGCCTAAACCTTCAAGTGCAAATGTTTGTGTGGTGTCTGCACCTACGCTAATGTCACTATCTACGACAGTCGCATTGGCTATAATACCAAAGCCATTTTCAAATATGTGCGTCACACCTACTTCGTAGCCAGTTACTTTAGCTGACTCACCATTTTGAGGGCGAGTTACTGTGTATATTTCTGAGCTACCATTAAGCTCATCATCTGCTTGACCTGTACAAGTGGTACACGCAAAACCAGGACCTGAGCGGTCAGCCATTTCAAATGTTTCTTCACCTGTTAGCGTAACAATAAAGTCATCGACTTCTTTACTAAATACTGCAAAGCTAAATAAGTTAGCGTCGTTGTAGTACCACTCGTAAGAAATATCCCAGTTTTCTGACTGGAATGGCTTAAGTGCAGGGTTACCACCATTTGCTGTTAAGTTTTGACGGCGTGGCTCGTTAAATGTAGTAGCAGGAGATAATTGAGACATCGTTGGACGAGTAATACTGTCGTACGTTGCAAAACGTAAAATCATATTGTCTTGCAGCTCTAACTTAACATTCAAAGATGGTAGTAAGTTTGAGTAGCTAGTGCCCTGTTCAATGTTCGTTGCTGGGCCAAATACGTTAGCAAATAATGTTGCATCAGTTGTTGGCACTACATCGCTAATAAAGCTTTGTACTGCCGCTACTTCAATATCAGTTTCTGAGTAACGTGCACCTAAATTAACAGTTACTGGCATATCAGCTAGGTCAAAACCAAGCGTAAAGTCCATGTATAAGCTAGTGATATCTTCGTTAATTGTGTAACGGTTATTTTGTAGTGTTGGCTCTACTGGGAAACCTTGATCGGCTAGGTAATCAAGCATTTTATCACCGTCGTAGGTGTAGAATGTATCGATTAAGCCTGGGAAGTAGTTGCTTGCTTGGTAAGCTTCAAAATCAATTGCATCAAGTGGTGCTTCAGTACCGTAACCACAGAACTGACATTGGGTACCATAAACTTGGAAGCTTGATTTTTCACGCTCTTGACGATAAGCACCAAAGTTAATGCGATCTACTGGGCCTTTATCTGGCACGTATTCAAAATCAGCTTTTACTTCAGTAATTTCATCTTCATCAGTAAACTGTAGACCCACTTCGTTATAGTGAAGGCGGGCAAGGCTTGGATCTGGCAATGAACCATTTTCAAAGCCATCATGCTGTACAGTAGGAATACTGCCTGTACCGTCAAAAGTATAACTATTAATAATACCGACAACGTTAAAGCGGTCAGTACCTGCACGGTCGTTTTCGGCTGTTGAACGAGATACATCAAATTTTGCTTTTAATGAATCATTTACTTGCCAATCAACGTTAATACCAAATGCTTTATTAGTTACATCACGTGAGTTACGTGTATGTGATACAAAGTCACTTGCAGGGTCGCCACTTGGCGCACCCAAACCAACGTCTTGAGAGAAAGTTAAAAGAGTGCCTGTTTCTGGATCAATCGTTGCGCTACCTACGCGGTCTGGTTCAAACCAAGAGGCTAAATCGCGTACTGTTGAATCAACTTCAAATTTTGAAATCATACCATCAACAGTAATCGTAACATCGTCAGATGGTGCGTATTGCAATACTAAACTTGCGTTTGTACGTTCACGGTCTTGCTCATCAACAACTTGATCCCAGTTACGCGGAATGTAGGCATTTTCAAACAATACACCATCTGTTGGATTAGAGATTGTTTGGCCGCCGCGCCAACCTGCCGTTAAAATTTGGTTATTTTGAAGTTTACGTTGTTGATTAGTGATGGCAAAAAGCACACCTAACTTATCATCGTTAAACGTATTACTTATTAAGAATGATGTTGATGGAGATACTTCTTCAGAAAGGCTTTCGTACATACCTTTAACTGAACCTAAAATATGTAAACCACCAAAGTCAAAAGGACGTGCTGTAGTTACGTTAACCGTACCACCAATGCCGCCTTCTTGAAGTGTTGCTGTATTACTTTTATAAATATCAGCACCGGTGATTTGGTCTGCTGCTAATACATCAAAATTAAATTCACGACCTGCACTGTCTGTCGCAATTTGACGACCATTAACAAGTACAGTATTAAATTGTGGACCAAAGCCACGAATAGTTACCGCTTGGCCTTCACCACCACTACGGTCAATTGCTACACCTGTAATACGTTGCAGAGATTCTGCTACGTTTAAATCAGGAAATTTACCAAGATCTTCTGCTTTAATCCCGTCTGTAACAACATTAGATGCTTTTTTATCTAACATTGATGAACGTAAACTGCTGCGGATACCCGTTACTGCGATAACTTCAACATCTTCATTTACTACTGTAGGCGTATTGCCTTCAGCGCCTTGAGCTGCAACGTTTCCGCTTGCCAATATGCCTGTGATAGCAATACTGATCGCGGTTTTCTTGTTGAACGATAACTTATTGTTAATTATCATTTTTTAAAAACTCCTGATTGTGTGTAGTCGTTGTGTCGTTGTGGTAGTGCATATAGTTTCAAATACTATTTATATTATAAATACTTTAAACCAGCAAAAAGTGCAACCTTTTCCTGCATTATGGATAGCATTTAATCACTGTATTTTTGCTTTTAATTTTCTTTAAATTAACATTAGAATGCTGTATTCACTCAGAAAAAGAGTAAATAATAACCTGTTCGTAATCCTCTCCCGGCAATAAATTAGCTTTTGGAAAATTTTCACGATTTGGCGCATCTGGCCAATTTTGCGCTTCAAAACACAAAGCTTGTCGTGCTTTAAAAGGCGCACCTACAAAGTTAGCGGTGTATAACTGCATACCTGGCTGAGTGCTTTTGAGCGTTAAATTAACCTTCGTGTGTGGCGAGGTTAATGTAGCCATTGTCTTTAAACTGCTGTCATCATTAAAAATATAGCAGTGATCGAAGCCATTTCCAGCTTCTAACTGAGGATGAACAGCGCTTAAGGCCTTACCAACTTGAGCTGGCTTGGTAAAGTCAAAGCAGGTACCGGTGACTGATGCAGATTCATTAAGTGGAATACTAGTTGTATCAATAGGAAGATAGTAATTGGCATTAACTTGAACAAGGTGCTCATTAATTGATTCGCTGCCATCAAGATTAAAGTAGCAATGGTTAGTAAAGTTAACGAGCGTTTCTTTATTGGTTAGCGCTTTAAAGTGCAGAGTAAGCTCGCCGTTTTTAGCGCTAATCGTTTGCCAAACCTGCAACTCACCGGGGAAACCTTGTTCGCCGTCGGGCGAGCAATAATAAAGTTCAACTTCACTTTCAGTTTGTTTGGTTACTTGCCACAGTACTTTATTAAAGCCTTTAACGCCGCCGTGCAGGCTATTAGGGCCGTTATTTGCTTCTAGTTGATACTGCGTACCAGATAAGTTAAAACGCCCCTTTGCAATGCGATTAGCGTATCGACCTACTGTGCCGCCAAGATAAAATGGGTTTTCAAGATAGTATTGAGGATCATCGACGCTAAGCGTCATTTCTTGTTTTTTAAATTTAATGCTTTTTATTATTGCGCCAAATGGCAAAATTTCAGCTGTTAAATTTTGACCATCACTGAGCTGAATAACTTGTAAAGGTTGGTTATTGGCAATAGATGTCACACGTATTCTCCAATCAAATTACCGAATTAACATTTCCTGTTATAACGGCGCAACAATATATAATATAAATAGTATATAACTGAAGCCTGTAACTCAATCTAAATACGTTAAAATTTCTCGACAAAAATCACAGCTGCCATCATATATTTACAATAATCCAGCTCAGTATGAGCTTATGTAAAATATAAGCCTCGTAAGGTTAACTGCTTTGGTAAATATGCTCGTTAAGCGCTGCTTTTTCGTCAATGCTAAGCGCTTGCTTTGATTTAGCAATAAAATCGTACCTCACCATCACAGCTTTGCCTATTGCACAGCATTTATCGTGTTGCCATGCTTCTTGCCTAAGCGTAAAAGAGCTAGTGCCTATATGCTCTACAGAGGTTTTTACGGTCACTTCGTGGCCATAAAATAATTCGCCTACAAACGACACTTCAACTTTGGCGATAATCAATTTCCAATCGTGTGGATTTAAATCTGGCGTAAAAAACTTAAAAATAGGTCCACGTGCGACTTCAAACCATACTGGGAGTACGGTATTGTTAATGTGTCCGAGTGCATCTGTTTCGCTAAAGCGCGGCATCACTTTTTCAATAAACATAAAAATCCAATAATAATTATATAAAGGTAAACCATGACGGACTTTATACGCGTTGTTGATAACGCATTAAGCGATGAATTTTGCGATCAATTTATTACCATATTTGCGCAAAGCCCGCATGTAAAACAAGGGGTAACATCGGGCGGTGTCGACTTAAAGAAAAAAGACAGCCACGACCTACACCTAAACAATCACCCCGAATATGCACAACAATTAAAACACATACAACAAACGACTGCACAGCATGTTTTTAAGTATGTTGAGGAGCATATTTTTATGCTGATTGGGGCATTTGGTTTAAAGGTCTATCACCCAAAAACAGGTGACGTAGTCGATTTAACCCAAGAGAATTTTGAAGAAGTAGGCAAACCGCAATTACCTTTGCTAGTTCAGCAAATTTTTAGACTCGGTAATATTCAAGCGCAAAAATATGAAGTAAACAAAGGTGGCTACCCTTACTGGCACAGTGAGGTTTATCCGCAGCTACAGCACAATGAAGCTTTGCATCGCGTGTTGTTATTTATGTTTTACTTAAACGATGTAGAAGAAGGTGGTGAAACAGAGTTCTATTATCAAAATCGCAAAATAGCCCCAAAAAAAGGCACTATGGTAATAGCCCCAGGCTACTTTACACATACTCATAGAGGTAATAAGCCAGTATCAAACGATAAATATATTTTAACCTCGTGGGTACTGTTTAACCGCGCAGAACAAATATACGGTGCGCCAAAGAGTTAGCGCACCAAAACTTACATGATTAACCGAGTAGTTCATCAAATAAGTCAAATAGCTTATCAAGTTCAGCAATCGTGTTGTAATGCATACAACCAATGCGCACTACACCGCCTTTATCAAGCACACCTAATTGCTTACACAAACCTTGTGCGTAAAAATTACCATCCCACACGCAAATATGCTGCTTACCTAAAAATTCAGACACTTCACGTGGCTCAAGCCCTTCAAACGTTAAAGCAAAAGTAGGTGTGCGCTCGTTTAAGCGATCAAAGTCATCAATACCAAATAATTTAATACGCGGATAATTTACCAAACGCGTTAAAAAGTGCTCACTAAGGGCCATTTCGTGCTGTTTAGTTTTAGCAAAGGCAATACTTAGCTTTTCGCGGCGTGAATGGCTGTCGTCAAGTTCGCTAATTGCTGCAATGTAATCAACTGCCGCAATAAAACCAGCCATAGCTTCAAAGCTTTGTGTGCCGGTTTCCCAGCGTCCTGGCGCTACGTCTTTAGCGGGTTCTACTTTATAAGGTGTAAACCCGTCTAAATGCTCTTTTTTACCGTAAACCATACCTAAGTGCGGACCAAAAAACTTATACGCAGAACACGCTAAAAAGTCGCAATCAAGTGCTTGTACGTCTACTAGTTCGTGTGGTGCGTAATGTACCGCATCAACATAAACAAGTGCGCCTACAGCGTGAGCAAGCTCTACTATACGTTTGATATTGTTAATTGAACCTGTGGTATTTGAAGCGTAAGTTACCGCTACAAGCTTAGTCTTGCTGTTTAATAAGCTCTCAAATTGCGCCATGTCTAAGCTACAATCAGCTTCGTTAATAAGTGCGGTGTTAACTTTAACGCCTTTATCTTCAGCTGCTTGTTGCCACGACGACACGTTTGAGAAGTGATCAGCATTGGTTACAATTATTTCATCGCCAGCCTGCCAGTCACGTGAAATAGCACGGCTAAAACTAAACGTAAGGCTGGTCATGTTTGGACCAAACACAATTTGTTGTGAGCTAGGTGCATTAAGTAAATCAGCGGCGGCTTGACGCGCATTCGCCATCAACTCAACCGTTTTATCACTTGAAAAAAACGCGCCACCTAAGTTCGAATTATAATGACCTAAATAAGCTGTCATCGCATTAAGCACCGATATTGGCACTTGCGAGCCACCTGGTCCGTCTAAAAATACGGGCGATTTACCATCAACGTTTTGCATTAATGCAGGAAACTGCTCACGTAATTGCGTTATGTTCATGCTTATTCCTTAAGACGTTAATACAAAACAATCCAGGTAACCTGGTTTGCTAGCATCAATTTTGTTCATAGGTGTTGCGTTATGCCACACTTGACGGTCATTTATTAATGCAAACATGCCGTCTTTTATTTCCATTTTAAAACAAGGCTCAGCTTGCTTGTTTTCGTATACAAGTAGCTCGCCGCCTTCTAAGTTCTCGTGAGAAACGCCGCATATACATACATGATCAAAACCATCTTGATGTACGCCTTCTGGCGCTGCTGGCGTATCACTGTTAATAGCAAGCATACGGAACTGATGAATTTCAATATCACGCTGCTCATCAATACCGGTAAGTTGGCGAAACTCATTTACAATGCTTTTCATGCCCTCTGACTCAAGTAAACTTTGCTCTAGGTTTTCGTAAGTACGCTCTACATTACCTTGAAAAGTATTAATTGAATCGTCTTGAACAAATGC
Organism: Pseudoalteromonas sp. NZS100_1; assembly: GCF_015864285.1. Classification (NCBI taxonomy): domain Bacteria; kingdom Pseudomonadati; phylum Pseudomonadota; class Gammaproteobacteria; order Alteromonadales; family Pseudoalteromonadaceae; genus Pseudoalteromonas; species Pseudoalteromonas sp. NZS100_1. Next base: position 93,254 of record NZ_JADYXN010000009.1, read on the forward strand.
TTTGGCTTGCTGTAGCTTTATTTCACCATCTTGCATTTTAACTACTGAGTAACGACGTTTACGAAAGGCGCCATCTGCATAAGGATTTGCAGGCAGGTTATCAAAAGAAGGCTTAACCAAATCAATATTTGCTTGGTTAACAAAACGTAGTTGCAGTAAATTCTGGTTGTTTAATGCTGTCATAAAATCTCGCCTAAAATAATGAGAATATTGATGAGGATTTTAATGCATTTTGATAGGAATTTTTGCGCGATTACTTACTTTAAAAGCAACTTAAGACTAGATTTAATACAATAATATAAAAAAAGAAGCATGAACTATCTAATATTTATTTTAGCCAATAAAAAACCCGCCTAAGCGGGTTTTTAAACAAACTCTAAAAATTATACAGCTTGTTGAATAATCACGTTGTCTGCTTTTTTAGTGTAAGCAGGCATACGGTGGAAGTTCAAGTAACGGTATGTATCTGACGCCGTTGCATTGATCTTCGCAGCATACTCTTGGTACTCAGCAACTGTTGGTAATTTACCAATGATTGCAGCAATTGCAGCAAGCTCAGATGATGCTAAGAATACGTTTGCGCCATTACCTAAACGGTTAGGGAAGTTACGTGTAGAGGTAGACACAACTGTTGCTTTATCTGCAACACGTGCTTGGTTACCCATACATAGTGAACAACCTGGAGTTTCGATACGTGCGCCAACACGACCAAAAATACCATAGTAACCTTCTTCTGTAAGTTGGTCTTTGTCCATCTTAGTAGGTGGAGCAACCCAAAGCTGAGTCGGAAGTTGACCTTTAAAGCCATCAAGCAACTTACCAGCAGCACGGAAGTGACCAATGTTAGTCATACAAGAACCGATGAATACTTCATCAATTTTCTCGCCAGCAACATCAGAAAGAAGACGCGCATCATCTGGGTCATTTGGAGCACAAAGAACAGGTTCTTTAATCTCAGCTAAATCAATTTCAACGATATGCTTGTACTCTGCATCAGCGTCAGCTTCCATTAGTTCTGGGTTAGCTAACCAATCTTGCATTGCAGTAATACGACGTTCAATCGTACGTACATCGCCGTAACCTTCAGAAATCATCCACTTAAGCATAACAATGTTTGACTCAAGGTATTCAGAGATAGACTCTTTAGATAACTTAACAGTACAACCTGCTGCCGAACGCTCTGCAGATGCATCTGATAATTCAAACGCTTGCTCAACAGTTAGGTGCTCAACGCCTTCAATTTCTAGTACGCGACCAGAGAATTCGTTAATTTTACCTTTTTTCTCAACTGTTAATAAACCTTGTTTGATACCGTAGTAAGGGATTGCATGAACAAGGTCACGTAGAGTGATACCTGGTTGCATTTCGCCTTTAAAACGAACCAAAATAGATTCAGGCATATCAAGTGGCATAACACCGGTTGCTGCTGCGAATGCTACTGCACCCGAACCTGCTGGGAATGAAATACCTAATGGGAAACGTGTATGTGAATCACCACCAGTACCTACGGTATCTGGTAATAACATACGGTTTAACCACGAGTGAATAATACCATCACCTGGACGAAGTGAAACACCGCCACGGTTCATGATGAAATCAGGAAGCGTATGGTGAGTGCTTACATCGATAGGCTTAGGATAAGCTGATGTATGACAGAATGACTGCATTGTTAAATCTGCAGAGAAACCTAAACATGCTAGATCTTTAAGTTCATCACGTGTCATAGGACCTGTTGTATCTTGCGAACCAACAGTTGTCATTTTAGGCTCACAGTACTGACCTGGGCGAATACCTGCAACGTTACATGCTTTACCAACCATTTTTTGCGCTAGTGTGAAGCCTTTATCAGAAACTTCTGTTGCTGTTGGTACTTTAAATGTATCAGTTGCACCTAAGCCAAGAGATGTACGCGCTTTATCAGTTAAACCACGACCGATAATTAGTGGAATACGACCACCAGCACGAACTTCATCTAAAATCACATCAGATTTAAGCTCAAAAGTAGAAATCACTTTATCAGTACCATGTTGCTTAACAACACCTTCGTACGGATAAATGTCGATTTGCTCGCCCATGTTGAGTTCATCAACATTTAATTCGATTGGTAATGCGCCTGAATCTTCCATTGTGTTGAAGAAGATTGGAGCAATTTTATTACCTAAACATACACCGCCAACACGCTTGTTTGGTACAAACGGGATATCATCGCCCATAAACCAAAGTACAGAGTTAGTTGCAGACTTACGAGAAGAACCCGTACCAACAACATCACCTACGTAAGCAAGTGGTAAACCTTTAGTTTTTAATTCTTCAATCTGAGTAATTGGACCTACTTCGCCCGCTTTATCAGGTGTAATACCATCGCGTTCAATTTTTAGCATTGCTAAAGCATGAAGTGGGATATCTGGACGAGACCATGCATCTGGTGCAGGAGACAAGTCATCAGTATTTGTTTCGCCAGTTACTTTAAATACAGTAACTGAAATCTTTTCAGCAACAGCTGGTTTATTAGTAAACCATTCTGCATTTGCCCAAGACTCAATAATTTGCTTAGCGAATGTATTACCTGCTTTTGCTTTTTCTTCTACATCGTAGAACGCATCAAACATAAGTAATGTATTTGAAAGGCCTTTAACTACGATTGGTGCAAGTGTTTCGTCATCAAGTAGGTCAATCATTGGTGCGATATTGTAACCGCCCAACATTGTACCTAATAATTCTGCCGCTTTTTCTTTAGAAACAAGTGGAGAATTAGTTTCACCTTTAGCTACAGCTGCTAAGAAGCCCGCTTTAATGTAAGCAGCATCATCAACACCTGCTGGTATACGCTGAATGAACAAATCTAAAATGAATTCTTCTTCACCTGCAGGTGGAGTTTTGATTAATTCAATAAGATCAGCAGTTTGCTGAGCATCTAATGGCGCTGGTACGATACCTAACGCGGCACGTTCTTCTACGTGTTTACGATATTCTTGTAGCACAATATTGCCCTCTTGGTGACGTGAAAGTATCCGGTAGCGCTTCAAGCGCAAATAAGTTACCCAATACTTATAGTATTCTAACGCGTAATTATAAAGCTTTTATGGATAGATGAAAATCCATCCAGTTACGCAACTGATTATACCGATTATAAATACTATGAATAGTGGTTGTAGTAAAAACTATTTTCATGAATACTTGTTAAGTAAGAATCATTACCATTAACCAATATTAATTTATTACAGGCATAAAAAAACCCAGCACTTGGCTGGGTTTTTATTACAAACTATTTAATTAACGTAAAACTTTAACGTTTTTGATAGTTTTGATATGCGCTTCTACACGACGGTTCTCTGCGTTTGCAGCTTTAGTGTTTGCATCATTTTTAAGACGCTCTTCACCTAAACCAACTGTAGTAATACGGTCTTTAGCAATGCCATCAGAAACTAATTGCTTAGCTACTGCATCAGCACGTTTTTTAGATAACCATTTGTTGTAAGTTGCTTTACCTACAGAAGAAGTGTGACCTTCTAAAAGTACTGTTGTATCTGGGTACTCTTTTAAGAATGCAGATACTTTTTCAATATCGTTTAAGTACTGAGTAGATACTGCTGAAGCATTGTTAGGGAAAGTCACTAATAAGCTTACAGTTACTTCTTTATCTTCATATAAAGTACAACCAGTCCCATCAACTGCATCAGTCATAGGCGTGTTAGCACACTTATCATCTGCATCAGGAATGTTGTCGTTGTCGCTATCTGTAGGAGCTACAGCTACTTCAATTACCTTAGGCTCTGGAGCTGGTTTAACTGGCTCTACAGGAGCTGAATTTTGGCCAAATAAGTAGTTAATACCAATTTTAGCGCCTACATCTGTGTAACCACGGTCAAGACCTTGGTATACAGCTGTTTCAGCATTTACAAATAAGCCATCTGTAATGAAATGTTGGTAACCAACACCTGCATTTAAGAATGTGTTGTCATCTACTACGTCCATTTCTTTAATACCGAAAAGACCGTAGAAAGGACCACCATTTAAATGGTAAAGAGCATCAATACCGTAACGCTCGCCATCAATACTGTTGCGGTTGCCAGCAACTTTATCAAAAGCATTAAAATCCATATCTGCATATTCAAGACGTGCGCTCCAGTAATCACTGAAACGGTAACCGGCTTCAACACCCCAGCCAGTTGATTCATTTACGTCAAGACCAGCTTGAGCACGCATGTTTTTCCAAGATGCGTCATAGTAGTCGCCAAATGCGCCAATGTAGAAACCTTCTTCTTTATCAGCAGCGAATGTAGATGCGCTAGTTGCAGCCAACGCGATTGCAATTGTAAGTGATTTTAATTTCATTGTTTTCTTCCCATTTGAACAATTTTAAATTGTAGCTAATCGATACTAGCTCAATCAGTTTTATATAGACTAACTGAGCCTTTGTTAATCAATACTTAACGAAAAATAAAGTTTATAACTTTTTTCTATGCCCAGTCACAACACACATCCACTTACTATAGGCGAAATTAAAACTTTATTGAAAAATAAATATAGTAGTTTTTTGTAAATTAGTACTTAGCAAGGAATGTAAGAGCAATTAAATTAAATGCACTTATAAATGTAAATGCAAAGAAACATTGCTTGGTTTTAATTCGGCGCATAATACCACCAGAATTAACATTCCCCTAGATATATGCGCATGTTTGATTAAAAAATGACTCTTTTTAATCATGTGGTTATATTTAAAGTTAAGAGTTAAGTACCACAAAAAGTCTGGTAATCATTATCATTTATCGGTGCAGCCTGAAACTCTGATAGCTTTTCATCATCAGAATACGGATTTCCCACTATTTTCATAAAGCGCTCTAGTAACTCACTAGACCCTGCAGCATTATACTCTGCAATTATTTTTTCGATCATATGGTTACGAGGAATTACACGAGGATTTGCCGCTCTCATTACTTCATAACTATTATTGTCAGTTAAGTTTACCCACTTAGCTCTCCATTTGATTAGCGACTCTGGTACTACTGTTTCTCCCTTTAAGGATTCAGTAAGTGCATCAAAGGTATTGGTGTAGTCGAGCTGGTTATCTTTTAATAGCGTTAATAACTCTGCAATTAACTCACTTCCGCTTGCATTTTTTGCACTCAAGCCCAGTTTTTTCTCCCACATAGCCGTAAACTCAGTATTAAACTGCTCAGCAAAACTATTAATAAATGGCGTCATTAACGAAACAGCTTGCTCGTCATCATCACTAATAAGCGGTATTAAGCTCTCAGCTAAGCGTGCGCAGTTCCAGTTAGCTATATTAGGTTGATTACCAAAGGCATAACGACCTTGTTTATCGATAGAGCTAAACACGGTGTCAAAATCAAAATTATTCATCATGGCGCAGGGGCCGTAATCAATGGTTTCTCCACTTACTAGCGTATTATCGGTATTCATTACTCCATGAATAAAGCCAACACGCATCCAGCTCACAACTAGCTTAACTTGGTTTTTAATCACAGCGCCTAAAAATGCTAAATAACGCTGCGATCCTGTATCGGTTATTTCTGGGTAGTGTCGCTCTATAGCTAAATCGGCTAAATTTTTAAGTCCTTCAACATCGCCTTGCGTCGCTAAATATTGAAACGAGCCAACACGAATATGGCTCGTTGCTAAACGAGTCACTATGGCGCCTGCTTGTGGTGGATTACGATAAACCGTTTCACCACTACCAACAACCGCTAAGCAGCGTGTGGTTTTAATGCCTAGTGCATGCATTGCCTCGCTCATTACGTATTCACGAATAGCAGGACCAAGAGCACAACGTCCATCTCCCCCTCTTGAGTAAGGAGTAGCACCAGAGCCTTTTAATTGAATATCCCACAACTGGTTTTTATCATCATTAATAGCGCCCAATAAATGCGCTCGCCCATCGCCTAAACGTGGTGAAAAATGTCCAAATTGGTGCCCAGAGTAACCAAGTGCTACCGCAGGAATCGCCTGTTTCTCGTTACCGCTAAAAGTGCTAGCACGCAAATCAGCTGCAACGTTAATATTAAACTCTTTTGCTAAGCTCTCGTTCCACAGCAATAACTGAGGAGAGGCAACACTTGCAGGGAAATCTTCTATCGCAAAGTTTTCCGTAATGTCTGTGTATCTTGGCACTAATTTCATGGTAATTCCTATTATTGCTGACTTATACCAACACGGTTGTCACCAACGCCATAAGCAACAATTAAACTTAACTCTTGCATACTTAAGCCGCTTTGCTTTTGCATTTCATTAAAAAAAGCTTGGGCAGCACTCAGTGATTTTTTAGTTTGTAAGCCGCCGTCTATAATTTTATGAGCACGTAAGTAATTCTCTACATCGCGTGATAGTAAAAAAGTATCTTTACCAAGTGCTCGTAGCGCATAAGGTCCTGTATTTCCGCCTAAACGCGAACCATGTTTTTTTAAATACGCCCATAAACCAATAATATCGTCTGCTGGCCAATTAGCGACAAACTGGCTAAAACTGCCATGTTCCCCTGCTATTTCGTGGATCATGTAAGCATTTTCGGTAATTGTTTTTACTTTTTTATAGTTACGAACGATTCGCTCATCCGTTGCTTTTTGTTCCAGCATATCAGGTGGCATCATTAATAACTTATCAACGCTAAAATTCCAAAAAACCTCTCTAAAGCCTGGCCACTTATTATTAATGACTGACCAATAAAAGCCGCTTTGAAATACTTTTCGAGTAAATTCCTCAAGCCAATCGTCGTCACTTAACGTGCTTAGTTGTTTTTTAGATAGCGGTTTTGCAAGTAATAACTTAAGCATTTTTTCGGAGCCTTTTCGCTCTACCGCTCGCTTATAAATATCGCTAAATTTTTCCATACTAATTAAATACCTCACTACTTATATTGCTAGTGTACGAGAAAAGCACCCAATACGTAACCACTCCCATTATGGATGAATGAATATGCATTTAGTCGCTTGACACCTAGACGGCTAAAATGCTTTAATCGCCGTAATTACCCTATTTAAATTGCACAGGTTTGTAAGTTTTTACTCTACAAACAGGTGTAAAGGGCTAGAAGAGGTGCGTTATTCAGGTAGCGTATGTTAGGAGCGCAAACTCCAGTGAGCATACGTGAGGGGAATTAACGCCGAGAAGTAACCACTTTTGCGAGGTGTTTATTTCGGGCGACTAGGTTGAACCCTAGCGACTGTCACCAATAGCTGCTTATAAAAGCAGCTTATTAGTTTGGTGGAGAGCTTCTGGTCTTAAATATTAAGGCCGTGCGCCCTATTATTTTAAGCCCATTCGCTCTTCGAATTATTAGTTCGAACGACGTTAATGCGGCTCCTTCCATAAAGCTTTTTAACTCTTCGAATAATACCAATTGCATTAAATTAGTTATCGCTAAAATGATCACGTTTTTAATAAAGTTGGTACAAATTATAAGTTCGTGAGAGATGATCAACAACTTCAATTTAAACGACTACTCATTGTGGACCGCGCTCGTAACGCCATTTGATCAACACGGCGATGTTGACTACAACACGTTAACTAAACTGGTTAGCGATCAAGAAGCGGCACATAACGGTATTTTACTACTTGGCAGTACGGGCGAAGGTTTAGCACTCACGCTAAAAGAGCAACAAGCCATTGTTGAACACGTATGCCAACTAAAACCAGCAGTACCACTCATGGTTGCTGTGGGCGGTAGTAACTTAAAGCAACAAATTGAGTGGGTTAACTACTGTAATACACTCCCAATTCATAGCTTTTTACTTGGCTCACCGCTTTATGCAAAGCCTGGCGCTATAGGTCAAACTCATTGGTTTGAAAGCCTACTTAATGCAAGTGTTCACCCGTGTATGCTTTATAACGTACCGGGTCGAAGTGCTGTTAGCATTCCAACGGCAACAATTCAAAACTTACAAAATAATAAAAATTTATGGGCACTAAAAGAAGCGAGCGGCAGCATTGCTCAGTTTGAAGCTTATCGCCAAGCAGCGCCTAATTTAGCTATTTTTAGTGGCGACGATGCGCTGATGCCTTATTTTGCTCAAGCTGGCGCAAAAGGTTTAGTGTCGGTAGCTGCAAACGCATGGCCGGTGCAAACCCATGAATTTGTAAACCGTAGTTTAAGCGGTCAATACCCTAATTTATTTGCCCAGTGGTCAAGCGCTATTAATAGCCTATTTGCTGTCGCAAACCCTATTCCCGTAAAGGTACTGATGCATTTGCAAGGTCGCTTAAGCAGCCCGCAACTGCGTCCACCTTTAACACATCTTGAGTTAACTCAAACCGATTGCATCACAACTGCAAACAACACCATTTTATCTTGGCATTAAATACAGGTTTTTATAATGAGCTGGTTAGAACTATTAAATAATTTAGAATCGGGCGCAGTACGCGCAGCATCACAAAACGAAAGCGGCCAATGGCAAGCTAACGTAGAAGTAAAACAAGGCATTTTAGAAGCCTTCAAAAATGGCACTAATACTGAGTTTACAGGTGGTTTTGTTGATAAGCATAACCTAGCTCCGCAAGAGTTTAGTGCTGAAGATGGCGTGCGTATGGTACCGGGTGGTTCAAGTGTTCGCCGTGGTGCTTATGTTGCTAAAGGCACGATTATTATGCCACCAGCGTATGTAAACATTGGTGCATACATCGACGAAGGCACAATGGTAGATAGCCACGCACTAGTGGGCTCGTGTGCACAAGTAGGTAAAAACGTACATTTAAGTGCTGCAGTGCAGCTTGGTGGTGTACTTGAGCCAATTGGTGCAAGCCCAGTCGTTGTTGAAGACGATGCCTTTATTGGTGCTGGCTGTATTCTTGTTGAAGGCGTAGTCATTAAAAAAGGCGCAGTACTTGCCCCTGGCGTGCGTTTATCAGCGACTATTCCGGTGTATGACTGCGTAAACGAGCGACAACTAGATAAAGGCGAGCCTATTCCTGAATATGCCATTGTAATACCAGGCTCTCGCCCTGCGTCAAACGAATGGGCGCGCGAGCAAGGCCTAAGCATGTCGTGTGCGTTAATTGTTAAATACCGCGACGAGAAAAGCGATGCATCATTATTACTTGAAGAGGTTTTACGATAATGAGCTTTTTGAGCACGCCTATCAAAACTGCTGTAAATACAATTACACAACAGCTTGATACACCTTTTTTTGTTTACGACCTAGATCAACTAAACGCGCATCTTGCACGTTTAGTTGCGCAAACCGATGTAAAACTGTGGTACGCGGTAAAAGCAAATCCACTGTCTAAAATTATTCAAAGCTTAGACAACGCTGGTTTTAATTTTGACGTAGCAAGTAAAGGTGAGCTTGAGCAAGTGCTAGCACAAGGTATTAGCTCACAGCGCGTGCTCAACACAGGGCCTGCAAAAAGCCCTAAACAAATTAAACACTTTATTGAGCGCGGAGTACGTATATTCGTAGCCGAAAGCCTCAATCAAGTACGTTGGTTAAACCAACAAGCGCAACTACAAAATACGCAGTTACAAGTATTACTCCGAGTGCAATTACGCTGGCCTGAAGGTGAAAAAAATCCACTGGGCGGCGACAGCCTTACGCCGTTTGGTTTGGGTTGTGATGAGTGGCAAGCACTCAATGTAACCGACTACCCTGCACTTAAGTTTGACGGCTTACATATTTTTCAGTGGGGCAACATGCTTAGCACGCAAAAACTAAGCGACTTGTGGTCACAAATGATTGCACCTCTTAGCCAACTTGCCAGCGATTTAAATATTAGCCTTAAAATTCTCGATTTAGGTGGCGGCTTAGGTATTCCTTATACACAAAGCGAAACAACACTTGATTGGGATGACTTAATAGCTGCACTCGCTAAAATTAAAAATGATGCGGGCGTAGAAGAGCTATGGATGGAACTGGGCCGCTATGCCGTTGGCGAATGTGGTCATTACGCAAACCCAGTAATAGAACGCAAACAAAACTATAATCAACAGCAAGTCATTTTAAGCGGCGGTATAAACCACTTATTACGCCCTGCTGTTACCAGCCAAGATTTTCCTGCTGCGTTACTGCGTGAATCCAGTGCTAAAACTCAAGCGGTCACTTTATACGGCCCACTTTGTACAGCGCTTGATTGCTTGGGTGAACATAACTTACCAAGCGATTTAAATGAGCACGACTGGCTAGTATTTAGCCAATGCGGTGCTTACGGCTTTACCGAAAGTATGCCGTATTTTTTATGCCATGAGCTCGCCGGCGAGTACACATTGCAAAACGGTGAACTTACCTGTGTTCGCCAAGCCGAAAATGCCAGCCACTACTTAAGGTAATAAGCATGAGTAATACAACACACATCAGCCAAGAGAACATTGTAGTAGGGGAAGTTGCAAACGGCTTACCGCTTACAATTCCTGTTTATCGTTTAAAAGGCGATGGCACAGGGCCTAGTGTTTATGTTCAGGCCAATATGCATGGCGCTGAAGTACAAGGCAACGCTGTTATTTTTCAGCTACTTGAGCAATTAAAACATCTTAACCTTAGTGGCGATATTACCCTTGTACCTTATGCAAATCCGATTGGTTGTAATCAAAAATCTGGCGAGTTTACCCTTGGCAGGTTCGATCCGATTACGGGCACTAATTGGAATCGCATGTATCACTACAATAAAAATTTAGTGGCACAGTTTGCACAAAATCATACCCAGTATGACGACGCTACATTAAAAAGTAACTTCAAACAGGCGCTTATTGACGAAGTAGACAGCAAACTTAACGGCCCTGCTTATTTACTTAATACAGGTAAACGCATTGCGCTTAACTTACAAAAGCTCGCTCATCAGGCTGATATAGTACTCGATTTGCACACAGGTCCTATTTCAAGCAAGCATTTGTACTGCCCAACCTATGCAACCGACAGCGCACGTTACTTTAATATTGAACATGTATTGCTTATCCCTAGTGATTTTGACGGCGCTATGGATGAAGCTAACTTTTGCCCATGGTGGCATTTGAGTGATGCACTTAGCGAGCAAGGTCGTGAATTATCAATACCTGTAGAAGCATTTACTGTAGAGCTAGGCAGCCAAGAAAAAATAGACTTAAAAGAAGCACTAAACGATGCTAACAGCATTTTAAGTTACTTAAATCACAAAGGTGTTTTACAAAATGCACCGCATACGCCAGCTAATATCACTCGCTATGCATGTAATTTAGATGACTACTTTGTTTATTACGCCCCTATTGGCGGCATGGTTGAATACATAGCCCCACTTGGTGGGCACATTAAAGCCGGTGAGCCTATTGCTAATATTTTACGAATGGAGCGCTACTTAAGCGAGCAACCACTGCAAACACTTACTCTCGATTGCGATGCAATTGCCATTTTGCACTTTGCCTCGGCGAGTGTTAACCAAGGCACCGAACTTTATAAGTTTTTTACTAACATATTTGAGCTAGAGCTCACCCTTCTCATTGCGTGAGAGCACATAGTTAATGTGCATTAAAAAAGCGGCCTAGGCCGCTTTTTTTTCTGATCTATATTTACTTTGTATACGTACAGACCTTGTTATAAATACAAATTCAGTAAAAGTTCACCGTTACATATGTAAAAAGACGTTATAATTAAATTAACGCATACAACACAACCCGAACCCACAAGGAATTACAATGAGCTGGCGCCACTGGATCACACTTTCTGCCTTAATAAGTACAGCTACCTTCGCACAAGAAGAAGTTGCTACAAATGAGCAAGACAACGACATCGAACTTGTAAAGCAGTGTATTTTAAATGAAGTAATTGGCGGAGATGGTAAACAAACATTAGACGATCTTCGTAAAAAGTGTTCAGCTCTTGAAGAAAACAAACAACTTACCGCGCTTGATAAACGCCAAGCTCGTGAAGAAGTAGGTAAAAAAAATAGAAATGTAATTACGCCACATAAGCGTAACTATATTTTACCGCTTTCGTATGTATCACACCCAAACGATCGCCCATTTGATGGCTTTGATGCACTAACCGACGACAACGACGGTGAACCGCTCGACAACTTAGAAGCAAAATACCAGCTATCGATAAAAGTGCCTCTTTACGATGATTTTTCGGATAAAGACCAAGCCATATTTTTTGGCTTTACACTGCAATCGTATTGGCAGCTTTATAACTCAGAAATTTCTTCTCCATTTCGTGAGACCAACTACGAACCAGAGATATTTTGGATAAATTACCTCGACCCAGAAAACGTATTATGGGGCGACGAAATGGCAATTGCTTTAGGTATTTCGCATCAGTCAAATGGTCGAAGCCAACCAAACTCACGTTCGTGGAACCGTATTTATGCAGACTTTATCTGGGAAAACAGAGGCTTTGTTTTTAGCTTTAAACCTTGGTACCGAATAGCTGAGGACGAAAAAGAAGATATTTTAGAAGCCAATGGCGACGACAACCCAGACATATATAAATACATGGGTTACTTTGAGTTTAGCGGCGCGTATCGTTTTCATGACCATGAATTTAGCTTTATGACACGTAACAACTTAAATTCAGATAATCGTGGTGCAATTCAACTCGACTGGTCGTTTCCTTTATGGGGCCGCGTTCGTGGTTATGCACAATACTTTAACGGTTATGGCGAAAGCTTAATTGATTACAATGCGGATGTAGAACGTATTGGTGTAGGTATATTATTAACCGATCTGCTGTGATACTTCCCTAAGTTTTACGCACAAAAAAGCCAAGCATCGCTTGGCTTTTTTGTGTTTTGAACAGCTAAACAGTTATTTTTTTACTACGAACTGTCCTTCAAATTCGGCAACCACGTTATCACCATCGTAAATAGTTACTGGCACTACGTAACTTGCTTTACCATCGGTTTCTAAATCGCTTAACTTGCCCTTACAGGTTTGTATATCAACACAACCACGTGGGTCAGTAGTAAGCGGTTTTAAGTACTTAATGTTAGCATCGGCTAATACAATATTACCTTCAAGCCCAGCTTCTTTAAGTGCTAAGTACGTAGCGCCCCAACCTGTTAGCGTGGCCAAGCTATAAATAGAGCCTGCAAACATGGTGTTATGTAGGTTTAAGTTAGCGTCTAGGTCGGCGCTGGTTGTAAATTGCCAATCGGTATAGCTTTCTACCTTAATACCCATCGCGTCACTAATTGGAATAGACTCACGCCACGTATTTTGTAGTACTTGCGTCCAATTAGGATGGCGGAACCAGCCTGGCTCAGACGGTTTTTGCTTTATCATTTTAAAATGCTGTACATCGCCATACGCTAAATGTGCTTTTTCTTTTAGTTCGTAACCGTGGCGTTTATAAAACTCAAGCGCTCGTTCGCGTGCAAACAAAACCAGCTCATCGGCATTTTGTGTCCATGCTATTTTTTCAAGCTCATGAAGCAAACGACTACCAATATGCTGATTACGGTTCCCCTCTGCAACTGCCATGTAGCGCACTTGTGCTTGCTCATGACTGTTAAAGTGCAAACGTGCTACGCCTAGTACTTCGCCTTCTTTATTTTTTATAAAGCGGTGCTCAGAGTCTTGTTCCATATCGTCTTGTTCAGAGCCACGAGGCTCGCCCCAAGGCGCGCGTAATACCTGCCAACGCAATTGGTAATACGCTTGCCAATCTTCGCTACTTTGTGGGGTGCTTACCTGAAACATACATACTCCTGTTGTTATATAAGCCGTAAATAAAAGTCAAAAAAAGGCTACGGCGCTATACTAATCGTATTAGTTATCTACCAAGCTAAAAATTAGGTCGATTGGTATTATTATGGCAAATACCATACTCCATCTTAAAAAAACTGCAAATACGACTTTGGTGATGGCTGCAAAATAACGTAAAAAAATAATGACAAAGGTCATTGCGCTTTAACGTTGCTAGTTTATGCTGAGAATATGACTGAAAAAATCAATTATATAAATTCACTGACGGGTTTGCTGAGCGATCAATTTATTGAAAATAGCCACAGCATTGGTCAGTTAATCTATTGGCATAAATGCAGTGGCGATCACATTCAAGTACGTGAGCACGAGCAGTTACGCTGGTTACTTATTAACGACACTCTTCAATCTGTTATTGATTTAAATAACCCGGATTTATTACTTTTTCCACACTTATTGTACCTAGATAAGCATTGGCAAGCTCTTAGCGCGCCACAAAAAGTGTTAGAACTCGGCCTTGGCGGCGGTGCAATTCGTAACTATTTACAACACAAATACCCTAAAGCACAAATAACATCGGTTGAAAAAAACGCCGATATTATTGATTGCTATACCCAGTTTTTTTCGTCAAATAAGAATGAGCAACTACTGTGCGCCGATGCGCAACAGGTTTTAAAAAGTGTGCAAAATATTGATTGGATTATTTTAGATTTGTTTAGCCAGATAGATGCACCTCGATTTTTATTTGAAGAGGCATTTTATAAAAAAATCTACTCGGCTTTAAATAACAACGGCGTGCTATTTATTAACTTTTTATCGCAGCATGAGTCGCAATTAAAGCAACTTCAGCAGCTATTACTCGATGTATTTGGTTGTAATGTTAGCCCGCAAAAAATTACGGGCTATGTAAATCATATTGTCGTGGTAACCAAAAACTTAAACAGATAAGTTAAACGTAACGGGCCCATCGTTACACAAGCTTACTTGCATATCGGCACCAAACTCACCTGTGGCTATTGTAAGCCCCAACTCTTTAGCTTGAGCTACAAAGTATTCGTAAAGCTCGTTGGCTTGGCTTGGCGTTGCCGCAGATGAAAAACTAGGGCGCATACCCTTTTTAGTATCAGCCGCTAGCGTAAATTGCGAAACAACAAGTAACTCACCTTTAATATCTTTAAGGCTTAGGTTCATTTTGTCGTTTTCGTCAGTAAAAATACGATAATTACTTACCTTGTGTAAAAGCTTATCGGCCGTTTGTTTGTCGTCGTGTTTTTCAACGCCCAGCAACAACAATATACCTTGGCTAATTTCGCCTACCACTTGGTTGTTAATTTCTACTTTGGCATGCTTTACACGTTGTATTAAACCTTGCATTTAAACTGTGTCCTTTACTGCTGGTTCATCATCTTCAAGTTCAAGCTCTGGTGTTTCTGGAATATCATTTGGGCTAATGCACGCAGTAAATTCAGCGCCAAGCAAAACAACGACCCACGACAAATACACCCATACAAATAAAATAGGAATGGTTGCTACTGCGCCATAAATAACTTCGTACGACGGAAAATGACTAATATAAAGTGCAAACCCTTTTTTGGTCAGCTCAAATAAAAGTGCCGCAAAAAAAGCGCCAGGTATTGCCGCTCTAAACGACACCCGTGTATTAGGCACTAAGGTGTAGAGCATAATAAAGCCCACCATCGAAATTCCATACGGCAATAGCTTTAACAAAAACCCGCTAAACCCCGGAATTCCCTGATCAGCAAACGACACCAAAGATACAATATAAGAGGTAACACCAATACTGGCACCGAGCAACATAGGCCCTAAGCTCAAAACCATCCAGTACACAGCAAATGAGATCATCATTGGGCGCTTTTTCTTTATGCGCCAAATTCGGTTCAATGTGGCATCTACATTACGTATTAACAGCAAGGCTATTGCAGCTAGAAAGCCAATACCTACCGCCGTCATTTGGTTGGCATTGCCCGCAAAGGAGCTAATATGCTCTCTAATAACATCGGTAGAGGTAGGGACAAAGTTGGTAAACAAAAAGCTCTCAATTTCCATGCGAGTAGATTCAAAGCCCGGAAAGGCTGAAAATATAGCAACACCCACCGCAATTAATGGCACTAAAGAAAGAAGTGTCACGTAAGCAAGGTAACCTGCATTAACCGTTATTTGATCGTCTATACACCGGTTAACGTACTGCATCCACCATGCAGGCTGTTGGCGTATAAAGGACTTAACTTGCTGTTTGTAATGGGAGAGCTTATCATTCATACAATTGACTTGTGCTTATGTAATTTTGATTATAATAACAATCAGCGCCATAATTTACAGCACTAACGCTCGTAAACAGGAATTCAAATGAAAAAACAAACATTACTCAGTGTTTCAATGCTTGTAGTAACACTTACTTTAACTGGCTGCCAATCAGCTTATTATTCTGCGATGGAAAAAGTGGGTGTTCACAAACGCGATATTCTAATTGACCGCGTAGAAGAAACCAAAGACTCGCAACAAGAGTCACAAGAAGAATTTAAATCGGCACTAGAGCGCTTAACTACTCTAATCGATTTTAATGGTGGCGAACTACAAGACACTTACAATCAACTAAACGATGATTACGAGTCGAGCTTAAATGCCGCTAACGAAGTGTCAACTAACATCAATAAAGTAGAAGACGTGGCAGAAGCGCTATTTGATGAGTGGGGCGATGAGCTAGAGCAATACAAAAGCGCATCACTTAAGCGTGAAAGCAGCAAAAAGCTAGCCGCGACTAAGCGTCAATTTGATCAGCTATTACGCTCAATGCGCAGCGCAGAGAGTAAAATGGAGCCAGTATTAACCTCGCTTCATGATAACGTTTTATACCTAAAGCATAACTTAAATGCACAAGCGGTATCGGCTATTAAAGGTGAATTCACTAACCTTAAGCGCGATATTCAATTGTTGATGAACGACATGAACAAATCGATTGCCGATTCAAACAAATTTATTGAACAAATGAATAGCGCTGGCTAATTATTTGTTACTTTAACAAGCCTGCTTAATTGCAGGCTTTTTTATGTTAAAGGCATGCTAAAAGGGATTTACAATGAAACGCTTTTTAACCGCAACAATGCTCTTATGTATACTAACTGCCTGCGGTGCACCTAATAATATTAATCGTATTACCAGCTCTGACTCAGTTGTTGTTATTAATGATAAGAACGGTCGTTATAAAAATTTATACACAGGTGAAAAAACATATCCCACTACCTGCACTGAAAACTGCTACCCAGCCCACCCAGACTTACTATGCAAAACCGGCAGCGAAAACTGCCAGTACCAAGGCCAGCAAACTAAACCACAACTTAGCACCGGTTATACCGTACGCTGGCTTGGCCACGCTAGTTTTGTAATTAACACTCCAAATGGGCAAAGTGTGCTGTTTGATCCGGTAAAAAATCAGTTTGATTCTCCAGTCGCACTTGGCTTTAAACTCGGCGGCGGTATTTATCGTAAAGCAGGGGCTTGGCCTAGTGAGCAAGAACTGAAAAATATTGATGCGGTAATGTATTCGCATATTCATTACGATCACTTTAATAAAGCCGACATACAAAGCATTGGCAATAAACCTCGCTATTTAACACCACTCGGGATGGCCGACAACTTCCCTACCGGTGGTTTTAATATTAGCGAAATGCCGTGGTACTCAACAACCAACATTGACGACTTAGCTATTAATGCCGTGCCAGCTCATCATTTTAGCGCTCGTGTATTGGTGCCCTTTATTTACGAAGATAACAATAAAGACTTATGGAATGGCTGGCTACTTGAACAAAACGGCAGTACCTTATTTTTTGCAGGCGATACGGGCTACTCAAAACACTTTAAAGACATACAGCAAAAATATGGCGATATAGATGTGTGCTTAATACCAATCGCATCTTACTACAGTAAAGAAAGTGGTAAATTTTATCGCTACGTTCACACCACACCAGAAGACGCGCTCAACGCAGCACAAGAACTTAACTGCAAAGTAATGATACCTTGGGGATACGGTAACTCTAGCTGGAAAATGGGCGACCATACTAGCCACTCTGCCTTACTGCGCTTATTGCACATGCACACAAAAATGGATGCTAAAACACCTTTGTATATTTTAAACGAAGGCGAAAGTATTTCACTGTAACTAATTACTCAACTGTTTTAGGATGTGTGTTACACCAATATAAATACACAATAAAATTGAGAGATTAATGAAAAAATTAGCACTCGCCTTAAGCTTTTTATTAAGCACGCCTGCAATGGCGATTGATGTTGAACATACATCAACCCCAATTACTGTCGATGGCGTATCAGAAAGCGCATGGGATAAAGCCGCTTGGCACGATATGCCTTATTTAATGGATGGCACGCTACCATCAAACGATGCTGACTTTAAAGGCCGTTATCGTTTACTGTGGGATCAAAACTATTTATACCTACAAGCCGATATTGTGGATGACGTTTTAATTGATACACACGCCGATCCAACCTATAAATATTGGGATGACGATGCGCTTGAAGTGTTTATAGACAGCGACGCATCGGGCGGAAACCATCAATTTAATCACACCGCTTTGGCGTACCATATTGGCCTAGATAACCAAGCCGCCGATTACGGCCCTGATAAAAAAGCCCATTTGTATACCGACCACCTAGTCAGTAACTGGAAGCGTAACACCACTGCACCTTTTAACATCACATGGGAAGTAGCAATAAAGCTCTACCCTAACGACTACAAAGAAGGCGCTGTAAATACACCAATTACACTGAGCGAAAAACAAGTCATTGGCTTTATGTTAGCGTATTGCGATAACGATGGCAGCAAAGTGCGCGAACACTTTATGGGTTCACACGAAGTACAGCCAGTAAACGGCGACAGAAACCGTGGATTTATAGACGCAGATGTATTTGGCAAAATCACCCTACTCCCTAAATAGTGAGTAACTACCAATAAAATAATTGAAGTCGGTTGGGTTGAGCGAAGCGAAACCCAACGCAAAAATACCCTCCCAGCAAACGCGGGGCCTTTGCATTATCGGGGGTCTTAAAACGCATTAAATATGACATCAAATTAAATGCGTTTGGATAGAGTTAAAATATTAGTCTAACTTTAAATTTTTAACACCAAAAGGTATATGAACTGAAGGGGCAACTGTACTTGTAGAGTTTAAATGCCCTGATTGGTCATCAAAGAAGATATGAGGCTTAAGTACTCCTAATACTAAACCTTTATCTACACCTCCGAGGAAAAATGCATCGTTAGCCATTACACCCCATTTCTTTAGAGTATTTAGAGCTCTCTCATGTGATGGAGCATTACGGGCAGTTACAATTGAAACTCTCAGACGATTTTTATAGTCAGGATCAGATTTCTTCTTTTTTTCTTCTAATTTTTGAATATCAGATATTTTTACAAGAAATTCTTTCAAAGGTCCTGGATTATGAGGCTGCAACACATTCTTAGTTTCATGTTCATGAAACTGGTTAACATCATTTGTATTATGCATTACCGTTTCAGATTCATCGTCAGCTAGAACACCATCAAAATCGAAAGCTATTCTTAAATCATCATCGTCTTCATCTACAATTGCTGATTCGAGAACATGACCCGCAGGGTATCCCATATCTATTGCTTCTTTGATATCAGAAGAATTACCGGATAAAAATAAGGATATACTTAATGCTGGAATATATTCGTAAGGAGATTTCCCTTGCATGAAAATAGCGCGTGATATTGGTAAGCCATGGTGCTTAATCGATTTCATGACACGTAATCCGGTATCTGGATCATTACGCGATAGTAATACTACCTCCACTAAAGGATCTGTTTTAGGATTCTCGCTTAAGTTATTTAAAGAAAGTAACCGTTTAATAAATGAAAATGACACTCCTTTATTCAGCGGGTTATCAAGATTTTCTAATTGGTACTTCCTATACTCTTCCTCACCCTGCTTTCTGAAAACAGTATCCGATTCTAACAAATCAAACATAGCACTTGAAGCTACACCAATTACTAGTCTTTTCCCTAACTCATAGGCCATAATATACTCCAAATTGAGATTTAATAATTAAAAACTCTAACAGTGCATCACCAAGAATACCGATAAATATTTAGTGTTTGCACCAGCAAAATCCTTGCTAATATATAACAACACTATTACCCAAAAACAATACAAATTTATAAGTCGACCTAGATATACCAAGCAGCGCCTCGGTGTACTCAGTAATAAAAAACTCTTTCAGCCTTTACCCATTTAACCCTAACAAACACAAAAAAGCCGCTGTATTTTTCAATACAGCGGCTTTTAAAATCACAATTCTAAATTAATAGATTATGCTTTTGGTCCACGACCTGCACGTTTACGTTCGTTTTCTGTAAGGTAACGCTTACGGATACGAATGTTTAGTGGAGTTACTTCAACTAGCTCGTCATCATCGATGAACTCAAGCGCTTGCTCAAGTGAGTAGTTAAGGTGTGGAGAAAGCGTTTGCGCTTCATCAGTACCAGATGCACGTACGTTAGTTAACTGCTTGCCTTTAAGGGCGTTAACTGTAAGGTCGTTATCACGGTTATGAATACCGATAACCATACCTTCGTATACTTCAACACCGTGACCGATGAATAAACGGCCGCGTTCTTGTAAGTTGAATAATGCGTTAGTAAGTGCTTTACCCGTTGCGTTTGCAATCATTACGCCGTTCTTACGAACACCGATGTCGCCACCTTTGTGAGGACCGTAATGATCGAACGTATGGTACATAAGACCAGAACCCGAAGTAAGCGTCATGAAATCAGTTTGGAAACCAATTAAACCACGGCTAGGGATCATGAAATCTAAACGCATACGGCCTTTGCCATCTGGAGTCATGTTAGTAAGTTCACCTTTACGTAGGCCAACTTGTTCCATAACAGAACCTTGGTGCTCGTCTTGACAGTCAATAGTAACTGTTTCAAACGGTTCTTCTAGAACGCCATCTACAGTACGTAAGATAACTTCTGGACGAGAAACTGAAAGCTCGTAACCTTCACGACGCATGTTTTCGATTAAGATACCTAGGTGTAATTCACCACGACCAGAAACACGGAAGCTATCTGGGCTACCAGTATCTTCAACGCGAAGTGCTACGTTGTGTACTAATTCTTTGTCTAAACGCTCACGGATATTACGTGACGTTACAAACTTACCTTCTTTACCACAGAAAGGTGAGTTATTTACAGAGAATGTCATTGTTACAGTTGGCTCATCAACACTTAGTGGTGGTAATGCTTCAACGTTTCCTGGGAAACAAACTGTATCAGAAATCTTAAGCTCACCAATACCTGTTACAGTTACGATGTTACCAGCGTAAGCTCTGTCAGTTTCGATACGTTCAAGACCTAGGTAGCTTTGTACTGCGCCAATTTTACCATTACGTGTAGTGCCATCAGCACTGATAATAGTAACTTGTTGGTTAGGAGCAACAGAACCACGTTTAATACGACCAATACCAACTACACCAACATAAGAGTTGTAATCTAGTTGAGAAATTTGCATTTGGAAGTCACCTTCAGGATCTGCATCCGGTGGTGATACTTCGTCAACGATCATCTTGAACATAGGTTCCATGTTATCTGATGGCTCGTCTAAATCTAGTGTTGCCCAGCCGTTGATAGCTGAAGCGTAGATTACTTTAAAATCTAACTGTTCGTCAGTTGCGCCAAGGTTGTCGAATAAATCAAAGATTTGATCCATAACCCAATCAGGACGTGAACCTGGCTTATCAATTTTATTGATAACTACGATTGGCTTTAAGCCTTGCGCGAATGCCTTTTGCGTAACGAAACGCGTTTGTGGCATTGGACCTTCTTGAGCATCAACAAGTAATAATACTGAGTCAGCCATCGAAAGTACGCGTTCAACTTCACCACCGAAATCGGCGTGTCCCGGAGTATCTACGATATTGATATGGTAGTCGTTCCAAGAAATGGCTGTGTTTTTAGCCAAAATGGTAATACCACGTTCTTTCTCAATGTCGTTTGAGTCCATCACGCGCTCTTCGTTACCGCCGCGTGTTTCTAATGTACCTGATTGCTCAAGTAGTTTGTCAACCAGAGTTGTTTTACCGTGGTCAACGTGCGCGATAATCGCTATATTTCTTAACTTTTCGATGCTCATATATTTACTCAGAGAAATTAAATTCTCAATGATCCTGCAAGATCTACGCACTCATCCACGCTTTCGCGAGATGTCCCAGCATAGGATTTAAAAGGGCGCATATTATCCCTCATTAATGACATGGATGAAAGTTTATCCAATACATATTTTAAAACTTTCTCAATACTTTTACTAAGTATCTGTTTTATATATGACAATTATATGAATTAAATTTCAATATTTTTTTGAAAAACAGTCTTTTTGACTATTTTCCCGATCTTTTTGTTACTCTTTTGCATTTAGGTTATGCTAATTTCAGCTGATTAAATTAACAACAAATTACGCTCTGTAAATTTTGCACCGAAATGGAATATTTACGCACCAACATGGTGCGTTTGTATATTCCATTTTGATGCAATGATATTTTTTTAATTTATAAACAGCCAGTTACAATAATGGCACAAAATCAGCTTAGTAAATACCAAAGCAATTATGCAGCAATAACAAAACCTAATAGTTGGAGGACACATGTCACAATCGGTTTTAGATTTTATTAAAGAAAATGACGTCAAGTTCATTGATTTACGCTTTACTGACACTAAGGGTAAAGAACAGCATGTTTCTATTCCTCATCACCAAGTTGATGAAGACTTTTTTGAAGACGGTAAAATGTTCGACGGTTCTTCAATTGCAGGCTGGAAAGGCATAAACGAATCAGACATGGTATTAATGCCAGTGCCTGAGTCAATCAAACTAGACCCTTTCACAGAAGAAGCGACATTAATTTTACGTTGTGACGTAGTAGAGCCTTCTACACTACAAGGTTATGAGCGCGACCCGCGTTCTGTTGCTAAGCGTGCTGAAGACTACATGCGCTCTACAGGTATTGCAGATACAGTTTTATTTGGCCCAGAGCCAGAGTTTTTCGTATTTGACGACGTTAAATACAAATCAGATATGTCTGGTTCTATGTACAAAATTGATTCTAAGCAAGCTGCTTGGAACTCAGATAAAGAATATGCAGATGGCAACACAGGTCACCGTCCAGGTGTTAAAGGCGGTTACTTCCCAGTTGCTCCAGTTGATGACTTCCAAGATTGGCGTTCAGCTACGTGTCTAGTTCTAGAAGAAATGGGCCAAGTAGTAGAAGCACATCACCACGAAGTAGCAACAGCAGGTCAAAACGAAATTGCTACTCGCTTTAATACAATGGTATTAAAAGCGGATGAAATCCAAGAAATGAAATATGTTATCCACAACATGGCTCACTTATACGGTAAAACGGCAACGTTTATGCCTAAGCCAGTTGTTGGTGATAACGGTTCTGGTATGCATTGTCACCAGTCACTTGCTAAAGATGGTGTAAACCTTTTTGCTGGTGATAAGTACGGCGGTCTTTCTGAAGATGCACTTTACTACATTGGCGGTATCATCAAGCATGCTAAAGCAATTAACGCTTTTGCAAATGCGTCTACTAACTCGTACAAACGTTTAGTACCAGGTTTTGAAGCACCAGTTATGCTTGCATACTCTGCACGTAACCGTTCTGCATCAATCCGTATCCCAGTGGTTCCATCTGAAAAAGGTCGTCGTATTGAAGTACGCTTCCCGGATCCAACAGCTAACCCATACCTTGCTTTCTCAGCAATGCTTATGGCTGGCCTTGATGGTATCAAAAACAAGATCCACCCTGGCGATGCGATGGACAAAGATTTATACGACTTACCAGCTGAAGAAGCAGCAGAAATTCCAACTGTTGCAGCATCACTTGACGAAGCACTATCTGCACTTAGCGCAGACCGTGAATTCTTAACTCAAGGTGGTGTATTCACTGACGACTTAATCGATGCTTACATCTCACTTAAGTCTCAAGAAGTTGAAAAGCTTAACATGACAACTCACCCAGTTGAGTTTGAAATGTACTACAGCTGTTAATTAAGCTGTAAAATATATGTGTGTTCTCAAGCCCGCTTTGCGGGCTTTTTTAATGGTAAAATTAAACAAACTCCACTAAAGTTAAGTTACCGATAAAAATGCAGGGCTGCAGAGTGAATAACAAGATTTTATTACTATTAATTACTTTAGGATTAAGTAATTATGGTTACGCAGGTGAAACAAAAATATACGCTTGGAAAGATAAAAATGGCGTATTAGTGTTCTCAGACACCCCTCATAAAGGGGCTCAAGAGGTAAAGCTTACCAGCCAAGATCTTAATATGCCTGCAACAAATACTGACATTTTTGACGAGCAACCCCAGCCTCAACAAGCGGCCTTTAGTATTGCCATTTCCTCACCTGATCATAACCAGACTATCCGTGAAAATACCGGCAGTGTTTATGTTACTAGCCGAATAAAACCACGCTTTGAAACTGGTTTTACTATACAACTTTTTATTGATGGTAAAGCACATGGCCCCGCCAGTGACAGCTCAACCTTTGCAATAAGAGATGTAGAACGTGGTCAGCACACACTACAATTAAAGCTTTTTAATAGTAAAAACCAAGTTATTGCTACAAGTGAGCCCTGCATATTTTTTATGCACCGAAAAGGGCTAAACCTAGGTAACTAAATTGGGGCATTACTAAACGTGCAGCAGTGTATTTAATCATATAACTTGCTTGTAAATATCCACGCACTAAAATGGTGCAGCTATGATTAATAATAAAAACTTTAGCCCTGAGCTACTCGATGCCATTTGGCAAAATCAAACAACCGCTATCATGTTGCTTGATAAAAACTTCACCGTTGTATATGCCAATACCAGTACCAGTGAACTGCTTGGCCTTGGTAACAAGCGCCTATTAGATCAGCCTTTTGATAGCCTTTTTAACTACCATTCAATCGATTTAAAGCGTATAGAGCAATACTCATTAGTTGAAGGCGTAGATTGCCAGCAGCATAGAGCTGATGTGGTTTTTAGCGATTCTCGCCATGCAAAAGTAGCCGTAAGTACACGACAAATTAAGTTTAATGGCTCGCTTTATATTTTATTTGAGTGGCGCCAAACCGACGACGAAATTAAGCACGACCAAGCGTCTAATCAAATGCATCAATACCAAGCTGCTCGAAACCTAATTAGAGGGTTAGCTCACGAAATTAAAAATCCTTTAGGTGGAATCCGCGGAGCGGCGCAGTTATTGCAGTATGAGGTTGATCAACAAGAAAGAGATCAATGTGCTGAGCTCATCATTGAGCAAGCCGACCGATTACGCGAATTAGTAGATAGGCTTTTAGGGCCTAATCAACTTCCGCAAAAATCGTATGGCAACATACATCAATCACTTGAATCAGTTGCAAGACTAAGTACGTTAGATAATTGCTCTAACATTAACTTGGTTAAAGATTACGACCCAAGTATTCCTGATGTATACATTGATCAAGGTAAAATTCAGCAAGTAGTATTAAACATTGTTCGAAATGCCCAACAGGCGCTTGTGGATGGCGGTGAAATAACAATAAAAACCCGCATAAATCATCAGCATCGTCGCCCGGGTAAAGCACCTAAAAAAGCCTTGTTGATCCAAATATCTGATAACGGACCAGGTATTGATCCCAGTGTACGCGAAACACTGTTCTACCCGATGATCACCAATAAAGAAGGTGGCTCCGGGTTAGGACTCTCAATAGCGCAAACACTGATTGATCAACATGATGGCTATATAGAATGTGATAGCTGGCCTGGACATACTGAATTTAATATCTATCTGCCCTTTGCAGATTAATGTTTGGAGTTTGCATGAAAACAGTTTGGCTTGTAGATGATGATGCTTCTATTCGATTTGTACTCGAAAAAGCACTAACCCGTGCAGGGTTTAACGCAGAAAGCTTTTCTAATGCGCAAGATGTATTAAGCGCATTAAAGTTTAGCCAACCTACTGTTTTAGTTTCGGACGTACGAATGCCTGGTATGGATGGTATGGCGTTGCTTGAACTTATTGCAGAGCAGAACCCTGGATTGCCCGTCATTATAATGACTGCGCACTCAGATTTAGACTCAGCTGTAAATGCATTTCAAAAAGGTGCTTTTGAATACCTAGCTAAGCCGTTTGATTTAAACGAAGCGGTAGCACTAGTCGAAAGCGCATGCAGGGCAAATTCCACTAAAAAAACTAAGCGTAAGCAAGCTCCACCAAAAAGTGCGCATATAATTGGTGAAGCACCCGCCATGCAGGAAGTGTTTAGAGCGATAGGTAAGCTATCGGCCTCTAGCATGAGCGTATTAATAAATGGTGAATCTGGCACAGGTAAAGAACTAGTTGCCAGTGCCCTGCACAACCATAGCCCACGTAAAGAAAACCAATTTATTGCACTTAACATGGCGGCTATTCCAAAAGAGCTTGTTGAGTCAGAGCTTTTTGGTCACGAAAAAGGCGCATTTACGGGTGCCGACAGCGTACGCAAAGGCCGTTTTGAGCAAGCCAATGGCGGCACACTGTTTTTAGATGAAATTGGTGATATGCCACTTGATGTGCAAACACGTTTACTACGCGTTCTTGCCGATGGTGAATTTTATCGCGTTGGTGGCCATCAAAGTATAAAAGTAGACGTGCGTATTATTGCGGCTACGCATCAAAACCTTGAAGATTTAGTTAAACAGGGCAAATTTAGGGATGATTTATTTCATCGTCTTAATGTTGTGCGCCTACGTTTACCCGCTCTTCGAGAACGTACTGAAGATATAGAAAGTTTATCGCAACACTTTTTACATAAAAGCGCTAAAGAGCTACAAGTAGAAAGCAAAGTGCTGAGCCCTAAGGCAACTGAGCAATTACGCTTATTTAATTGGCCAGGCAATGTACGCCAATTAGAAAACACCTGTCGCTGGCTTACTGTAATGGCACCGGGTGAGCTTGTGAGCGAGCAAGACTTACCGCCTGAAATTCTTGATGCCACACCAACTCAAGAAGAAGGTGATTGGTTAGATGCGTTTCAGCAATGGCTTAATCAAGAGCTTAAACAAGGTAAAGAAAATATTTGGCCTGACATTCAAGCTCAGCTAGAAACCCGCTTAATAAAAACAGCTCTCGCTAATTGCTCTGGCCATAAGCAAGATGCCGCTATAAAAATTGGTTGGGGACGCAACACGTTGACCCGAAAATTAAAAGAGCGCAATATTAGCTGATTAAACGCTTTTAACACATTTGGTTATTGATGAAGCTAATCGAACATATTCCCTTATTCAAACAAATGGAAATTATAAACAGGCTGCACTTTTTTAAAGAATTTACGCTCAGCGAGCGTCAAGTCTTATTGGAGTCGTTCGGCCTGTTATATTTAGTAAGCCAGCATCAGTTTTTATTTAAGCAATACGATAACGACAAGCGCTTATATATTGTACTTAGCGGTGCGTTGTTAGTATTTAAACATAATCATTTGCTAGAACTTGGAACGATAGTACCTGGTGAATTTATAGGTGAAGGCGCTTTTATAAATAACCGAGAGCGTAGCACTAGCGCACGCGCTAAAACCGACAGTATCGTCCTTGCCATTACCCCTGAAGCACTCACCCGTTTACCTAATGTTATCCGCGAAAAAATTAAAGACCGAATTATAGAAGGTATGAGTCTGCGTATTGCAAAACTTAGCGAGCATATAGAAACCCACGGTTAACTCTATCACTCAGTCCATATAAACAATTTGTAGTGAGCAATCAAGCCAGCTGGGGTTATTAACATGAGCTGTAAACCTGTAAGTATCGGATGGCTTGGCGCCAAAGGGAGTATTTACAAGCGGCTGTGAGTGGCTATATGTCTGGGAATAGATTTTATAATAAATAACAACATACCCATACAAATACTCCCAATTAAGCCTCACAACCGCACCACTTGGTAAGGTAAAGTCAGCATATTTATCTGTAAATGTGACGAGTAAATCATTGTACTTGTCTTCGCTGCATTGAGTTGTTCGTAACTTTTTAGGCATAACAAAGGTTGTACCCGCCACTGCATTTTTTAGATAAAAGCCTATATTGCCATCACCATAAAAATGATTTGAACGCGTTGTATAGCTAACTTGTGGCTCGTAACCTAGCCCCTGCATAATAGTAGCTAACTGCTCAGTCTCTTTTGGGTAAATTTTGTCACTTGATAAGAGTAATGTAGCCTCACCAAACTCTGATGGGATTGCCAGCGGTACATATTCATAAGGGAGCGATTGTGCTTTTAGCGCAGCATCGAGCTGATCGCGCTGTTCATCTTGCAAGTTTTCACTAAATACATACACGGTAGGTTGTTGGCACGCAGCTAATAGTAATGCCAACACATATATTAAAATTCCATTTTTCATAGTTACCCCTTTTGATTACGCTTGTAGTCTATTAAAGGTAACTATTTATAGCAATTTAATTTGTTTGGCTATTTAACCACGCATCAACACTTTTACGAGTGTATAAAACTTCTTTAAATAAGCGATGGCGTTGAAATTCAAGTACCGATTTTTTTTTCATATCGCCACTCACTAAGCGGCTATGGTGATCGTTAAATTTTGAAATCACAGAAAAACCACGTTCAGCATTTTCCTTTTGCTCTTTTACTTGATTAGTAAGATGTGACCTAACATCGTCTGCGGTAAGCATATCTGAATTATCTAAGCCCATTAGCTCTTTTTTCATTGCTAATCTTACGCCCATTTTCTACTCCGTTTTATATGTATTCATTACACATTGATTAATCCGCCAGAGTTTTAGCAATTAGCGAGCCATACGTAAAAAAGATTGCAACGAAGCTTAACTTTTAATTGCTTCAGTTTTTTTAAAGACAGATAAAATACCTAAAAACTTTCATAACTAATTGTGTATTACCGCTATCTAAAGTTACTTGCTTTGGTGCAAAAGTCGCTGTAAGCCTTTATACTAAAGCCTGTGCGTTACCCCACCGAGAGCAAATATGAACGAAGAATATATAGAAATAGAGTTAGAAGAAGAGCCGATTGAGCTTTGTAAATTATTAAAAGTACTAAACTTAGTTGAAGGTGGCGGCCAAGCTAAAAACCTAATTACTGAAGGCTATGTGGGTGTTAACCATGAAATTTGTACAATAAAGCGGAAAAAATTATACAGTGGCGATGTACTAGAATTCGATGGTGAGTTTTTTCAACTTGCGTTAAGTGAAGATGCTGTACCTGCAGAAAAACCTGCGGTACACACTCAAACAGAGTCAAAGCAAGCCGCACCACAACCAACAAATCAGCCAGCTAAAGCTAAGCGCAAGCGAACTAAAAAGCCAAAAGTAGATGATAAAACAGGTCGTCGTCCTATTTCGTTTGGTTAAGCATTTAAAAACCCTCTTTTTATATAAAAAGGTCAACTTGTATAGTTGGCCTTTTTACTCTTTAATAACCTAGTTAATAATAATAAAAACAAGGTTATAAAATGTCTGTTAAAACACCTAAAAATTGGTTTAAGCCCGTTGTATGGGCGGCACTCGTATGGAACTTACTTGGCGTTATTGCATTTGCTATGCACATGATGATGACACCAGAAATGATAGGTAAACTTCCGCTAGATCAACAAGCTGCCTACTCTAACGTTCCTATTTGGTCAACCATTGCATTTGCTATAGCTGTATTTGGAAGCACTTTGGGTTGTATTTTTTTACTTGCTAAAAACGCGCTGGCAACACCTACTTTTGCGCTATCGCTCGGCGCTATTTTAATTCAGCAATATTATAATTTTATGGTCATAAACAGTATTGAGCTACTTGGTACAAGTGCTGTATTTATGCCTATATTTGTAATCATTATTGCCATAGCTTTACTTTGTTTGAGTATTAAAGGTAAGCAACAAGGTTGGTTACAGTAATTAATAAGGGTCGAAATAACTTTTGACCCTACCTCTTTCAAATCATCTCTTGAAATTAAACTTTTCAGCATCATCTCTACTATATTAACTGTATAAAATTCGTTCTCTAAATACGGCTTTTTACATTGGTATGCACTTTGCAACTCAAGCACTACAGAGGTCACTCTTCAAAATATTTTTATAATTCATAAAGGGGCAAATAATGAATAATAGTTTCGATACCCAACATCAGCTCACAATAAATGGTGAGCAATATCATATTCATTCTCTAAAAGGACTTGGCGACAAAGCGAAACGATTGCCCTTCTCCTTAAAAGTATTACTTGAAAACCTTCTTCGTAACGAAGACGGCGCAAATATTAAAGAACAAGACATTCAAGCCCTACTTAATTGGGACCCTCAAGCGAAACCTGCATCTGAAGTTGCCTTTACCCCCGCTCGCGTAGTTATGCAAGACTTTACCGGTGTACCCGCTATTGTAGATTTAGCCGCGATGCGTGACGCAATGGAAAAACTAGGTGGTGATCCTGCAAAAATAAACCCGTTATCACCTGCTGAACTTGTTATTGACCATTCGGTACAAGTAGATGGCTACGGAAATGATGGTGCATTTGATTTAAATGCAAAACTTGAATACGACCGAAATAAAGAACGTTATGAATTTTTACGTTGGGGACAAACCGCTTTTGATAATTTAAAAGTAGTGCCACCAGCAACCGGTATTGTTCACCAAGTAAACCTAGAATACTTAGCGCGCGTTGTTTTTAATGAAGAGTGCGACGGCAAAAAATACGCTTACCCAGATACGCTTGTAGGGACTGACTCTCACACCACCATGATTAATGGCTTAGGTGTGCTTGGTTGGGGCGTAGGCGGCATTGAAGCCGAAGCAGCTATGCTCGGACAGCCAATTAGCTTACTCATTCCACAAGTAGTAGGTATGAAGCTAAGCGGCAGATTACCTGAAGGTACAACCGCGACTGACTTAGTACTAACGGTAACCGAAATACTGCGTAACCACGGCGTAGTAGGTAAATTTGTAGAGTTTTATGGTGACGGCCTTGCCGACTTACCACTTGCAGACAGAGCTACCATAGCGAATATGGCACCAGAGTACGGTGCTACATGTGGTATTTTCCCGATTGATGATGAAACCATTAACTACCTTCGCTTAACAAACCGCGACGAAAAGCAGCTAAAAGTAATTGAAGATTATGCTAAGCATCAAGGCTTATGGCGTAACGATGGCGACGAAGCTAGCTACACCGATACACTTGAACTTAAATTAGATGATGTTGTACCGAGCCTTGCAGGCCCTAAACGTCCACAAGATAGAATTGCCCTAAACGAAGCTGGCAAAGTTATTGGCGATCATTTAAAAGGCTTCCAAGACGAACGTATGGCTCGTCGCGATAAAAGCGATGAAGAACAAGCTCGTATTGAAAGTGAAGGCCCAGCAACAAACCCAGACGAACCAGTTAACGAAGCGCAGTTTATGGGTGCCGCTAAGGTTAAATTTAAAGGCCAAGAGTTTGAGCTAAACGATGGCGCTTGTGTTATTGCCGCGATTACCAGCTGTACTAATACTTCTAACCCAAGTGTTATTTTAGCCGCAGGCTTAGTCGCTAAAAAAGCAAAACAGCTTGGTATTAATGTAAAACCTTGGGTTAAAACATCACTTGCGCCAGGCTCTAAGGTAGTTACCGACTACCTGGAAAAAGCAGGCCTAATGGATGACTTAGAAAGCTTAGGCTTTAACCTTGTTGGCTACGGTTGTACAACTTGTATTGGTAACTCAGGCCCACTTCCAACTGAAATATCTGATGCCATTCAAAAGCACAAATTAGTGGTTAGTTCTATTTTATCGGGTAACCGTAACTTTGAAGGACGCATTCACCAAGATGTTAAAATGAACTTTTTAGCGTCTCCTCCGCTTGTTGTAGCTTACGCTATTGCCGGTAGAACAGATATTGACGTATACAACGAACCCCTTGCCCAAGATGCTAACGGTAACGATATTTACCTTAAAAACATTTGGCCAAGTGTTAAAGAAGTTAGTGACCTAGTTAAAGAAACAGTAACTAAAGAAATGTTCGAAAAAAGCTACGCTAACGTTTACGAAGGCGATAGCCGTTGGCAGCAAATTAAAATACCAGATGGCAAACTTTACGATTGGGATGACGCATCTACCTACATTAAAAAAGCACCCTTTTTTGACGGTATGAAAGTAGAACCACCAGGTATTCCTACTATTGAGGGTGCACGTTGTTTAGCTAAACTTGGGGATTCAGTAACCACTGACCATATTTCTCCAGCGGGTGCTATTAAAGCCGATTCGCCAGCAGGTTTGTACTTGCAAGAAAAAGGTGTAGAAAAATCGCAGTTTAACTCGTATGGCTCACGCCGTGGCAACCACGAAGTGATGATGCGTGGCACGTTTGCCAATGTTCGCCTTAAAAACTTACTTGCCCCAGGTACTGAAGGCGGCGTAACACGTACTCAGCCTGGCGATACGCTAGAAAGCATTTATGATGCTGCTATGGAGTATCAAAAAAATAATACACCACTTATTATTTTAGCGGGTAAAGAGTACGGTACAGGTTCATCTCGTGACTGGGCGGCTAAAGGCTCACTATTACTTGGTGTAAAAGCCGTTGTAGCACAAAGCTATGAGCGTATTCACCGCTCTAACTTAATTGGTATGGGTGTATTACCGCTGCAATTTAAAGAAGGTGAAAGCTACGAGTCACATGGGTTAACTGGGCAAGAACAATTTGATATTGATGGCTTGTACGATAAAACCGATGAAGTAACCGTTATTGCAACCAATGCCGAAGGTAAAAAAGTAACCCTGAGTGCTGATGTACGTATTGATACCCCTAAAGAGTGGGATTACTACAAACACGGCGGCATTTTACAATATGTATTGCGTAATATGCTCGATTAATACGCGCTGTAATTAGTGCATTTAAAAGCCCAGTTTAGTAATAAGCTGGGCTTTTTTATGTGTGCCGTTTATTGTTTCAAATCAATGCCGAATATTTAAAGCCGGCCTACACTAGGGTTACTCTTAGTGAGGTGACTATGTCGCAAATAATGATTATTCGACTGCTTAAAACATCAATAGTGTTTGGATTATGCCTTATTGTGACTGGCCACTCTTTAATTGTGTCGAGTTATTTCACTGTTAATCATGGTATTAAAGGAATAATTACAGCGGCAGCATTTATCGCTATAGGGGTGCTATTATCACTTCCCACTAAAATATATTTAACCATACTGTTAATGGAAGCCGAAAAACGTTATTTAAAAAACCATAAAAGCCCTAACTCAGAATAGCTAAAGTGCGCTTAAATTATTAATTTCTTTATTACGTTTTTCTAGTTTGTCTTTTACATTTTCGGCGTCATTAAATAGCTTTTTAACAGAGTCTGGGTTCAAAATACTGATCCCCTCTTGTGCAGCCGACATTGTATTTGTACTTGGAGAGGTATTTAAAATAGACGTGTCTTCTGCAGCAATAACAGTAATATCTTTAGGATCGAGTTTTACTTCAATACTTTTTGCATGCGGGTTAGGTGTATCAGAAAAGTGCCATTGACCGGTTTCGTCTTGCCACTTAAAAATTTTACTACTTGAGTTAGTACTTGCAGGCATTGGTTCATCAGAAATACTGCTCGCAATTTTATCGCCCGCTTGCTTAACGCCCTGCACAGCTTGATCTAGAGTATTGCTTGAAAGCGCGACCATTTTTTCTTTAATTTGCTGAGATTCATTACTAATAGATGATGCAGAAAGCCATGTTTGACCATCGGGCTTTTTTAAATAAAACAAAGAGATGACTGCAATAGCCATGATTGATATAGCTAAGTAGGTAAAGTATTTCATAGCGTTCCTGCTTTAATTAATCCTTTATTTCCTTGAGTTTAATAAAAAATACTTAATTAGGCAATTTTTGTACCCTAATTAAAGAAAATAAAAACGCAGCCTAAGCTGCGTTGTTGTTATTGATTTAACTACAACTTAGTAACGTTAAATACCGTCACCATCCATGTGTAGTCCGCATTCTCGGTTTAAACCAAAAAAGCGAGTTTCTTCTTCTGTCATTCCAGGTTCTAACTTACGCGTTGTATGCACGTCGCCCATCGACACATAACCTTGCTCCCATAATGGGTGATAAGGTAAATCGTGCTTAGTTAGGTACTGATACACGTCGCGGTTAGACCATTCAATAATTGGGTACACTTTAACCGTGCCACGGCTAATTTCTACAAACTGTTTATCAGCACGCGATGATGATTGATCGCGGCGCAGGCCACTAAACCAAGTACCGGCTTCAATCTCTTTTAGCGCGCGGGTCATCGGCTCTACTTTATTAAGCTGATTATATTGCTTAATGCCGTCCTCCCCTTGCTCCCATAGCTTACCAAATTTGGCTTCTTGCCATGCTGGGCTCAACTGCGCTTTATACACTTTTAAGTTAAGCGATAAACGCTCACTCATTTGTTCAATAAACTGATACGTTTCAGGAAATAAATAACCAGTATCGGTTAATACAACAGGAATATCTGGGCGTTGTGAGGTCATTAAATGCAGCATCACTGCTGCTTGAATACCAAAGCTAGATGATAAAAATGCCGTATTAGGCAAGTTATCAAGCGCCCATGCAACGCGCTGCTCAGCGCTCATACCCGCTAGTAAACCATTAGCATCAGCTAACATTGCCGTTTGGCTTTGTTTATCTAGCTGTAAAATGTTTTTAAATTCACTCATGGTAAATTCCAAGCCTCACCAGCGCTAAGCGCTGGTATTAAATTATGCGTGAAAATCGGTTACTGATACTTTTACTTCAGCAACAATGCCTTTGCGTATAACAAAGTCACCAAAACACTCACCGTCGTTACGCTCTTTAGCCCATTGGCCAATTAGCTTATCGAATGCTTCTAGGTAAACATCTTCGCCTACGTTCTCAAGGTACAATTTAGGAATACGTGTGCCTTCTAAATTACCACCTAAGTAAACGTTGTATTTACCTGGGCCTTTGCCTACTAAACCAGCTTCTGCAAGCATTGCGCGGCCACAGCCGTTCGGGCAACCTACAACGCGCATAATAATGCTGTCATCGGGTATACCGTGCTTAGCAAGCAGTGCTTCAGTTTTTTCAACTAAGCTTGGTAAGTAACGCTCTGCCTCAGCCATTGCAAGTGGGCACGTTGGCAGTGAAACACACGCCATTGAATCTTTACGCTGCTGCGAATCTGTGTCATCAATTAAGCCATGACTACGGGCAATTTCTTCAATCACTGCTTTTTGATCGGCAGGTACGCCAGCAATAATTAAGTTTTGGTTTGCCGTCATACGCATGTCACCTTGGTGAACTTCTGCGATTTTACGACAACCTGTTTTAAGCGGCTTGCCTGGGTAGTCTAAAATACGACCACTTTGAATAAATAGCGTTAAGTGGTGCTTACCATCAATGCCTTCAACCCAACCAATGCGGTCGCCACGATGAGTAAACTCAAACGGACGGCTTGGTGCAAACGTAACGCCTGAGCGTTTTTCTACTTCGGCTTTAAATACATCAACGCCTACACGGTCTAGTGTGTATTTTGTTTTAGCATTTTTACGGTTTGAACGATTACCCCAATCGCGCTGCACAGATACAACATGCTCTGCAATTTTCAAGGTATCTTCTAGCGTAATAAAGCCAAAGTCATCTGCTTTACGCGGATAAGTTGCTGTATCGCCGTGCGTCATGGCAAGGCCACCGCCCACTAATACGTTAAAACCAACAAGTTTGCCGTTATCAGCAATTGCCACAAAGTTTAAATCGTTAGCGTGCACATCAACTTCGTTGTTAGGTGGAATAGTTACCGTTGTTTTAAACTTACGCGGTAAGTAATTAGATCCTAAAATTGGCTCTTCTGTGGTTTCTGCTTTTTCGCCATTTAACCAAATTTCGGCATACGCTTTCGTTTTTGGCAATAAATGTTCAGAAATTTTTGCAGCCCAGTCGTAAGCTTCTTGGTGTAACTCAGACTCAACTGGGTTAGTAGTACAAAGCACGTTACGGTTAACGTCACCCGCTGTAGCAATAGAGTCTATACCTACGCTATCAAGCATTTGGTGCATGCCTTTAATATTTGGCTTTAACACTCCATGAAACTGAAACGTTTGACGCGTTGTTAAACGAATGCTGCCGTAGCTTGTTTTGTCATCTGCAAACTTATCGATTGCTAGCCATTGCTCTGGCTTAATAATACCGCCAGGCATACGTGCACGTAACATTACATTATGCAGCGGCTCTAGCTTTTGCTTAGCGCGCTCACCACGTATATCGCGGTCGTCTTGTTGGTACATACCGTGAAAACGAATTAGCTGAAAGTTATCGGCAGTAAAGCCACCGGTAATTTCGTCTGTTAAATCTTTTTCTATGGTGCCACGTAAAAAGTTACTTTCTCTTTTCAAACGTTCGTTATCAGAAAGTTTTACGTTTTTATCTTGTTCGCTCATTTTAAATCCTAAATTTGTTACAGTGACGGCTGTTAGCTGTTAAATAAAATAAGAAACGTGATTAATACACGTCTTTCTGATAGCGGTTTGCGCTACGCAAATCTTTTAAATATTGCTCTGCGTCTTCATTGCTCTTGCCTGTGTTTTCTTTAACAATATCAAGCAAGGCGTTGTGTACATCTTTTGCCATGCGATTTGCATCGCCACAAATATAAAAGTGAGCACCGGCTTCTAACCATTCAAACACGTCTTTACTGTTACTGCGTAACTTATCTTGCACATATACTTTTTCGGCTTGATCACGGCTAAATGCAACATCTACTTTGTTAAGTAAACCCGATTTTAAATAACCCTGTATTTCTACTTGGTATAAAAAGTCTTGAGTGAAATGTGGGTTACCAAAAAACAACCAGTTTTTGCCTTGCGCTTCACGCGAATCACGTTCTTGTAAAAATGCACGGAACGGCGCAATGCCAGTACCAGGGCCAACCATAATCACAGGTGTATCATCGTTAGTGGGTAGGCGGAAATTGTCGTTGTGTTCGCTAAATACTTTAACTTTACAACCTTCTTCTGCACGACGAGTTAAGTAACCCGTACAACCACCTAAATGCTCGCTATCAAATGTATCAAACTGCACTAGACCTAGTGTTAAATGCACTTCGTCTTCAACCTCAGCTTGGCTAGATGCAATTGAGTACAAACGAGCTTGTAGTTTACGTAGGCAATCTACTAATGTTTGCGCATCAATGTTTGCAGGGTTTTGGCGAATCACATCAAATATTTGACGAGGTTCAATATACGCACGCATTGCAGCTTTATCTTCTACAAGCTTTAATAATTCAGGCGTACCAGTTGCTATTGCGTATTTTTCTACAAAACCTGGG
Organism: Pseudoalteromonas sp. NZS100_1; assembly: GCF_015864285.1. Taxonomy (NCBI): domain Bacteria; kingdom Pseudomonadati; phylum Pseudomonadota; class Gammaproteobacteria; order Alteromonadales; family Pseudoalteromonadaceae; genus Pseudoalteromonas; species Pseudoalteromonas sp. NZS100_1. The sequence goes on from NZ_JADYXN010000009.1 coordinate 130,236, forward strand.
TATGACTGAGTCAGCTCTAGTTTTTCAATAAGTGCATCACGTACGCTTAGCTCTTCATCACCTACTTTTACAATGCTTGTTGCATCTATTTGAGTAAGTGTAAGTACTTCATCAACTAATACATCATCATTTAAAAAGTACACACCTAACGAATCACCTGGTGTGTAAGTAATGTCTGACCCTTCAAGCGAAATTTCAACGTGGCGTACATCTTTAGTTGAGTCGCGACCGGTAATTTTTTGAACTGTTAATAGCTCTGCTTCAAATGGATTTTGCTTTGTGTATTGGCTTGAAGCGGTCGTTGGTGCGCCAAATGGCATTGATACAACTTGACCACCAGCGGCTTCTTGCTGCGCTTTTAAATCAGGTTCGAATGCATCAACTGCACCGGCAATCCATGTTGCAGCTTCATCTTCGTAATCTACATCTAAATCAGCACGTTGATATATGGTTTGCGCACCGAGTTTATTTAAACGCTCTTCAAAATCTTTTGCTGTTTGGCAGAAAAACTCATAGCTAGAATCACCTAAGCCAATAACCGCTATTTTTACATCGTCTAGTTTTGGCGCTTTTTTAGTGGCTAAAAATTCGTGAAGTGTTTCTGCGTCTTCAGGTGGCTCACCTTCGCCGTAAGTAGATACAACGATAGTTAAAAACTTTTCTTTTTTCAGGGCTGTTGGTTTGTAATCTGACATGCTAACAAGCTTAACTGCTAAGCCTCGCGACTCAGCCTGCTCTTTCATTTTGGTAGCTACACCTTTTGCGTTACCTGTTTGCGAACCATATAAAATAGTTAGCGCTGCTGCATCACCCGCAGCCGGTACGCCTGCCGTAGGTGCACCTAACGCAGCCGAATTAGCATTTGCAGCTAAGTAACCACTCACCCACGCTTGTTGAATTGGATTAAGTTCAGCCACTAAACCTTGCAGCTTTTGTACTTGATCTTGCGATAGCGGGCTTGCCGCAGCATTTAGTTGACCTAACAACATGAATCGATTCCCCATAACCCTGAAAATTAAACACAACACACTTTGTGTATTGTTAAAAATGAGTTTTACCTCATCCAGAGCGTATCTGTTGAGGTTTTCTAAGTATCTAGGATAACGGGCTCTGCATAGATAAAAAAAGAATAGAATCTGCTTTGATATTCCATTTAGTTATTAATTTATAAAAACACCTTCAAAAACAGATTAAAGGGCGATTATTGCCTTTTACAGCACTTTAAATTAACAATTTTGTAACCTAACTAATGTAGGGTATATTCCTCATTCAAAATAAAAATAGGAACAACTATGTTACACGGGAAATATAAAAATAAACTACTTAGTACCGCATTGTTACTTGGCTCATTACCTGTAATGGCCAATGTAGCTAATGGCGGCTTTGAACAATGGACTGGCAATACACCTAGTTCTTGGAGCACTATTGATAGCGGAATTGCTTTATCTCGCTCAACCAGTACAGTTAAAAGTGGTAGTAGCTCTGCTGCTGTCAATGTAACAACAGGGTCGCAAAGTAACACTGATTTACTACAACAAGTTGCTGTAGAAGCAGGTAAAACCTATAACTTTTCGGCTGATGTTTACCACACCGAAGGTAAAATTAAAGCTCGCTTGTATGTAGATGGTTATCAAGGCTATTCAAATCAAGCACAAACTAACCAATGGCAAACAGTTAGCCATAGCTATACAGCAAGCAGTAATAAAACAATTAGTGTTGGCCTTAGGTTTTACGATGTAAGTGGATTTGATGGCAGCGAAACCGTATACGTAGATAACTTTTTACCAAACGCTGATGGCAGCGCATCAACAAGCTGTACTGACAATAGCCTCATCTTAACGCTTAGTACCGATAATTACGGTAGCGAAACTAGCTGGGCCGTTAATAACAATCAAGGTAGTGCTGTTGCTAACGGCAGTGGTTACGCATCAAACACTCAGTATGATGAGCAAATATGCCTAACTGATGGAACTTACACACTTGTTATTAACGACAGCTACGGCGATGGCATGTGTTGTTCAACAGGTAATGGCAGTTATGCACTTAAGCAAGGCTCTACCACACTTGCTAGCGGTGCAAGTTTTAATAATACAGACAGCACGGCATTTACTTTAGGCAGTGGCTCTGGTGATGGCGGCGGGACCAACCCAACACCCACTGGCTACTATGTTACTGCTCAAGGGTTATCGGGTTATGCACTAAAAACTGAGCTTTATAATATTATTAAAGATCATAATGCACAGGGTTACTCGGCTATTTGGAATTTTTACGACTCATCAGCACGTGATACATACTTTGAAAACGATAACAGCATTTTAGATATGTATAGCGAAAAACCAAACGGCTCAGATAGCTACAATTATGCTGCGGTGAGCGATCAATGTGGTAACTATAGTGGAGAAGGCGGCTGTTACAACCGTGAACATTCATTTCCTAAAAGCTGGTTTGGCGGCACTATTGAGCCAATGAACTCAGATGTGCATCATATTTACGCAACCGACGGTTATGTAAACTCAAAACGTAGTAACTTCCCATTTGGTGAAGTAGCAAGCGCTTCATTTACATCAACTAACGGAAGTAAATTAGGTTCTGCCGCAAGTTCATTAAATTACTCAGGTACTGTATTTGAGCCAATTGACGAATTTAAAGGTGACTTTGCTCGCGCTTATTTTTACATGGCAACGCGCTACGAAAATGTAATAGGCACTTGGCAAACCAAAACGACCTCAAGTAATGCAGTGCTTAATGGTTCAAGAAACCAAGTATTCGAGAACTGGGTTGTAGCCATGCTGCTTAACTGGCATAACAGCGATCCTGTAAGCCAAATGGAACTTGACCGTAACCAAGCAGCGTTTGAATTTCAAGGTAATCGTAATCCGTATATCGACCACCCTGAATTTGTAGAAATGATTTGGTAAAAGTTAGCAGTTAAAACAAAAGCCTTTGCAAATGCAAAGGCTTTACCTTTTAGTGTGTAATATTTTTTAGAAATATGATGGTTTAAGCTAATTATAAGAAACAGCTGCGATAAGTGATTTTTCAGCTCTGTTTTTCATCAACGTTAAAAGTGAATGATGAAAATCTTGAAATATCACCTCCCCCCATATTCGCGAATAAACACCAAAATTTGTATTATCTTGCACGGTCGTTTTTAACGTTAAAATCGTATTGCCGCTTTTATCTTCACTTAACTCATATCCACCGTAAAGAGGTGAAAAGTATTCACCGCCTAGTTTTACGTGTTTATCGAGTGCGTCATCGGGGATAGCATCAGGGTCTATATCAAATCTATAATGCATCAGTTTATTTGGTTGCCAGTCGGTTATTACTTCTTTAAACACAACGCCTTTTTGCCAAGTACTTGTGCGAACAGCGCCTATACCGCTAGCATTCATACTTGCCTTTAATGGCTTTGGTACACCAATTAATTGAGTGAGTGAAAAAGGCACTTCCTGTGGTTTTATGTCACTCACATTAGCTAACTGCTGCCACACAACATTGATGGGCGCGTTAATAGCTATTGAATTTGTTACTTCGTATGTTTTTGATAAATGTAAAAAATTAACTTCAATAGGTGAGAGCAATATAGGCAACAACGCGATTGATAATAACGAGCTATTCGCTTTTTTCATTTTGCGCTTTCTAACAAAGCCCGCAAGTAATCCACCAATGCTGGCAAAAAACATAAAAGCAGGCAAAGCCATTGCCACACAAATGCTCCCTTCAAGCAAAGTAATTACACTTACAAATAAAAAAACAAAAATAGGCTGCCAAGCAATCGTGATCATTTGCCTTTTAGTTAATGCCTTTGATTCGTTGTACTCAAAGTGAATACGAATATAGCCAATAGCAACAGGCACTAAAAACATAAATGATATAGAGACTAAGCTACCTAAATTGTAAGCATTGACTAGCTCTACAAACAGCCGCATAAATATGCCGTAAAGCGTACCAAGTAAAATACCAATTGATTTAGGGGAGTTGAGTTGCATCTCTATTCTTTATTGTTGTTATTAACAACCCGAAAGTAACAGAAGTATTATTTCACCACAAATAAAACGAAATTAACGGCTGCTGTAAACAAATAGCTTGAAATATAACGGCTTTAACAACCACTAAGACTAAAGGATAATAACCTGCCATTAACACGATACTATTCTGCAAACAGTCCTTCACCCCTTTAAAATAAAACGCAAACATTTGATTTATAATATTTTTTAATCTATATCTGTAATTTTATAATTTTTAACGTAAAGCTGTTTTTCAGATTAACTGTATTAAAAACAACCATGCACGACCTTTTGCCTATACATCCCAGCCTAAAAGCTGATTTACCCTGCATGTTCAATATTCATTTGCTTTAACAAAAGCCGTATTTATTTGACTAAGCAACAATGTTGCAGGAGAACGCATGCAAACTACACCGCCCGGTGATGCACCATCAAACACGCACAAGGATGCTCAAAGCTACGAGCAACTTCACAAGCCGAGTTCAGAGTTTAATACTCGCGACGAGTATCTCGAACATGAATTACAAATTATGCAGCCTAAACGTTGGCGCCCTAATTTACCGTTTAGAGATTACCGATTTGAATTTGAAGACACCATTCCTGCAATGGCGGGCACTATTGGTAAAGTGGTTATGGTGGGGGCTATTGCAGCAACGTTTGCGGCACCTCTTGGTTTAGGCGATGCGTTTGTTTTAGAAAATGTGCGTTACGAATTACTCATTGTTTCTATTTTTATCATCTTATTCTCAGGCTTTATTTTACCTACAGCCAACTTGGCTGGTACTCACGGCCCGCTTATTCCGTTAATTCCTATTGTAGTTGCAGCTGGCGGCCATCCTATGGCGTTTGGCTTACTCATTGGTGCCTTTGGTTTTATTTTAGCCATAACCAAGGGAGGAAGTATGCTCGCGCGCCTAACCAGTAAAGGTGTGTGTGGCGGACTACTTATTTATTTGGGCTTTATTGGCACTATTTCGCAAGTTAAAAAGCTGTTTGCTTGGGCTGAAGCTATTGATATGGCACACATTGCGTTTATTGTTATTTTAGCCACCATTTTATTGTATGCGCTATTAGAGCACTTTAAAAAGCGTTGGTTAGCCGTGCCGTTAAGTTGCCTTATTGGTGGCGTGGTTGCCTTTGCCTTAGGCGCACCGTTTGAGTTTCATACTGCACCGGGTTTACCAAATATGAACCCAGCTTACTGGTGGGGCGAAAACACGGGTTGGATGCTTGGCCTACCAACGCTTGAAAGCTTTGTTGTTGTACTCCCATTTGCAGTGCTCGCCGTTGCTATGTGGTCTCCTGATTTTTTAGGTCATCAAGTATTTCAAAAAATAAGCTATCCGCAACGCACTGAAAAAGTACAAATGAATATCGACGACACCATGCTAAGTGCATCAGTTAGACAAACATTCGGCTCACTTGCCGGTGGTGCTAACTTTGCCTCCTCTTGGGGGACTTATATTGTGCCTGCCGCTATTGCTAAGCGCCCTATCCCTGCTGGCGCCATTTTAACAGCATTATTTTGTATTATTGCTGGTTTATGGGGTTACCCTATGGATTTAGCGATTTGGCAGCCTGTATTGTGTGTAGCGCTTATTGTTGGGGTGTTTATCCCGCTACTTGAAGCTGGCATGGAAATGACGCGCGAAGGTAAAACGACGCAATCAGCCGCTATTGTGGTGTTTGCTTCGACCTTGGTTAATCCTGCTTTTGGTTGGTCGCTTACTATGTTACTTGATAACTTAGGGCTGATTGGCTGTAAAGAGCGCAGCGCTGAGTTAACTAAAATGAGCCGCTGGGTGATTCCACTTATTATGTTTGTGTTACTTACCACTGTAATGGTAATTGTAGGTATGTTACCTGGTATACCGGCGTTAATGGCTGACTTTAGGCATTAACCTTTAGCTACCACATCTCATATTTACCCACAAAAAAGCACGGCAATTGCCGTGCTTTTTAATACGTGATTTTTAATACACACGGTTAAGCAATTACTGCCAAGAACGCTCAGTCGCTAGTTGTTTTTCAAACGCATCAATTTGTGGGTTTAGCGTTTCGGTTACACCAATAAAATCTAAGCAACTTAATAAGCGCTCTTTTACCTCTTTACTAATATCAAAACTAATTGGTGCAAACTTACTGCTTGTTAGTGTTTGATTTTCAAGATCGATTTCAATGTTAATATCGTCGTGCTGCTCGCTAAGTACAAACAATTGCTCAAGCGTATCGGCAGGTAACGCTATGGCTAACATTTGGTTGTTACCACAGTTATTAAAGAAAATATCTGCAAAGCTTTCAGCCAAAATAACTTCAAAACCATATTGCTTCAGCGCCCAAGGAGCATGCTCACGAGATGAGCCACAACCAAAGTTGTCGCGCGTTAATAATATTTGCGCGCCTTGGTAGCATGGGCGGTTTAAAATAAAGTCAGGGTTTGGCTCGTCGTTATCTAGGTAACGCCAATCATAAAACAATGCCGCATCAAAGCCTTCGCGGCTAGTTGATGTTAAAAACTGCTTAGGGATAATTTGGTCAGTATCTACATTGTTTTTATCAAGTGGGGCCATTAAGCCACTAAAAAATACGCTCATTAGGCTTCTCCTCTAATATCAACAAAGTGACCATGTATTGCAGCGGCTGCCGCCATTGCAGGGCTAACTAAATGGGTACGCCCGCCACGACCTTGGCGGCCCTCAAAGTTACGGTTAGAAGTAGATGCACAACGCTTGCCTGCTCCTAGGCGGTCATCGTTCATCGCTAAACACATAGAACAACCCGGTTCGCGCCATTCAAAGCCAGCGGCTTTAAAAATATCAGCTAAGCCTTCGTCTTCGGCTTGTTTTTTAACTAAGCCAGAGCCCGGTACAATTAACGCTTCAATGCCTGCTACCACATGTTTGCCTTCAACAATTTTTGCAGCTGCGCGTAAATCTTCAATGCGGCTATTTGTACATGAGCCAATAAATACCGTGTCTACTTTCGCGCTTGATAATTTATCACCCGCTTTTAAATCCATGTACTTAAGCGCGCTGCGAATAGCATCGGCTTTAATTAAATCTGGCTCTTTATCTGGATCGGGTATGCACTCATCAACACCAATTACTTGCTCTGGGCTTGTGCCCCAGGTAATTTGCGGCTGAATGTCGTCGGCATTTAGCTCAACAACTAAATCAAAGTGTGCGCCTTCATCCGTTTTTAATGTTTCCCAATATTCAACGGCTGCATCAAAATCTGCGCCTTTTGGTGCAAACGGACGACCTTTTAAGTAATCATAAGTAATTTGGTCAGATGCAATTAAACCCGCTTTTGCACCCATTTCTATGCTCATATTACATAGCGTCATACGGGCTTCCATTGAAAGCGCTTCAATGCCTTCACCACAAAACTCTGCTACATAACCTGTGCCACCAGCGGTACCTAGCTTGCCAATTACCGCCATAATTAAATCTTTAGCCGTAACCGTTGGACGCAATACACCGTTAATTTGAATTTTTAACGATTTCGCCTTTTTTTGCTGTAGCGTTTGCGTTGCTAATACGTGCTCAACCTCAGACGTACCAATACCATGCGCTAATGCGCCAAACGCACCATGCGTAGAGGTATGGCTATCGCCACATACAATGGTTGTGCCAGGCAAAGTAATACCTTGCTCTGGGCCCATTACGTGCACAATACCTTGATTAATTGAGTTTAAATCGTAAAGCACAATACCAAACTCTTTACAGTTTTTATCAAGCGCCATTAATTGGTTTTTAGATACTTCGCTTGCCGCATCAAGTGATCGGCTCTTAGTCGATACGTTGTGATCCATCGTTGCAAAGGTTTTTTCTGGGCAACGTACAGTACGGTTTTTTTCACGTAGACCAGCAAAAGCCTGCGGAGAAGTAACTTCATGCACTAAATGGCGGTCAATATAAAGTAAGTCGGTTTGCTCGTTTATGCTGGCAACGGTATGTGATTGCCAAATTTTTTCGTATAACGTTTGGGCCACTTGCTAATTCCCTAATCTGTTTGAGTTGCAGCATAACGGTGCTGCAACTTTAATATGTTATTAAATGCGTGAAACGATGGCTGCTGCCACATCGCTTGTGCTGTAACCTGCATTTGGATATATATCTGGTGTGCCAACGCCTGCTTCTACGGCTTCTGCTACTGCTTTTTCAATGGTGCGTGCAGCTTCGTCTTGCCCTAGCGAGTAACGTAGCATTAATGCGGCACTTAAAATTTGTGCTATTGGGTTTGCAACGCCTTTACCTGCAATATCTGGTGCTGAACCGCCTGCTGGCTCGTACAATCCAAAACCCGATTGATTCAAGCTTGCCGATGGTAATAAGCCCATTGAGCCTGTGATCATGGCGCACTCATCTGACAAAATATCGCCAAATAAGTTATCGCAAAGTAATACATCAAATTGGCTAGGCTGCTTAACTAACTGCATAGCGGCGTTATCTACGTAAATGTAATCTAAGCTTACTTCTGGGTAGTCTTTGCTTACTTCGGTTACTACTTCGCGCCATAATACGCTTGATGCTAATACATTGGCTTTATCAACAGAGGTAACATGGTTACTACGTAGTTTTGCAGCTTCAAAAGCAAAGCGTGCAATACGTTCAATTTCTTTTCGTGAGTATGTTTGCGTATCAAATGCAAACTCTTCTGCGCCTTCACCACTGCGGCCTTTTTCACCAAAGTAAATGCCGCCAGTTAGTTCGCGCACACATAAAATATCAAACCCTTTTTCGCTGATATCAGCGCGAAGTGGCGACGCTGCACTTAATGCAGGTAATAACTGTGCAGGGCGTAAATTACAAAACAAACCAAAGTGCTTACGAAGCGGCAATAACGATGCGCGCTCAGGCTGCTCGTTTGGTGGTAAGTTTTCCCATTTAGGACCGCCTACCGAACCAAATAAAATAGCGTCTGAGTTTTCACACGCAGTAAGCGTGCTCTCTGGTAATGCTTTACCAAATTCGTCAATGGCTGCGCCGCCAATTGCATAATGCTCGCGGTTTAGGGTAAAACCAAACTTATTGCTCACAGCATCAAGTACTTGCTCTGCTGCTGCCATTACTTCTGGACCAATACCGTCGCCAGCTAATACCGCAACGCTGTAGTTTGTTTTACTCATCCTGCTTTCCTTTGTTGTTTTAAATCAGACACTTTTTGTGCACGATAAATTAAGTTATAAACACGGATCATGGCGCGTACCGACGCTTCAACCACATCCGCTGCAATGCCCGCACCGTGGTAAGGTCGGCCATCGTATTTAGCTATAATATTTACTTGGCCTAATGAGCTTGCACCTTGGCCTGTCGCTTCTAAGTTATATTCAATCATTTCAACGCTCATACCGGTTAAGCGCTCAATAGCTGCAAACGAAGCTTCAACTGGGCCATTACCTGTCGCGGCTTCTTGTTTAGCTTCGCCATCAATGCGCATTCCAATAGTAGAGCTTGCTACCGATTGTGAGTTAGAGGCTGAGTTAACAAATTCTAATTGGTATTTTTCGTCTTTGTCGTTAATTTGATTAAAGTAAATCATCGCCTCAAGGTCGTAATCGTATACTGTGCCTTTTTGGTCAGCCAATTCGATAAAGCTTTTATATAAGCCATCCATATCGTAATCAGATTTTTGATAACCTAACTCTTCTAGGCGATGCTCAATAACATGACGGCCCGAACGCGAAGTCATATTTAATTGGTTGCTTGGCACACCAACACTTTCTGGCGACATAATCTCATAAGTATTTTGCGCTTTTAATACACCGTCTTGGTGAATGCCTGAGCTGTGTGCAAAGGCGTTTTCGCCAACAATCGCTTTATTTGGTTGTACTGGCATATTACAAATTTTAGCCACTTGACGAGAGGCGCGATAAATTTCTTCACTTTTAATATCGGTATATACTTTTAAGTGGTCGTAGCGCATTTTCATGATCATCGCCACTTCTTCAAGCGAGCAGTTACCAGCACGCTCACCAATGCCATTAATAGTACACTCAATTTGACGTGCTCCGGCTTGCACTGCAGCCACCGAGTTTGCTACGGCTAAACCTAAATCGTTGTGGCAATGCACACTTAAGCGCGCTTTATCAATATTTGGCACGTTATTCATTAAATGGCGGATCATCGCGGCGTATTCGTCTGGCGTTACAAAACCAACGGTATCTGGCAAGTTAATAGTTGAAGCTCCGGCATTAATTGCCTGCTCAACAATTTTACATAAATCCCAATGCGGCGTACGACCAGCATCTTCACACGAAAATTCAACATCATCAGTGTAGTTACGTGCCAATTTAATTGATTTAACAGCCATTGCCGTTGCATCGTCTAGGCTCATACGTAATTTATGTTCAAGGTGCAAAGGGCTTGTAGCAATAAAAGTATGAATACGGCTTTGCTGAGCTGAGCGAAGTGCTTCGCCACAGGCTTCAATGTCTTTAGCAACTGAGCGTGCTAAACCACAAATAATCGGGCCTTTTACTTCGGTTGCAATGCGTTGCACCGAGCGAAAATCAGCAGGACTCGAAACCGGAAAACCCACTTCCATCACATCCACATTCAAGCGGCTAATTGTATGTGCTAATTGAATTTTATCATCTTCAGTAAGGCTTGCTTTAAGCGCCTGTTCGCCATCACGTAAGGTGGTATCAAAAATCCATACTTTATCTTGCTCTTGCATAACTGCCCCTCATTCCTATGTTACCCAAATTTCAATTAATCCCAGCCGCGAGATAAAAAAAACCCCGCAATTGCGGGGTTTTTAGTGTTCAACTCGATGCAAACACACTAATCCCCGCTTACTTGCCATAGCAGTAAGAGGTTAAGGTTAAGTTTTAGTGTAATTAAACGAATAATATGCATCTTGTTTTCTTGTGTGTGTGTTCAGCGAAACCCATTTTTAACATTACAAAGCGACGGAAGCAAGCATAAAAATTCCACAAAACACCTTTAAAACACAACCACAAAGAAAATAAAAACCAATAAACCTTAAATAAAAAGATTAAAAATACAAAACACGCTTCTTGTCACCATAATCAAATCGGCTTTAAAGTGATCCCCGATTAGATAAGTTTTATTATTTTTATCTGGGCTTATAAAGTAATCCCATGTTTAATAATTAAAAAGTGTCGTTATTCACTTTATACAAATGAACCAGTTAATAAGTAAACTAATGGGCTTGCAGATCCTTTGCTAATATCGTGCATAATCAACACTACCTTTCTTGAGCTACTAAGTTTGTAATTGCGATAGGAGTTAAAGATCTCATACCCCATATATATTTTTCTTTTATTAACGTCTCTAACTGCTCATCTGTCATGATGTTTTTTGTTTTTATGACGCGCTCTGAAAGATAGAAACCTTTTTCATCACGCTCTTTTGAATGCTTTATTGTATACTCTAATAAGTAATCTTTTTCTGGAGAAAAAATAACAGCATTTCCCTCCCCTTTTTCTGAGTGCTCTATTTCAGGGTTTGCAATATTCACCCAGTGGAAGTGAAAATCTTCACGCCCATACGTCATAAACGCTAAATACTGACCATCCGGTGAAATACGGTGGTTTTTCATTTCCCACGCTTTCGGAAAACCAAAATTAACTTTGCGTACCACTTCACCATTAAACTTATGTATCCAAAAGCCATCGTGCTTTACGGCTAAAAATTCTTTATCGCCTGGGAGTAAAAACAACTCCTCTGAGTAAATTATTTCACGTTGTGTAAGTGTGGCTGTGGATACCTTGTAATTGTAATGTTTACCATCTGCATAAAAAATCACATTATCGCTATCTGAGGTCCAATTAAATGAAGGGTGCCCTCCCCCGCCTGACATGGTGATTAGCTTTTTCTCTTTAGTATCGTAAAGCTGACGAGTCGCTCGGTCATTTATATAGCCCGAAATAGCAATATAACGGTTATCAGGCGAGCGTGCTGGTGGATGCAATCCCGCAGGCTCCAGTTGGGTAAAAATTTCTTCAGGAATTATGCGTCGCCTATCTGAGCCATCTAACCTTGATGACCACAGCGTGCGTACTTCGCTGTATTTGTATTTATTCCAGAACATTAACCGCGGGGTTGAAAATGTATCTGCATCGCCGTACACCTCTTCGCGTATTTCAAGTGGCCACTCTGGATGGTTTTTGTGCTCTTTAGCCCATGGATATTTAGCAACATCAACCTCTACTTGTGGTGAACTTTGCGATGATGGCTCTGAGCAACCGCTTAGCAATAAGCTAAAACAAACGCTGAGGGCGCAAAGCACGCTGTGATTTTTTAAAAACGTCATTAAAATTATCCTTTTACTACATGCACTTATTTACGAGGTAATATAAATAAGTGCATTCATTAAAACTTGTGTTATTAAAATAAAGTACTCGTACTTACTCTTCTACTATTTCTGCCACTTCAATCGAGAGTGTTAAATTACTGATAAGTAAACGGTGTATTTGAGCTACTGTAATTTTTTAAATTATCAACAAACTCTTGAGCCCATCCATTAGGGTTATTATTGGCAATAAGCCCAATAGACTCCATTGGCGGAATAATAATAGGTCGTTGATTATTATTAGCCGTGTAGGCATGAAACGGCTGACGTACTTCTAATGAGTCACTATTTATTGTCGATAAAATACCAGCACTATTAGTTTTTAAAACAACTGGTTTTTTTTATTGTAAGTGGCTGACTTAGGCTGCTCAGACACCACAAATCGATTTGCTACCGGGGTTAACTTACCAATCGGTTTATTATTTTCAACATATCCAGTTAATAAATACACCAATGGGCTGGCACTTCCTTTGCTCATGTCATGCATTTTATTTTCCTTCTGCTGCTAAATTTGTAACAGCTATTGGACCTAATGTATCAAGACCCCAAATACCACTTTCTTTTACGAGCGCCTCAGCTTGCTCACCGATCACTATATTTTTTGTTCTTATAATCCGCTTTGAAGGGTAGAAGCCATTTTTACCACGCTCTTTTGAAAATTTTGCTACAAACTCCAATTGATAGTCCTCTACTGGAGAAAAAATAACACCATTACCTTCCCCTATTTCTGAATGCTTAACATCAGGGTTGGCAATATTCACCCAGTGAAAATGTGCTTTTGGTCTGCCTTGAGTCATAAAGGCTAAGTATTTGCCATCGGACGAAATACGGTGGTTTTTCATTTCCCACTTACGTGGAAAACCAAAATTAACTTTGCGTACTATTTCACCATTAAACTTATGTATCCAAAAGCCATCGTGCTTTATGGCTAAAAACTCTTTATCGCCCGGGAGTAAAAACAGCTCATCTGAATAAATTATTTTGCGTTGTGTAAGTGTGGCTGTAGATACGTTGTAATTGTAATGTTTACCATCTGCATAAAAAATCACATTATCGCTATCTGAAGTCCAATTAAATGAAGGGTGTCCTCCTCCAGCTGACATAGTGATTAGTTTTTTCTCTTTGGTGTCGTAAAGCTGACGAGTTGCTCTATCATTTATATAACCCGAAATAGCGATATAACGGTTATCTGGTGAGCGAGCTGCCTTATGAAGCCCAACCGGTCTGAACCCTATAAATACCTCTTCTGGAATTATGCGTCGCCTGTCTGAGCCATCTAACCGTGATGACCACAGCGTGCGTACTTCACTACCTTTGTATTTATTCCAAAACATTAACCGCGGGGTTGAAAATGTATCCGCATCGCCATATACCTCTTCGCGAATTTCTAGTGGCCACTCTGGGTGGTTTTTGTGCTCTTTAGCCCATGGGTATTTAGCAACATCAACCCCTACTTGTGGTGAACTTTGCGATGAGGGCTCTGAGCAACCGCTTAGCATTAAGCTAAAACAAACGCTGAGGGCGCAAAGCATGCTGTGATTTTTTAAAACCGTCATTAAAACTATCCTTTTACTACATGCACTTATTTACGAGGTAATATAAATAAGTGCATTCATTAAAACTTTTTATGATTTATTGTTTTCAATATAACCAGTTAATAAGTAAACTAATGGGCTTGCAGATCCTTTG
>NZ_JADYXN010000089.1:0-1288 GCF_015864285.1 Pseudoalteromonas sp. NZS100_1
GAAACCGGGGACGTGCCTGTGGGGGCGTCTATCCTCGCCTCCGACGGGGACGTGCCTGTGGAGAACGGCAGCGTCTACATTCTCGATAACAGCGACATCGTCGATGGGCGCTCTCAACCGAAGATGAGGCTCGTCGGCGAAGCCAAGCAAGGCGGTTTTCATTCTGTCGTGCCCGCGTCGATCAACGGAGTTCCACACCTGGTGGGTGCGGCCGAACTGGGCGCCTGTCCTGGAACATGGCCGCGGATCATCAATATCGCGGACGAGAAGAATCCAAAGATCGTCGGCGAGTTCAAGCTGCAAATGAATATCAAGGAGAACTGCGACGCGATACGATTTACTCCTCGGAAGGAGGATCCCTATGCGAGCTTCATCCCAATCCCAGACATCACCGCGCGCCTCGGCGCGGTTGGCTCGCATTTCAACGATGTCGACGATGCAAGGAACACGAGGCTTGGTCTGTTCCCCTTCTTCGCTGGCGGAGTGAGGATCGTTGATTTGCGCGATCCTACAAAGCCGGTTGAAGTCGGCTACTATAAGCCGGGTGCGAATCCCGATACCCCGCTAAGTGGCAACGGGCTAAACTGGACAGGGTTGAACGACCAGGTAACCGACGGGTGTATGTCGCATGTACGCTATGTTCCCGAGTCCGGGCACATCTGGTTCGCCTGCGTCACGACCGGTTTCCACGTTGTCGAACTGAATCCGGACCTTCGCGCTCGCCTCGGCTTCCCGACCGTGAAGTGATAACCTGTGTCGGCCGCTGGCGGCTCGGCTTGAGGGCTGTCGGCGGGGGGTAGATGACGGAGCCCCTTTCGTCGCGGCGAGGCGCAAAACAGTGCTGGAGGCTTGTTCGCGCTCGCCGCGATCATGGCTGGGCGCGTTCTCCGCCTCCCGCCGCACATTGCTGGACCGAGCAACTTGAGCGACCGATCAGGCAATGAGCCAAGGGTCGCTCCAAGGGAGAAGAACATGCGTTACGAACACATCACGCTGGAATGCATCGAAGGCGTGGCGACGATCACGATTAATCGTCCCGAAGTGCTGAACGCGCTGTCCATGCAGACCCTCGACGAGATGATGGATGCGCTGGACAGCGTTGCGGCAATGGGCGCGCGCACGCTGCTGCTGCGTGGGGCGGGGCGCGCCTTCTGCTCGGGCGCCGATCTCAGCGGCGGGCTCTGTTGCAAAGATTGGCGGCAGTCAGAGGTAGGCTGTCGCTCTGCGCCGATCAGGCGGCTGCTGCGAAATGGTGGTTGAGCATGCCCATGGCCTCCGTCAGCGCCGA
>NZ_JADYXN010000090.1:0-1256 GCF_015864285.1 Pseudoalteromonas sp. NZS100_1
GGGCAACTATAACGCCAATGAGTCCACATCTTTTGACCACTGCGCTCAATAACAGGCGCTATACCCGCGTACTTTTGAAGCTCTGCAGCATCATTATAACGCGCACGATTACTACCAAAAGCAACAAGTAAACGTGGGGCGAGTTGTGGACCTGCACCGGGTAAGCTATCAAATATCTTTTTATCCTGCTGGGCTTTATAAGCCGATTTTATTGCTTTATCGAGCTTTTCAATGCCCTTTAATAACACTTTAAATTGCGTGATAAGCACTCCAACGAGCATTTGATTAGGCACAATTACTCCTTCGTCCAGAGTTAATGGCATCGCATTTTTAATACTGTCTAGTCGTGCATTATTGACCGCGCAATAGTGTGAGTTATGACTCTCAAAAAAGTCGAGTAAAGTCTGTTTTCTTGCTTTTTTAACCGCAGTGAGTGACGGCCATTTCTGAATGAAGTCGCAGAATATATACGTGTCCTTTTCTTTAAACCATTCAAGTGCCTGCGGGTAATAATTTTTTAATGTCGCTGTTATTTTATTGGATAAATCGACACTGTCTTGCACTAAACTTCGGCGATATTCAACAAGCTGAGACAGCGTTCGCATAGCTGCTGACTCAGGCTCAATGACAGACAGCTTATCCATGTGTAACGTGAGAATTTCAACTTGTACAAAGGCATCTGATGGGTCATCTTTTGCGCCGCTGGGCGTAAAGGCCTGGCGGTATTTAGCAACAGCACAAGGATTAACGGTAAATAAAGTAAGGTGGTCGTATTTAGCTAATGCATAAATAAGCGGCCCTTTTTTAAGCTCGCAAACAATCGCTATTTTCTGCTTTGGATAACGTTGTTTAATATCCATAGCCCATTCATGCAACGCTTCAGGTGTGTGTTTAATAACGGTGTAATGATATTTATTAGTGCCTGTTGGGTGTTCACAAATATCATGTTTTTTATCGGCCCAATCAATGCCAATGAGTACAGCAAAATTATCAACGTTATATGCTTTCATTTTATAGCGCCTACGGTTAAAGTTAAGGACGGAATGTGCTTAAATCTCGTTTCTCGCAGGTCTTATAGATAGTCTTGGTCGGCAATCCCTGAGTATGCGTTTTGAAATCGAGGTGCTCTGTTGGCTCGAACGTCTTGTTAAAAACATTGGATGTTTGTCATTCAATATTCGTAACCAACAGAAGCATATTCCACTTAATATAATAGTCAGTTACTTTTAAATTAAGTGGCTTGGTCGAACTATAAG
>NZ_JADYXN010000091.1:0-1214 GCF_015864285.1 Pseudoalteromonas sp. NZS100_1
TTGTAGATACCATCTCTCATTTTAAGCTTCAAGGTCGTATTTAACTTTCTTGGAGCTTAAACGCTTCTTGGTTTTTTATTACACCAAAACATATATGAATGAGCTTTCGCATATTTGCACACACAGCTTGCATCGGTGTTTTACCATTATTTATTAACGTTAACTTGTGTCGTTTTATTGTTTTATTCCATTGCCCGGCGACAATGGCTGCCATATAAAGTTTGCATCGAATTCTGGCTGGCCCAAGTTTACTGATTGACGTTCGCCCTTTTAATTTACCCGATTCATTATGCCGTGGGATTAACCCACAATAAGCCGCCGCTTCTTTGGCTTTATTAAATTTCTTAGCCGCAAATAAATACGTCAGCTCTCTCGATAATACGGGCCCAATGCCAGGGATAGACTCTAGTAGTTTCCTGTTTCTTTTTAAATCAGGTTCATTATCTATGTGGTTATCAATGTCAGATTTAAGCTGTTTAATTTCATCGTCTAAAAACGCGATAGTCACTTTTATCGATTGGCAAACACGTGCTGAAACGTTACTGAATTCACTTGCTTCTAATCGGTTTGCTTCTCGTTGTCGGTTACTCTCAAGCGCATCTAAACGACGAATAAGAGCTTTAAGCTCTCTAACCTCTAATGCTTCAGGTTGCCAATAATTAACGACTGCGTGCTTAGCACAGCCGTAATGAGCAAGCATCGTTGCATCAGATTTGTCTGTTTTGTGAATTATGTTTAAAGCGTCTGCATACTTTTTAGCTTTACCAGGATTCGCTAAAATAATATTAAAGCCTCGCTCGTGTAAAAAATACATCAGTGCTTCATGATAAACACCCGTTGGTTCGAGGGTGATAACGAGCTCATTAGCAGCGCTTTTTGTTGTATTTAAAAGCCATTTTTCTATTGCTAAAAAGTCTTGGCGCTTGTTTTTAAAGACTTTTGTTTTAATCTTGTTTGTAAGCTGGTCTCTCAACCACGATAAATCAATCTTCTCTTTACTAATATCAATGCCGATAAACATCATCTCTACTTACTCCCCTTGTACATACAGCATCTACTTAAAAAAAGTGTGCTTGGATACCATTCAGTTTCTGAGAATAGAAAGTCAGGGCCTTATCTACGGAGCAGTATTAAATACTAGACGCACAGGCAAGCTCACTGACTTCGATGTGATAAACGATAGCTAATCATTTATCAATGAGAGATACAAGACG
>NZ_JADYXN010000092.1:0-1189 GCF_015864285.1 Pseudoalteromonas sp. NZS100_1
GGGGGCGATGCGCACGGCACTTCGTCGAGTTCCTGCGAGGCCGGGGCGCCATCCCATTGGTTGAACCGGTGGCGGACGATAACCCGCACATGTCGGCTTACCTGGCATGGCTCAAGCAACACCGCGGCGCCACGGACGAGACGATCCGGCGCTACCGGACTGATATCAGACGGCTCATGCCAATGCTGGGCGAGCCTGCGCAATGGGATGCCGCCGGACTCAGGAGCGCATTCCAACGACGAAGCAAGGAGACGCCGGGCTCGGCATCGCTGCTCGTCACGATAATGAGGAGCTACATCCGGTTTCTGGTCGTGCGTGGCGAGTGCCGGCCGGCTTTATTGCATGCAGTTCCATCAGTGCAGCGCTACCGCCTTTCGACGCTGCCGCGCCATGTCGACCCGGCAACGATCGAGAGGATCATTGCGGCCTGTCCGACAGATCGTCCGGTGGAAGTCCGGGACAAGGCCATCATTCTCCTGCTCGCCAGGCTCGGCCTCGGACCGATAGGCCTGTGCCGGTCCCTCGGCAAGTTGCAGGCGATCGATCGCATCGGAATAGTCGGCGAGGTGCCGTGGCAGATCGTCGATCCCGTCGTCGACTTCGACGTAGCCTTGATCTTCCAGGAACCGGACGAAGCGCCTGACCCTTGCTGCTTGGTCAGCCTTGTAGTGCGCTTGCTGCGCCGAATACCGGTGGCACCGGCACCCATGCTTCTCGAACCGCCGGACAGCCCGATCGTCAATCGTGCGGATCGCGGTCCTATGCCGCTCCAGCCAAAGCAGGAAATGGCGGACCGCCGCGCCATACAGAACCGCACAGCCTGACTTCTCGTCGAGCGACAGAGAGGAGAGGAATGCGGTGAGAAGGGTGCCGTGACTGGGCGGGTCTTCGACCCGGAGCGGGGCCGCTCGAAACGGCAATGATGATCTTGATCGCATGTTGGTTCCTTCGACTTGTTGAGGTCGAGGGAACCGTAATTATCTGGAGTGAAATCATGGAAAACCGAAGGAAACCTGCGCCTCCCGCCGCCACGCTCGACATAAACTGCGACTGCAAAGAATTCCTCTAATGTTGAGCTCAACATTACACATATTCGCGGGGCGAAAGATCGATGTCGAGATCCGCGCGCTCATCGGCCGAGAGTTCGCCGAGGCGGCGGTCGAGGATGGCTGCGGCCGTCGTCACCAGC
>NZ_JADYXN010000093.1:0-1159 GCF_015864285.1 Pseudoalteromonas sp. NZS100_1
GTGCGCTGGCATATGTTGCCGCGCACTGCGATCGCCAAGCTCCTTCGCCTTGCCCAAGGCAAATGGCCCCCTGAGGCGGAGCTGATCGGTCCGGATGCCGCAGTCCGACAGGCGATCTGCTGCGAGTACGAGGCATGGCTGCGCGAGGAGCGCGGCTTAGCAAATGCGACCATTGCGGCGCTTATGTGGGAGGCCCGAAACTTCCTGCGATGGCAGTTCGACCGCGGCGGTGCTGGCAGTCTCCAGACATTGAGCGTCGTGGATGTCGATCTCTACATGGACATGCGCGCGCCGGGCTTACGGCGAAAATCATTAGCCGATGTCGCTGAGCGTCTCCGCTCGGTGGTGCGCTATCTGCATCGAACGGGGCGCGTTCCGGCCGATCTCACGCCGCACATCATCGGCCCCATGCTCTATGCCTACGAAGATGTGCCCTCGACGCTGGACAACGAGCAAATCGTCGCAGTGCTGGCGACAACGAGGATGGACAAATCGCCGCGGGGACTACGCGATTATGCGATACTTCAGTTACTTGCCACATATGGGTTGCGCGAAGGTGAGATTTGCCGGCTTCGCCTCGAAGACGTGAACTGGCACGGGGAATTCCTGCGCATCCGCCATACCAAGACCAATGCGTACTCCTACCTGCCGCTATTGGTGCCTGTCGGTGAAGCCCTCCTTGGCTATCTCCGACTTGGGCGCCCGCAGGTCGAGGTCCGGGAAATCTTCATCCGAACCCTCGCGCCCTACATCGCAATGACAAACCTGTACGGTATGGTCCGCAGCCGGTTGGCGGCCGCAGGCGTCAAGCCGTCAGGAAAGCGGGGGCCGCATGTCTTCCGCCACGCGCGTGCGGTCGAAATGCTGCGGGCGTCTGTGCCGCAAAAACTGATCGGCGACCTGCTTGGGCATCGATCCACCGAATCCACCAATACCTACCTCAAGCTGGCGACAGATGATCTCCGAGCCGTGGCGCTCGATGTACCGGGAACGGAGGTGCTGTCATGAGCGCTTGGCACGATCCCGATCGCACCCTCGTCAATATCTTCCTGGAAAAATCGCAGTTCCGGTCGGGAAGCAGGCCAACGTATCGCTGGTTCCTTCGCAGCTTCGAGGATGCAGCCCGGTGTCATCCGGCGGTTGACCGGCAGATGCTCAC
>NZ_JADYXN010000094.1:0-1128 GCF_015864285.1 Pseudoalteromonas sp. NZS100_1
CAAGGGATTCAAGCCATGGTCTCAACGCCGGAAGCGGGACAGCCAGCCCTCACCGAAAACCACGAGCCGAAGCAGGCAAACTGGGTTGCGGCGGGCGCATTGATCGGCGCGGGGCTCGCCTCGGCTTGCTGCGTCGTCCCGCTACTGTTGGTTATGCTCGGAATTTCCGGCGCGTGGATCGCCAACCTGACGGCGCTCGAACCTTACAAGCCCTATGTCGCAGGCGTAACGCTCGCGCTGCTCGGCTACGGCTTCTGGCATGTCTATTTCAAGCCGAAACCGCCCTGTGAAGACGGTTCCTACTGCGCTCGTCCACAATCGGCTTGGACCACCAAGGCGGTGCTGTGGCTGGGCCTTGCCGTCGCCATCCTGGCGCTCACCATCGACTGGTGGGCACCCTGGTTCTATTGAAAGGAAATACCCATGAAAAAGACAGTATGTATCGCTATGGCCGTGCTGGCTATGGCTGGCGGCGGGGTCGCCTATGCAGTTAGTGGCACGGCGCAAGATCGCCCCGCGGCTACCGCAACCGCTCAGAAGCAAACCACCTTTGCCATAGAGAACATGACCTGCGCCACCTGCCCGATCACCGTGAAGAAGGCGATGGAAGGCGTCGCCGGGGTAACGGCGGTCACGGTCGATTTCGCAGCCAAGACCGCGCGCGCAACCTATAACCCGCGCCGCACCAATGCTGCTGCGATTGCCGCTGCATCAACCAACGCGGGTTATCCGGCGCGCGCTATTCAAAACTGAGCGGGGCGCCGCCAGCGCCTCAAGAAAGCGATAAGCAATGAACGACTGTTGCAACCGCCCCGGGCAGGAAGGATTTGACGTGGCCGTCATCGGCGCGGGTTCTGCCGGGTACTCCGCCGCGATCGCCGCTGCCGATCTGGGCGCGAAAGTGGCGCTCGTCGGTCACGGCACGATTGGCGGCACCTGTGTCAATGTTGGCTGCGTTCCTTCCAAGACGCTGATCCGCGCCGCCGAAGCGGTGCATGGTGGGCTTGCCGCCGCGCGCTTTCCCGGCCTTGGGGGCGCTGTCCAGATGGATGACTGGTCCGTATTGGCGGCGTCGAAGGACGATCTTGTCACGACGCTGCGCCAAAAAAAATATGTCGATCTGCTGCC
>NZ_JADYXN010000095.1:0-1088 GCF_015864285.1 Pseudoalteromonas sp. NZS100_1
GGCCACGTTGACCACGGTAAAACTACACTAACTGCAGCAATCACTAACGTACTTGCAAAAGTATACGGCGGTGTTGCTAAAGATTTCGCATCAATCGACAACGCTCCAGAAGAGCGCGAACGTGGTATCACTATTTCAACGTCTCACGTTGAATACGATACTCCTTCACGTCACTACGCACACGTAGATTGTCCTGGTCACGCCGATTATGTTAAAAACATGATCACTGGTGCTGCTCAAATGGACGGCGCGATCTTAGTAGTTGCTGCGACTGATGGCCCTATGCCACAAACGCGTGAGCACATCCTTCTTTCTCGTCAAGTTGGCGTTCCTTACATCATCGTGTTCATGAACAAATGTGACATGGTAGATGACGAAGAGCTACTTGAACTAGTAGAAATGGAAGTTCGTGAACTTCTTTCAGAATACGATTTCCCAGGTGATGACTTACCTCTAATCGCGGGTTCTGCGCTTAAAGCGTTAGAAGGCGAGAAAGAGTGGGAAGATAAGATTGTTGAGCTTGCAAACGCACTTGATACTTACATCCCAGAGCCAGAGCGTGACATCGATAAGCCTTTCATCATGCCTATCGAAGACGTTTTCTCAATCCAGGGTCGTGGTACTGTTGTAACTGGTCGTGTTGAAGCTGGTATCATCCGCATCAATGACGAAGTAGAAATTGTTGGTATCAATGATACAACTCGTTCTACTTGTACTGGTGTTGAAATGTTCCGTAAGCTTCTAGACGAAGGTCGTGCTGGCGAAAACATCGGCGCACTTCTACGTGGTACTAAACGTGAAGACGTTGAACGTGGTCAAGTACTAGCTAAGCCTGGTTCAATTAACCCACATACTACATTCACTTCAGAAGTATACGTACTTTCGAAAGATGAAGGTGGTCGTCATACTCCATTCTTCAAAGGTTACCGTCCACAGTTCTACTTCCGTACAACTGACGTAACTGGTGACGTACAGTTACCAGATGGCGTAGAAATGGTAATGCCTGGTGATAACATCAAGATGACAGTAACTCTAATCGCACCAATCGCGATGGATGAAGGTCTTCGTTTTGCTATCCGTGAAGGTGG
>NZ_JADYXN010000096.1:0-1072 GCF_015864285.1 Pseudoalteromonas sp. NZS100_1
ATAGCCATAAGACACCCTGCTTGTTTTTTACACTAAATAAAACGTAGTCCTTAATTTAAAAAAGAGCAAAATTTAGGATGGGTGTCACTGTTAATTGTATCTTCAACCCAGCCTCGTCGATGCTCATAAGATTGGCCAGTAAAACGGTCTTCACCACATAAAAATGCACGGCGCACGCAACGCGAAATACAGTGATAGTATTTTGTATCTACCAAACTTACTTGACGCTTTCTTGCGATTGCCATAAGACACTCTGCTTATTTTTTGCACTAAATAAAAGCTAGCCTCTAACTTCGAAAAGTGCAAAATTTAGGATGGGTGTCTAGTTTATTTTTCTCAGTCCATCTTGTGATTGGTGACGTTCAATAATACGTTTGCTTGCGCGTTCTAGTTTTGCTTTTTTGCGGCTTAACTCATCGAATGTGCCGCTCCACTCTTTACTCGCATTGGACTTTAATTTACACCCATCAATGGCAAACATGTTGCGACCTATCAAGTCTTCCTCATCACATATCATCAGCACTTGCGTAAAAAGCGGCTCAATCTGTTCATGCATTTTAGCCACAAAACCCGCTATAGATGTGTAATGCGGCTGGATATCACCCGACACACTCATAAATAAAATGTTCGTCTCACACGCTTTAGCAATTCGGCGGCTACTAATTAAACCATGAGCATAACCCAGTAAAATAATCTTTAGCATTACCGAAGGCGGATACGCCGCCGCGCCCGTTTTGTCATTGTTGTACCACGTGTCAAAGCCCGACAAGTCGAGTTTATTTTCGACAATATAACAAAGGGCATACTCAAAGGTGCCAGGCAAAATTTGCTCAGCAAAATTGATAGGAATGAATTTATTTTGACAGGATAAGTCAGGCTTGTAGTTAGCCATAACAGTTTACCGTGGGTGAATAATATCTATTAGATCACAGCGAACAGATGGATTCAAGGTTAAAAAGCAACCAATCAAGAATAGTTGGATACGTTCCTAAAAAGAGTAATTCTACAGCCTATCGTGGTAGAGCGACCTATTGCTAGGCCGACCCCACACAGATCCGGACGTGCGGAACTA
>NZ_JADYXN010000097.1:0-1061 GCF_015864285.1 Pseudoalteromonas sp. NZS100_1
TGGTGAGGTGCCAGAGGCCCTGCTCACCGTCGATCAGGAGGTCGAGCGCGACCCTGACGAGATGCGGCACATAGGTCGGCGTGATCCGCTGGTCCGCCGCGGCCTCGAACGGCTGCCCCGCCGTCAGGGCGCGAGCGACCGCGACGGCAAAGTTGAACTCGTCATGGGGAGAGAAGAAGGCTGCGGTGCGAACGATGAGATGCGTCCCCGCCAGGGCGAGAAGTCCCTCCTCCATGCGCGCCTTGCTCTCGCCATAGACGTTGCGCGGGTCGGGCGCGTCGGTTTCGACATAGGCCCCTTCCGCCTTGCCCCCGAAGACGAGGTCGCTTGAGACATTGAGGGTGGCAAGCCCCCGCTCCTCCGCCATCCGCGCAAGGCGGACCGGGCCGTCGCTGTTCGCCGCAAAACAACGGGCGGCATGGCTTTCCGCCTCGTCGACCCGTACCCAGCCGGCGGCGTTCACCACTGCCCAGGGATCGTGCCGGTCCAGCGCAGCCCCGATGCTGGCCTCGCTGGTGATGTCGAGCGCGTGCCGCGCCGTCAGCACATGCGGTATGTTGCGGAGCGTACAGGCCCGCGCGAACGCTTGCCCCAGGGTTCCTGTCGCGCCCATGATCAGGAGGGGCCGACCCATGGGCGCACGCTCCCTGCAACTGTCCGCCCGGTGCTGCACGGCCGGGGCAGGACGGCGGACGGCGGGATATTCAAGCCGGATCGGCCGACGCCACCAGCCCGGCTGCGCTGCAAGCGGATGCCGTGCAGCGCCAGTGGCCAGAGCCGTGCCGAGCGCTGCGAGAGCGGTCGCGCGCGGCGTTCCGCTACTGACGTCGAATATGCCCGGCTCATAGATGCCGGGGGCGGTCAGCAGCGTGGTCCATCCGCTACTGCCGAGCAGCGACCAGAGCGTGATCGCTCGCACGTCCACGCCCTCATTGCGCAGATCCTCGGCGCAATCCCACGCCTCCGCCAGCCAGCGCAGCTGCTCCTCGCGCGTGCAGCCATTATGGACTTCGGTGACCGCGATCGGGGTCGCATAGCGGTCCCACGCCTCCTCTATCACG
>NZ_JADYXN010000098.1:0-1054 GCF_015864285.1 Pseudoalteromonas sp. NZS100_1
GTAGTTGACCAAAGTTATACTCAAGAAGAAGCAGCCAAAGCGATGGGGGTGGGTAAATCAACCGTCAGTAAGTGGGTTACTCAATTAAAGCAAGAGCGGAATGGCCAGACACCATCGGCTTCGCCAATGACGCCCGAACAAATTGAAATCCGCGAACTTAAAAAGCAAATCCAACGCATCGAATTAGAAAAGGATATATTAAAAAAGGCTACCGCTCTCTTGATGTCCGACTCCCTGAACAATTCTCGTTAATCGAGAAACTAAATCAACGAGAGCGTTACCCAATTAGCGTGCTGTGTAACGTATTCAATGTGCATCGTAGCAGCTATAAATATTGGGCTATACGGGATACAACGCCGACGTCAGAGCAAGTAAGGCTAGAGGCTGAAGTTAAAGCAATACATGCAATGAGCGGTGGCTCAGCTGGGGCGCGGACAATCGCGGCAATAGCAACGAACAATGATTTTGAATTGAGTCGTTATCGTGCTGCTAAGCTAATGGTTAAATTAAAGCTTGAAAGCTGCCAAGTACCTCAACATTCATATAAACGCGGCGGTAATGAACACCTTGAAATTCCAAACCTGCTTGATAGACAATTTGATGTTGTTGAGCCAGATACCGTATGGTGCGGTGATGTGACGTATATTTGGGTAGGTAATCGCTGGGCTTATTTAGCCGTTGTTATTGATTTATTTGCACGTAAAGTCGTTGGCTGGGCCATGTCGTTGTCGCCAGATACTAATTTAACGCTAAAAGCGCTTGAACTCGCGTATGAAAGCAGAGGAAAACCGACAGGACTGATGTTTCATTCAGACCAGGGTAGTCATTATACAAGTTTAAAATATCGCCAACGTTTATGGCGCTATAAAATCAAACAAAGTATGAGTAGGCGTGGAAACTGTTGGGATAATGCACCAATGGAGCGATTTTTTAGAAGCTTTAAAACGGAATGGATGCCAAAGGTTGGATATGGAAATTTTATAGATGCTAAATATAGCGTTAGTGATTATATCAACGGATATTACAACAACGTTAGGCCGCATCATTATAATGC